>MNDB01000114.1:7798-12323 GCA_001914705.1 Actinobacteria bacterium 13_2_20CM_68_14 | reverse complement strand
GCTCAGCCGCTATGATCGAGCGCATGGCGAAGCACTACGACCAGTACTGCCCGGTGGCCCACTCCCTCGACGTCGTCGGCGACCGCTGGGCCTTGCTCGTCGTCCGCGAGCTGATGCAGGGGCCGAAGCGCTACACCGACCTTGCCGAGGGCCTGCCCGGAATCGGGACGAACATCCTCGCGGCCCGGCTCCGCGACCTCGAGGCCGCCGGCGTCGTCACGAAGAAGATGCTGCCGCCACCGGCCGCCTCCCGCGTCTACGAGCTGACGGACTACGGCCTCGAGCTGAAGCCGGTCATGCGGGAGCTCGCACTCTGGGGCGCCCGCTCGCTCGGGCCGCCGACCGCGGCGGACGAGTTCTTCCCCGGCTGGCTTGTCTGCCCGGTCGACATGATCCTTGGTCCGATCGCGCCCGCCGGCCGCTTCGAGTTCCGCGTCGGCGACGAGATCGCGTCACTCGTCGACGGCGTCGCGTACGCAGGCCCGATCGACGACCCCGACGTCGTCGTCGAAGGCGACGCCGAAGGGCTGTACTACCTCTTCATCGAGCGGCGGCTTGACGGTGTCTCGATCACGGGCGACCGCGCCCTGCTCGACCACCTGATCGACGCCGTGCCGCAGCCTGTCGTCGCCTAGCGGCTGCCTCGATCTCGACGAGAGAGCCGGGCCCGAGCGCGGGCACCGACGGTCGTCCTCAGGCATAGAATCGCCTCTTCTGCGCATCCCGTGAGGGAGGTTTCAATGGCCGAGGGTACTGATCCCACGTTCTATCGCTCGCCTGCCGCCGCCATAGCGGCTCCGCCCGAGAAACTGGCCTACGTCGCAGCGCTCGATCCGGCCGGCAGCGAGCGCGATGCGATGACCGTGGTCGACTGCAACGCCGAGTCGCCGACGTACGGTGAGGTCGTCGGCTGGACAGATCTGCCGACAGCAGGCAACGAGTTGCACCACTTCGGGTGGAACGCATGCTCCAGCGCGCTCTGCCACAAGGGCCATGCCCATCACGGGACGTTGGAGCGCCGTTACCTGGTCGTGCCGGGCCTTCGCTCGTCGCGGACGTACGTACTCGACACGAAGCCCAACCCGCGGCAACCCCAGGTCGTCCACACAATCGAGGCCGAGGAGCTCGCGGCAAAGGCCGGCTACTCCCGCCCACACACGGTGCATTGCGGTCCCGGCGGCATCTTCATGTCCAACCTGGGCGGCGCCGACGGCGCCGACGGCCCGGGAGGGGTCGCGCTTGTCGATCACGACACCTTCGAGGTCACCGGCGCGTGGGAGACCGACCGGGGCGAGCAGCACTTCGCCTACGACGTGTGGTGGCACCTCAACGACGACGTCGCGATCACGTCGGAGTGGGCGACGCCATCGATGATCGAGGACGGCCTCAACCCCGAGGACCTCCTTGGACGCCGGTTCGGCCATCACCTCGACTTCTGGAGCCTCTCCGAAGGCAAGCTGGTCCAGCGGATCGACCTGGGCGACGAGCATCAGATGGTGCTCGAGCTGAGGCCGGCTCACGATCCCCGGAAAAACTGGGGTTTCGCTTGCGTGGTGATCAGCGTCGTCGATCTCTCGGCTTCGGTGTGGTTGTGGTACCGGGACGACGACCGCTGGGCGACGAAGAAGGTGATCACCATCCCCGCCGAGCCCGCCGATGAGTCGCAGCTCCCGCCCGCGCTTCAGCCCTTCGGCGCGGTCCCCCCGCTGGTGAGCGACATCGACCTGTCCGTCGACGACCGCTGGCTGTACGTGTCGTGCTGGGGGACTGGGGAGCTGAAGCAGTACGACGTGAGCGACCCGCACAACCCGAGAGAGGCGGGCTCGGTACACCTGGGCGGCATCGTCCGCCGCACCGCCCACCCCGGCGCTCCCGAGCTGCACCTGTCGGGCGGGCCTCAGATGGTGGAGGTGAGCCGGGACGGCCGGCGCGTGTACTTCACCAACTCGCTCTATGCGAAGTGGGACGACATCTTCTACCCGGACGACGTGGGCGCTTGGATGGCCCGCCTGGACGCGAACACAGAGACTGGGGGCATGACCGTCGACCCGCGCTTCTTCCCGCACGGCGACGACTTCCGCGGTCTGCGCGTGCACCAGGCCCGCCTTCAGGGCGGGGATGCCTCGAGCGACTCGTACTGCTTCGTCGAGTAAGCGGGCCACTGATTTCGGGCACAACCGGCTGCAACCCGAAATTAACGATTCTTTGACGCCAGCACCGTCGGTCCCCGACCATAGCCACGGCTTTCTGTCCCTCGGACTGTCCGCCCGACTTCCTCCGGCGTAGTCACGCCAGTTGCCAATCACCTCCCCTGAGGAGTGGCACAGCGTCGCCTCCGTCGTGGAGACCGTCGACATCGACCTCGCCGCTGCCGATCATGAGGTCCGTGTGGACGTGGGCGCGGTTGACGCCAATGCCCCGTAGTTCGTCGTCCGAGAGACCCTCCGGCAGATCCTCGAAGGCGCCGAGGATCGAGGCGCCGTAGGCGATGTGGCAGGCGGCGTTCTCGTCCAGAAGGAGGTTGTAAAAGAGCGTGTCGAGCTCGCCGACCCGCGAGCGGTGGTCGACGAGCGCGATCTCGCCGAGGTGCCGCGCCCCCTCGTAGGCGTCGAGCTCGGCGTGGACGTCGGCCTCGCCGTGGGTCGCGGTGGCCTGGACGATCGCGCCGTCGCGAAAGACGAGTTCGAGGCCGCGCACGATCGTGCCGTTGGTCAGTGCGACCGGCCGGGTCGTGCGGACGACCCCGTCCGCGCGTCGCCCGTCGGGGGACGTGTACACCTCGTCGGTCGGGAGATTGGGGACGTAGCGCAGGCCGAGGTGGGTCTTCGAGGCGCCACCGTACCAGCGCGATTGCGGCAGCAGTCCGAGGATCAGCTCGGTTCCCGGCCCACGGAACCGGACGGCATCGAAGCGGCGCTCGTTCAACAGCGCAGAGCGAGCTTCGAGGTTGTCGATGTGCGCCTGCCAGGCAGCGACGGGATCCGGCTCGTCGAGACGGCAGACATGGGCGAGCGCCTGCCAGAGTCGCTCTACGTCGGGCTCGCCGTACACCTGCTTGGCCCAGGAGGGTGTCGCGCAGGCGATGGCGGTCCAGGCGCGTGCTTTCGAGTCCTGCAGCTTGCTGATCTCCCCGCGGAGCACCGCCGGCGCGGGGAAGGATCGCGCCACGCGAGCCGGGTCGATCCCCTCGAACATGCCCGGTGGAAAACCGGTCACGAGCACCTGCGCGCGACGCTGCTCCCTGACGTCGTGCAACCGCTCGAACATCCACCGGGGAGCCGTCCCGACAGCCTCGTCCGGAGCGAGCGCGATCTGGCTTCGCAGGACTTCCGAGTCCTGGTAGTCCACCTCGACCGATCGTGCGCCGGCCTCGTAGCCCGCTCTGACCAGGGCGTGGACGAGCGGGGCATGCTCGATCATCGCCCGAATCATCATCTCGCGGCCCGGCTGAAGGTTGATCCCGACCCGGATCACAAGCCGGGCGTAGCGTTCGAGCAGGTCTTGCCTCGCCGCCGAGTCGGCGTCTGGCGTCGCGATCGTCGTCACTGAAGCACCTCGGGAATCGACCTTGCCGTTGTCAAGAACTGACCGATCCTATCGCCCGGCACCCCGGCTCCGGCCGCCGGCGCCGCAACCACGAAATTCCAGGGCGAGCGGGACATCCTCGATCAGGCTGAGCCCGTCACCGACCAGATCAGCAGTTCGAGGCGTGACGTGGCGACGGCGGACGGATCCCGGCCGCGGATCGGCGCGGCCGGGATGCGATCGCCGTTGTCTCATCGCGCCGAGATGAGCGGGTGCGTGCCCCAGTCCGGAGGCCCACCCTCGTCGAGCGGGGTGCCGCTGACCTCTGACGGGTCCGTGCCGTTGGCGTTGACCGTGTAGACGTCGTTCTGGCCGGCCGAGCGGCGCACGAAGACGATCTTCCCGCCGTCGGGAGACCAACTCGGGCCGAAGCAGCCGATCGTGGTTGGGTCTGAGATCAGACCGCCGCATCCGGGAATCGGGATCTGCCGCAGCCCGGTTCCGTCCGAGTGGACCGACCAGACCGTGCTTCGCTGGTCGCTCGGCGCGCGGGCCGAGAACAGGATCTCGTTCCCCTGCGGCGACCAGTTCCCGCAGTCGAAGTTGATGGAGAACTGGTCGCTGCCGTCCGGCGTGATCTGCCGCAGTCCGCTGCCGTCGAGCTTGGTCGTGAACAGCGCGAAGGTGGTGTCGTTCGACCGGAGGAAGACGAGGCGCTTGCCGTTCGGCGCGTAGCCGCCGGCGCAGTCCTCGCCGCCAGGGTTTGCCGTGAGCCTCTGCAGCCCGCCCCCGTCGGAGGAGCGGATCGTGTAGATGCCGTTGACGCTTTGGTCCGTGTTACCGAACGCCGTACAGGTGAGCCTCTGTCCGTCAGGCGACCAGGGCCCGCTGCAAGGCAGGAAGAACAGGTCGGGGTCGGGATTTGCCAGGTCCCGGTAGCTCCCGTCGTCCGGATTGACGATCCGTGCGGAAGCGTCGACGTCGTGCGGGAAAACCACGA
>MNDB01000114.1:0-7616 GCA_001914705.1 Actinobacteria bacterium 13_2_20CM_68_14 | reverse complement strand
TGATTGCTCCTTTCGTCGCGGGACCCCTCGAGGATCAGCCCCGCCGGTTCCGATCCGGTATCGAAGGAGTACGGTCCGCCGCGTGCTCGAGTACCGGCTCCTGGGACCGCTCGAGGTCGCCGGCGATCGTGTCGTCCAGCTCGGCGGCCCGAAGCAGCGGGCGACGCTCGCGCTCCTGCTCCTGAACCCCAACCGCGTCGTCCCCGTCGACCGGCTCGCCGACGATCTCTACGCTGGCGCCGCTCCGGTGACGGCTCTCAAGCAAGTGCAGCGCCAGATCTCGGAGCTGCGGAAGGCGCTCGGATCCACCTCGGCGATCGAGACGCGCTCGCCCGGCTACACGATCCGCCTCGCGCCGGAGCAGCTCGACCTGACCGTGTTCGAGCGGCTGACCGCGGAGGCGCTCGACGCGCACGAGCCGGAACAGGCGGCGGACCTGCTGCGGCGGGCACTCGGCCTCTGGCGCGGCCCACCGCTCGCCGACCTGACGTACGAGCCGTTCGCGCGGGCGCCCATCGAGCGCCTCGAAGAGCTCCGCCTTGCCGCGCTCGAGCAACGGATCGAGGCGGACCTCGCGCTCGGTCGCCACGCCGAGCTTGTCGGGGAGCTCGAGGAACTCCTGGTGGACCATCCGCTGCGGGAGCAGCTGCGGGAGCAGCTCATGCTGGCGCTCTATCGGTCTGGGAGACAAGCGGAAGCCCTGCACGCCTACCGTCGCGCGCGCGAGTTGCTGGTGCGCGAGTTCGGCATCGAGCCGGCCCCCGCGCTCCAGCAGCTCGAGCGCCGGATCCTGGTTCAGGACCCGGCGCTGGATGTGCCGCCGGCCGCCCCGCGGCGGCTCGGGACGTCCGTGGCCGCCGACCGTAGCGTGCTGGTCGTCGGGGCGGCCGAGGACGACCTCGAGCCGCCGCTGTCGCTGGCAGAGCCGCTCGCCGCGTCGGGACGCGAGCTCATCGTCGCGCGCCTCATCGCCGACGAGCGCGAGCTCGGGCGTGCGGCCGCGGTGCTCAACGCGCGCTGCGCGGCGCTTGGGGGCGTCGCGCGGGCGGCCGCGTTCACGTCGCCCGATGCGCCCGCCGACGTCATCCGCCTCTCGGCCGCCTACGACGTCGAGCTCGTGCTCCTGCCCGCGCCGGACGCGCTCGACGCCGCGCCGCTCGCGCCCGACCTCGCGGAAATCCTCGAACGCTCGGCCGCCGACATCGCAGTCGTCTCCGGCGGCGCCGCCGACTGGAGCGCCGGCGCCGGCGTTGTCGTCCCGTTTGGCGGCGCCGAGAACGACTGGGCGGCGCTCGAGCTCGGCGCCTGGCTCGCCTCCGCGGGCAGCGCTCCGCTTCGGCTGCTCGGGACGCGCGCCGATCCCCGAAGCGGCCGGCGCGACGCGAGCCGTCTGCTCGCGAGCGCGTCGCTGGCGGTGCAGCGGCTCTCGGGCGTGATGAGCGAGCCGCTGCTTATCGAGGCGAGCGAAGGCGCGCTCGCGGCGTCCGTCGAGCCGGCGACGGTCGTCGTCGCCGGGATCTCTCCGCGGTGGCGCGCGGAAGGAATCNNNGGGCTCGCTCCCGCCGCGAGCCGGACGCGGTTCACCTGGTCGCTGGTCGCTCCGAGCTAGCGCCGCCGCACGCAAAGGAGCCCCAGGTCGACGACGCGGTACGCGGCCTGGAAGACTTTGCAGCCGACCCTCGGAGAGAAGTAACCCGGGTCGACAAAGCTTCCGTAGACGGCGAGCGGCGACGCCCGCAGGAGCTCCTGCTGCAGCCGGGCGTACGCGGCGATGCGGCCGTAACCTCGAAGCGCGCGGGCTCGTTCGAGCCGCACGAGGAAGGCCGGGGAGGTCCACGGCCCGGGGCCGGGCGTCGGGAAGTTGTAGGCGCCCCCGATCGCCATGTCGAAGAACGCAGCAGGGTCGAGGTCGGCAGGGCCGAGCCCCAGGCTGCCGAGGATCAGGTCGGCGCGATCGCGCGCCGGGTCTTCTCCCTGCAGGCAGGCCGTCGATTCGTCGACGGATACCGCCATTCCGATCGACGCCAGGTTCGCACGCACGAGCGCTTCGATGCGTGGTTCCGGGGGGCACGCATACAGGACGGCGTGCCGACGAGCGCGGCCGGCGAGACGGCGCGCAGTTGCGAGATCCGGGCTGAGCGGATAGAGCGGACGCGCGCGGCGCCCCGGGACACCCGGCGGGAGGATCTGGTCGTTCGGGTCGTCGTAGAACGCCTTCGCGAGCGCGCGCCGGTCGAGGGCGTAGTTCACAGCCCGGCGCAGCCGCCCTTGGCGGAAGAGCGGCCGCCGCGTGTTGAAGACGAGGTCGTCCACGTACGGCATCGGCTCTCGGAAGTAGCGCTGGCGCCCGGCGCGGGCATTCGCGCTCCCGGGCCCGTAGCGCTGGTCGAGCAGCCCGCCGGGCGTGAGCAGCGAGTAGTTGTCGAAGTCTGGCGGGAGGTAGTCGATCGCGCCCCTGTCCGTCAGCGCCACCGCCTGCGGCGTTGGGCGGTAGCTGGTGTAGACGATCCGCGCGGAGCGGCGCGGGCGGCTTCCCCGGTAGTTCGGGTTGCGCAGGAGGACGATCTGCTCGCTCGAGCTCGCGGCGACGTAGTACGGGCCGGCCGAGGGGATCGCTCCGTTCGACCGCTGCAGCGGCCCATGGATCGGCGCGGGGCAGAAGTTCGGCATCGAGATCCGCTTCAGGAAGTCGCCGGCCGGGCGGACGAGCGTAATCGAGAGGACATTGCCGTGCACAACAATCCCGGAGATGTGCCGCGCCTTGCCGGCGCCGTAGGCGGCAGCCCCGAGGATCTCCGCCCCGAACGGCCAGCCGTGACCTTGGCTCGGTGCCAGCGTCCGCTCGATCGTGTGGCGGAACGTCTCGGCCGTCACCGGCTCATTCGACGGAGGCGAGAAGCGAAAGCCGCGCCGGATCCGGAACGTGTACGTGCGTCCGCCGTTGGAGACCGTGGGCATCGCCGCGGCGATCTCGGGGCGAAGCTGCGTCCCGTCGCGGCCGGCCGAGTCCGGGTAGTCGAGCAGGTTCGCGCACGTCGCATACAGGTACTGCACGCTGGTCGGCCCGCCCGCGTGGGCGGGGTCGGTGTCGAAGTTCTGCGTGGGCGTCGAGATCCGCAGCTCCTGGCCCGCGATGTGCGGCAGGGGCACCGCCTGGGGCCCGGCCCCCGTCCAGACGAGGCCGTCGCGGTAGGCCACTGCCGTAGGCTCGCTGCGCGCCGCGAGTGCCGTCTTTGTTCCGGTCGCGAGCGCGAGGCGCGTAAGAGTCCTCGCGGCGGTGTTCGCGATCCAGAGGTAGCCGCCGCCGGGGGAGATCCGTTCCGGGTCCGGTCCAACGGCGTTGCTGCCCTGCACGCTCAGATCGGTCTCGGTCAGCTTGTACGCAACGCCGTCTGGGACGATCGAGACCCAGACGAGGGCGCCGTGCACGGCGAGGTCGCTCGCGAAGCCGTGCAGCTGCGTCTCGCGCACAACCCGGTTCGTTTCCGGATCGACCTTCACCACTAGCCCGTTGTCAGCCCGCACCATCCAGAGCGCGCCGTCGGCGAAGACCAGCCACCGCGTCGCTCCCGGCTGTCCGGGCGTGGCGATGCGGCCGACGATACGGCCTGAGCTCGGGTCGACCCGGACGATCCCCGGCGCGCGCGCCAGCCAGAGCGAGCCGTTCCCGTACGCGATTCCGGTGCCGCTGTCGCCGGCGAGGGAGAAGCGGCGGCTGATCTTCCCGCTGCGCTCTTCGATCCCCCAGACCGCAGGGCCGCCGTCCTGCGTCACCCATACCAAGCCGCCGCCCGCCGCCAGCCGCCCGCCCGGCAGCCAGGGAAGTCTGACCACGCGCGTTTGTTTACGCGTCCTTAGGTCGAAGCGGACGAGGCGCTGCTTGGCGACGAGGAGCAGCCAGACGGAGCGCTTCGTGAACGCGACATCGACGGCGGGAAGGGAGGTCGGCACCTGGCTGCCGTAGCTCAGGCTGCCGGCGACGCGTGCGGTTCGCGCATCGACCAGGGTGAGCGCGTCGGGGCGAAGCGCCAGCGTTCGCAGCGCCTGTCCGTGTCGTGCCGGCTCCGACCGGGTGAGCAGGACGCCGGCGGTCGCCGCGCTGGCCACGGCCACGATCGCCGCCGCCACGAGGATGCGGCGCCCGCGCCGCCGCCGCCGCTGGAGCACCTCCCCCCGCATCGCAGCGCGCGCGGCGGCTGCGAGCTCGCCGCACGTCGCGTAACGGTCTCCCGGCGACTTCGCGAGGGCCGTCGCGAAGACGGTGTCGAAGGCGGCGGGCAGGTCGGGTCGGAGGTCCGTCAGGCGAGGCGGCGGGTCGTTGAGGTGCGCGAAGAGGACAGAGAGCTCGCTGTCACGGTCGAACGGCCGAGCGCCGGCGAGGCACTCGTAGAGGACGCAGCCCAGCGAGTAGACGTCGGCGCGACGGTCGACCGTCTCGCCTTCGATCTGCTCGGGCGGGACGTAGTCGATCGTGCCGACGAAGCCGCGGTCGCTCGTGAGGCTGCTGACCGAGGAGAGGTGGCGGGCGAGGCCGAAGTCGCAGAGGTACGCATCCTCCCCCTCCGGCGTCGCGGCGACGAGGATGTTGCCCGGCTTGACGTCGCGGTGGACGAGCCCGGCCTCGTGTGCGGCGTCGAGTGCGCCCGCGACCTGCTCCACGAGGTCGAGCGTGCGTTCCGGCTCGAGCCGGCCCTCGCGCCGCAGGAGTGCGCGAAGGTCGGGACCGTCGACGTAGGCCATGGCCAGGTAGAGGGTTCCGTCCTCCTCGCCGGACGCGAGTGTCGGCACGACGTGAGGGTGGTTGAGGTTCGCGGCGAGCTCGGTCTCACGGAGGAACCGTCGGCGGAAACGCTCGTCGCGCGCCAACTCCGGCGCAAGAAGCTTCACCGCGACTCTTCGGCCGGTCGTCGTCTCCTCAGCCAGGTAGACCGTCCCCATCGCGCCCTCGCCGAGGAGCGACTTCAGGCGAAAGCCGGCGAGAACTGCGCCGGTTCGGACCTGAAGCGGCATTTCGTGTTTACCAGCTTGGACTGGGACCAGATGAAACTCAAGGACGCCGACGAGCGTCCACATTACGAATGGAAGTCACTTCCCTCACCGACGCAGATGCAATGCGGGCAGCCGCACATGCCTGCAAATAAGTGCGGGAGCGACGGGACTCGAACCCGCGACTCCGGCGTGACAGGCCGGTCTTGGGACTTCCGGCGATGTCGTGCGGGATCAGCGCGGGATACGGCGTTGTCCGGGTGGAGAACGCGATGGGATATTCGCGGATGCCGCTGTCGTCTTCTGCACGACCCAGGCGAAATGGGCCGCCCCCGAGTTCGCAGTGGGCGTCCGCATGACCTTGGTCGACAAAGCTCAGGCCGCGATGCCGGCGCATGCGGACGTCGGCTTGTCCAGCAGTTGCGCGCGCGGGATGATGTTTCCGTGGCGGTGCAGCCGTCGGGAACGGTGACGCTCGTGTTCACGGACATCGAGGGTTCGACGGCGCTGCTCGACGAGCTCGGCGCCGAGGCTTTCAAGGAGGCGCTGGCCGACCACCGTGGGGCTCTGCGGGACGCGTTCGGCGCGCACGCGGGCTACGAGGTCGATGACGCGGGCGACGGCCTCTTCTACGCGTTCGCGTCGGGGTCGGAAGCGGTAACTGCGGTGGCGCAGGCGATGGCGTCGCTTGCCGAGGGGTCGGTGCAGAGCCGGGTCGGCGTGCACACGGGCGAGCCGCTGCTCGATCCGCCCAAGTACGTCGGGCCGGACGTGCACAAGGCGGCCAGGATCATGAGCGCCGCCCATGGCGGCCAGGTGCTGCTCTCAGGAGCGACCCGGGAGCTGGTCGCGGAGGATGTGCTCGAGCTGGGCCGGCACCGGTTGGAGGACTTCCCTGAGCCGGTCTCGCTATACCAGTTTGGATCCGATCGCTTTCCGCCCCTGCGGACGATCTCGAACACGAACCTCCCCGTGCCGCTCTCCTCGTTCGTCGGGCGCGAGCAGGAGGTGGCGGAGGTTGTCTCTCTCCTTCGGAAGAAGACCGGACGGCTCGTGACGCTCGCCGGCCCGGGCGGGACCGGGAAGACGCGGTTGGCGCTGGAGGCTGCCTCGGAGCTCGTGACCGAGTTCGGGGCCGGAGTGTTCTGGATCGGGCTTTCGCCGGTCCGCGATCCGGTACTGGTCGTCGACACGATCGCCCAGACGTTGGGCGCGAAGCAGGAGCTGACGGCGCACATCGGCGAGAAGCGGCTCTTGCTCGTACTCGACAACCTGGAGCAGGTGGTCGAATCGGCGGTCGAGCTGGCCGCGCTGCTGCGGGCCTCCCCGAACTTGGTCGAGCTGTTCTGCGCCCGGTCGCGCCTCGAGCCGGACGAGGCCGTTGTCGAGCTGTGCGGCCGGCTGGACAACCTGCCGCTGGCGCTCGAGCTCGCCGCGGCCCGGGTCGGCGTGCTCGCACCTGCGCAGATCCTCGAGCGGATCTCGCAGCGACTGGACCTGTTCAGGGCCGGCCGCGACGCCGACCCTCGCCAGGAGACGCTGCGGGCGACGATCGCCTGGTCGTACGACCTGCTCTCGACTGACGAGCGGCGGCTATTCGCCCGGCTGGCCGTCTTCTCCGGCGGCTGCACGCTCGCGGCAGCCGAGCAGGTCGTGGGCGCAGATCTCGACGCTTTGCAATCGCTCGTCGACAAGAGCCTGCTCCGGCACTCGAAGGAACGCTTCTGGATGCTGGAGACGATCCGCGAGTATGCCCACGAGCTGTTGGCGGGAGGCACCGAGGGCGATGCCGTGCGGCGCCGTCACGCCGATCACTACGTCGAGCTCGCGGGGCCTGACCTGGGTCCGAAAGCTCGAGGCAGAGCACGACAACCTCCGCGCTGCGCTTGATTCTCTGCAAGACCGCGACCGCTTGCGCTACCTCCAGCTCGCAGGCGCGCTCGGCTGGTTCTGGCTCGCGAGATCGCACTTCACAGAGGGCACGCGGCGGCTCGAAGACGCGCTGGCGTCACCCGTGGAGGACGGTCCGCTGACGGCCCGGACGCTGACCTCCCTCGGATTGATCGATGACGACGAGACGGACATGCTGAGTCGACACCAGCGTTCGATCCAGCTCTGGCGCACGCTCGGGGACGAAACGGAGTTGGCGGCAGCCTGCGACGCGCTGGGCTGGGCTCTGTACACGTGCGGAGAGAAGTCGCGGGCGCGTCAGGTGTTCGAGCAGAACGTCGAATTCGCTCGCAGTCTCGGTCATCAAGCACTCCTCAGCCGCTCGCTCTCCGGCGTCTGCCAGCTGCTTGTGGCAACCGGGGAGTTCGAGCGCGCGGAACCGCTGGCACTGGAGCTCCATGCCTCGACGCGGGAAACCGAAGACGTCTCCTCCATGGTCTCCGGCGATCACTACCTCTCCGACTGCGCCATGCACCGGCGCGACTACACCCTCGCGGAGCACCACCGGCTGAGCGCCCTCGAAACCACGCTCGCAATTGGAGACGTGATGCAACAGACCATTGAGATCCTCGGTCTCGCCTTCGCCGCCGCCGGCCTCGGACGAGACGAAGACGCCCTTCGCCTCGAGGGAGCCGTCGACGCGAAGTGGAAGGAGCTCGGCGTATCTCATGCCCCCCCGT
>MNDB01000097.1 GCA_001914705.1 Actinobacteria bacterium 13_2_20CM_68_14 | reverse complement strand
AGACGGGAAAGCAAATCTGGGCCAAAAAGTTGCCCCGCAACAACCAAGAGGGCATCGACATGACGCCCCAGGTCTTCGACAACACCGTCGTCTTCAGCACTGTGCCCGGTAACGTCAATTCCTTCTACAAGGGCAACGGAGACGGCATCGTATGGGCGCTCGACGCCGCCACCGGCAAGACGAAGTGGAAGTTCAACACGATCTCAGACGGGGCCAAGCTGTTCGGCAACCCGAAGGTCAACAGCGGCGGCGGCCTCTGGTACCCGCCCTCGGTCGACAGCCAGGGACGGGTCTTCATCTCCATCGCCAACCCGGCTCCGCTGTACGGCACGCCCAAATTCCCGAACGGGTCGAGCCGGCCCGGCCCCGATCTCTATACGAACTCGCTCGTCGCCCTCGACGGCCAGACGGGCAAGCTCCTCTGGTTCCGGCAGGCGGTCCCGCACGACGTCCGCGACTACGACCTGATGATCCCGGCGATCGTCACGCCGCTTCCGATCCAGGGCGTCGAGACCGAGGTCGTGGTGGTAGCCGGCAAGATGGGCAAGGTCTACGCCTATCGCGCCGACAACGGACAGCGTCTCTGGACGCGCCCAGTCGGCAAGCACCAGAACGACACAGGGCCGCTGCCCCGCAAGATCATCACGATCTTCCCGGGTGACCTGGGAGGAGTCGAGACCCCGATGGCGCTCGCCCAGGGCCGTGTCTTTGTGCCCTGGCTCAACTTCCCGACGCGCGCTCGCGCGACCGGTCTCCCAGGCGGGATCGCGGGCACGACGGCCGGCCTCAATACGGGCCGGGGCGGCTTCACCGCGATTGACGCCGCAACGGGCAAGGTGCTCTGGCAGCAGGCGTTGCCGTCGATGGACTTCGGGGCGGCAACGGTCGCCAACGACGTCGTCTTCACCAGCGATTACGCCGGCACGATCTACGCCTTCGACACCCAGACTGGCAAGACGCTCTGGACGGCAAAAGCCCCCGCCGGCATCAACGCCTTCCCGGCAATCGACGGCGACACGCTGCTCGTCGGCGCGGCCGCGCCAGGGTTTCTCAAGAAGCCGCAGTTCCAACTGATCGCTTACTCGCTCCAGCCATGAGCACCTATCCGCAAGGAGGTACTGCAATGCGTCGGTTCACGATCCGCTCCCTCTCGGTCCTCGGGGCAGTCGCGATTGCCTCGTTGACCCTCGTCCAGCTCGGATCGGCAAGCAGCGACGGGCAGATGGCGGCGACCGCGACGACGGTCACGGTCAGAGGCGGCGAGTTCTTCTTCAAGCTCTCGACCAAGTCGATCGCGTCGCCCCGCAAGGTCACGTTCGTCTTCAAAAACGTCGGCCACGTCGCTCACGACTTCAAGATCAACGGCAGGAAGACCCCGGTGATGGGGCCCGGTAAGACGTCCAGGCTCATCGTCACGTTCAAGAAGAAGGGCAAGTACACCTACCTCTGCACCGTCGACTCGCACGCGAGTCTCGGGATGAAAGGCACCTTCACCGTCCGCTGACCCCCACACGCCTCCGGGCCGCCCGCACCAGCGGCCCGGAGGCGCTCCCGAAAGGAGAACAAACGATGAGCGAGCAACCCGAGATCCTCTACACCGCCGAAGCAACGGCCACGGGTGGCCGCGAAGGCCACGCCCGTGCGAGCGACGGCCGCCTCGACGTCGATCTCGACGTACCGAGCGAGATGGGCGGCACGGGCGGCCCGGGAACCAACCCCGAGCAGCTCTTCGCCGCGGGCTATGCGGCCTGTTTCCAGTCCTCGATGCTGCGGCACGCCGCGGGACGGAAACTCGACCTGAGCGGCTCACGCATCACGGCGCGGGTCGGAATCGGCCCGCTCAAGCGCGGCGGCTTCGGCCTCGCTGCGGCACTCGACCTCGACGCCCCACAGATTCCCCGCGACGAGGCCGTCGAGCTGATGAGGTTGGCGCACGAAACGTGTCCCTACTCGCGGGCCACTCGCGGCAACATCGAGGTCACGCTTACGGTCGGCGGCGCGAGCCTCGAGCGGCTGGCGGCCTGAGGACCGCAACTCGGCCCTTTCGCTGCCATGAGCCCATTCCTCCTCGTCGCCGCCGTGCTGTTCGTCCTGATGGCGAAGCGGCTTGCCGACATGTACCTAGGCGAGGAGTACGTCTGTCCCTCCTGCGGAGCGAGAAACGAAGCAAGGCATTCGTCCGACTGTCCGTGGCGCCGCTTTCCTGGGTGAGCGCGAGCGCACTTCATGTCGCCGCCTGATCCTGCGGGGTCGCGAGGAGGACGCCACCGGCAGTCACGGCGGCGAAGGCCAGGATTCGCAGGCCGCCGTAGACCCCTGAGGGGACCGGCTCGTCGAGCACGACCGTTCCGGCCGCGATTGGCAAAGCGTTCGTCAGCAAGGTCGCAACCCCCGCGACCGTCAGCGCCCCACCGGCCTGGTAGCCGACTTGCAACAGGACGGTCCCGAGCAAGTAGCCGAGGACGAGCGTGAGCAGGAAGGCGGTGCGGACGCCGCCCTCAGTGACGAGCTTCGTCGAGATGTCGCCGATGGCGAAGAAGAGCCCGCCTGCAATCCCGGCGGCCACCGCGGCCCCCACCAGCGCACGTCCCAACAGCAGGACGAGGATGGCCGCTGCGGCGCTGGCGCCGAGCCAGACCAGGATCAGGGCCGTCGACCCGTGGCCGCCCGCACCGCTCCCGCCGACGAGGGACACCGCGAGCGCGAGCAGGCCCAGGACGGAAAAGATCACCCCGGCCAGCTCGCGCCTGCCGAGCTCGCGGCGGGCCATGCGCGCAGACACGTACGCGAGCACGCCGATGCCGCCGGCGTTGATGCTCTGTACGAGTGAGAGCGGCGCCAGCGCGAGCGCCGCCGCATAGAGGAGGAAGCCACTGCTCTCCATCACGAAGCCGAGCAGCCAGCTGCGGTCGCCGAGCAAAAGCCTGATCGAGTGCAGCGGGCGACGCATCGACAACACGGGAAGGGCAGCGGCGGCCTCGTGCTCGCGCAGGTAGGCCAGACTCGTGATGGTGGTCGACAAGGCTGCGAGCACGATTGCGACGGCGGTGCTGGTGCTCATAGCCCGCCAGACTCCCGGCTGGACGCCGACTTCGCAAGCTGATGCTCGCAGCGCTCTTCAACGTCCCGGCGAATCTCGGTTATCCGCTGCTCTTCGCGCTCGTCGCCGGCGAGTCCGCGGGCGCGTTGATCCCCGGCGAGACGGCTCTGATCGTGGCGGCGGCGCTGGCCTCGCGGGGCAACCTCTCACTCCCGGTCGTGTTGGGGGTCGCGGCGGGCGCGGCGATCATCGGCGACAACGTCGGCTACCTGATCGGGCGCAGAGGACTCAGGTGGGTGGTCAGCCGCCCCGGTCGGTTTGCAGCGCGTAGACGGCGCCTGATCGAACGCGGTGAAGAGTTCTTCGCACGCTGGGGCGCGGCCGCCGTCTTTTTCGGCCGTTGGTTGCCGGGCCTCCGGGTGGTGACGTCGTGGCTGGCCGGCGCCAACCGGATGCCCTGGCCGCGCTTCCTGTTCTGGAACGCCCTCGGCGGCATCGCCTGGGCATGCACGATCGGCTCGCTCGCCTACGTTCTGGGGAGCACCGCTTCCGGGTCGCTGGGAGCGATCGGTTTCATCGGAGTCGCCGTCGCCGTGCTCGTCTACCTGATCACGTTTCTCCGGCGCCGTCTGCGCCGCCCGCGGGATTCGAAGAAAGAGGGAGAGGCGCCCTGAGACGCCTCTCCCGTTTGGACGTTTCGGTGCGTGCTATCCGTTCGGGACGATCGTTCCGAAGAGCCCATCGGCCTCGTCGTTGAGGCCCGCCGTGAAGAACAGCGTATTTGCGGTCGCGCCCGGGGTCGCGGGGGCAAAGCGCAATCCCCACAGCCCATCGATCGTGATCGGGCCGCCGCCCGGGCTGCTGAGCTCGCCTTGGAACTCGCCGGTCGTCGGTTCATAGGCGTTGATCCGGCCGTTGCCGAAGTTGCCGACCAGGATGTCCCCGCCGAAGGCGCCGAAGGTCGCCGGGGCAAGCGTCACGGCCCACGGGGAGTCGAGCTTTCCTCGGCTAACGAGCCGCTGGAGCAGGTCGCCGTTCGGAGCGAACACGTCGACGAATCCGTTACCGGGCCGGGCGGCGTCATCCTCCTTGCCTGGCCCCTGCTTCGCGTACGTCACATAGAGCTTGCCGCCGATGTTGTGGATTCCGAAGGGGGCAAACCCGGTGGGGACGGTCGGATCCGAGAAGCTGTTGACCAGGTTGAAGTGGCTGTCGAACACGTCCACGGTCCCGAAGCGGAAGTTGCTCGCGTAGATGAACTTGCCGCCCGGCGTGGTCACCAAGGCCAGGCCCTTGTAGAGGGCGCCGACATCGCCGGCGCTGTCGGTCGCCGTCGATCGGTCGACCGCGATGACAGCGTGTGCCGGGTCGACGTTCGGGTTCCAGCCGGCGATGGTTCCGTCTTCGGTTGCGAAGAGGAAGAAGGCGGGGCCGGAGCTGCCGTTCTTCGAGATCACGAAGTCCGGCGAAGCCGGGTCGAAGGTGTTGAACGCTTGACCCGTCGGTGCCCCGACGGCGCCTTGCCCGGCCGACGGCGGTGCAGGGATGCCGACCACGCGTGGCTGGGGGTTGCCGGCCCCGTCGTACAGCGTCGTCACCCCGGCATGGTTGTCGGACACCCAGATCGGGCTCCCCGGCCCGACCGACGTGCCCCAGGGGTTCTTCAGGTTCGCGTCCGTGTGTGCGGCCAGCCCCGGAATATCCGAGACCAGGTTTGTCTGGGCGTATGACCGGGTCGCGATCGCGCTACGGCCGGCCGAAGCGGGCGTGACGATCCCCGAGGAAACAATCGCTGCCGACACCGCGGCAAAGGCCGCGAGTGTGACGACAAAGCTCCGTACTCTCATGGTTCTTCCTTTCTTTTGCGGTAACGAGAGCGCAGACCGCTCCCGCGGACACCCCGCCGGCGCGGCTCAGAGAGATCGTCGAGCGTTCGGTCGTCGCCTCTCCCTCTCGAGTCGCGCGAGCCCGTTGGCTCGGCGGGGAAAGAGGCGACCGTGGCCCCAGCGGCATCGTCGTGGACGCCGCGTTTTTACGCTAGCAGCAGCGACCGACCCTACGCCTGCGCCGCCCTATGCAAGGGCCTGCGAAGCGGAGCCCTCAGCCGGCCGATGTGGGCGTCGGTATCTCGCTGACGAGGTCGCGCCCGAGCTTGTCGATCAGCTCCCGCAGCGGTGGGTGCTCGTCGGGGTCCCAGCCGTCGAGCAGGTCCCGGAGACCGTCCCGTCTCGCGGTGACGAGCCGCTCGTAGTCCTCTCGGCCGGATTTCGTCAGCTCGATTGGGCCGCCACTGTCTCTCTCGACGAACGACCCCCTCTCCAACTCTTCGAGGGCCGCGGAGATCTGAAGCGGATCGACTGGGAGTTCTTGCCCGAGCTGGGCTTCAGTCAACGGAGTGCGCTCGCCCAGGCGGGCGAGCAGCCACAGCTCCGGCGGAGCGAGGTCGAGGCCGGCCCGGGCCGCAAGCCGCTCGTACAGCTGCCAGCGCTCCTCCCGGCGCGCGAGCCTCGAGAGGGCGCGCTCGATCTCGCGCAAGGCGTCGTCGTCGCGCGCGGGGTGGAGACCGTCGCCCGGGTCGGGTGCCCCGGCCGTTGTCTTCAGCGGCACCTCGGGCAAGAGCCACGACAGGAGAAAAGCGAGCACCGCAATCCCCGCAGCGACCAAAAACACGGTCGTCAGCGCATCGGTGATGGCGATGCGGAAAGGATCGCGTAGGACTGCTGGGAGCTGCTTGACCACCGCGGGGTTCGCCGCCGACGACGGTACGCGTGCGCCGGGCGGGAGCTTGCCCACGAGGTTGCCGGCGAGCTGGTTGGCGAAGATGGCCCCGAACACGGAGACGCCGATCGAGCCTCCGATCTGGCGAAAGAGTGTCGAGCCCGAGCTGGCGACGCCGAGGTACTTGTAGTCAACGGAGTTCTGGGCTGCAAGGACGAGGACCTGAATGACGTTCCCGAGACCGAAACCGAGGACGAGCATGTAGGCGCCGGTGACAACGGTCGACGTGTCGACCTGCAGGCGTGAGAGCAGCAAAAGCCCGACCACCATGATTGCCGTGCCGGCGACCGGGAACGGTTTGTAGCGTCCGAAGCGGGTGATCAGCTGCCCGCTTCCGATCGAGGCGGTCAGCAGACCGACCATCAGCGGCAAAATCAGCAGGCCCGAGCTGGTCGGACTGTGTCCCTTGACGTCCTGGAGGTACAGGGGCAGGTAGGTGATGGCGCCGAACAGTGCGAGGCCGACGATGAAACCCATCGCGCTCGTGACGCTGAACACGCGGTTGCGAAAGAGCTCGAGCGGCAAGACCGGCTCCGCCGCCCGGCTTTCCGCGTAGACGAAGGCCACAAGCAGGAGGACGCCCCCGACGATCAGCGCGAGCATCCACGGTGAGGTCCATGAGTAGGTGGTGCCGCCGAGGCTCGTGTACAGCACGATCGCCGCGAGGCCGCCTGCGAGGAGGGACGATCCGAGGTAGTCGATCGTGTGCTTGACGTGATCGATTCGGGGCTGGAAGGCGGTGGCGATCACGGCGAGCGCGATCACTCCGATCGGCAGGTTGACGTAGAAGATCCAGCGCCACGAGAGGTTGTCGACGAAGAAGCCGCCGAGCAGCGGTCCGAGCACCGTCGAGACGCCGAAGACGCCGCCGAAATAGCCCTGGTAACGCCCGCGTTGGCGCGGCGGAAAGATGTCGCCGACCACGGCGATCGTGATCACGAACAAGCCGCCGCCGCCGAGCCCCTGGATCCCTCGAAAGACGATCAGCTCGGTCATGTTCTGGCTGATCCCGCAGAGCGCCGAGCCGACCAGGAAGATGACGATCGCTACCTGCAGCACGATCTTGCGCCCGTACTGGTCCCCGAGCTTTCCGTACACCGGCCCCACGACCGTCGAGCTGAGCAAATAGGCGGTGACCACCCACGAGAGGTCCGAGACGCCGCCGAGGTCGCCGACGATCGTCGGCAGCGCGGTCGAGACGATTGTCTGATCGAGCGAGGCGAGCAGGAGCACCAACAGCAGCGACCCGAAGATCAGGCGCGCCCGCTGCCTCTGGCCCACCTCCGCAGGAACCTCAGCTTGGGCGCTCATCGGCTCCGATCCTCGCAGAGCCGGTCAGGCCCGCGTCGCGCGCGAAACCTAGGCGGTTCCTGCGCCCGTCTCGGCGAAGCGCGAGAGCGCGTTCACGAGCGCGCGCAGCTGGCGGCCGCGGGGCGTGAGGCGGTATTCGACGTGGGGCGGGCGCGCATTGATCACCGCTCGCTCCAGGATGCCGGCCTTCTCGAGGTCGGCGAGGCGCTGCGCGAGGGTCGCCGGCGGAATCGAGCCGAGCGCCTGCTGGAACTCGTTGAACCGCACGGCTCCCTCGTGCGAGACGTAGAGGATCGAGACCGTCCAGCGCCGCTCGAGGAGGTCCGCCGCTCGGCGGACCTCCTCTGGGAGCGGGGCGCAACTACGACAGCGCATGCGCCGAGTGAGGCTCGAGCGACAGCTCGAGCACCTCGTCCAAGCTCATCACCGGATGGAAGCTCATCTCGTTGCGAACGTCCTCCGGGATGTCGTCGAGATCGGCCCGGTTTCGCTCGGGGATGATCACGTCGGTCAGGCCCGCAGCGTGGGCGGCGAGCGCCTTCTGCTTGAGGCCGCCGATCGGCAGGACTCGACCCTGCAGCGTGACCTCGCCGGTCATGCCGACAGTGTGCTTCACCGGCCGGCCCGTGAGCAGCGAGGCGAGCGCGGTCGTCATCGTGATCCCGGCGCTCGGACCGTCCTTCGGGATCGCCCCCGCGGGCACGTGCACGTGGAAGCTCGCGTCCTCGAAGTCGTTCTCGTCGAGGCCGAGCTTGTCCGCGTGCGAGCGCACGTAGGAGAGCGCGATCCGCGCGGACTCCTTCATCACGTCACCGAGCTGGCCGGTCAGGACGAGCCCGTCCTTGCCCGGCATTTTGGTCGCCTCGACGAACAGCACATCGCCGCCCGTTCCGGTGACCGCCAGGCCGGTTGCAACACCGGGGACCGCCGTTCGCTCGGCCGACTCCTGGTAGAAGCGCTGGCGCCCCAGGGCGTCGCGCACTACCGCCTCGTCGATCGTGATCGGCGGCTCCGCGGTGCCGGAAGCGACGGTCGTGGCCGTCTTCCGCAGCAGCTTGCCGAGCTCGCGCTCGAGCTGGCGAACGCCGGCCTCGCGTGTGTACTGGCTGACGATCAGCTCGAGGGTGATGTCGTCGATCGACACCTCGTCCTCGCGCAGGCCCGCCCGCTCGAGCTGGCGCGGCCAGAGATAGCCGCGTGCGATCGCGACCTTCTCGTCGACCGTGTAGCCGTCGAAGCGGATCACTTCCATGCGGTCGAGCAGCGGACCCGGGATCGTCTCCGCCACGTTCGCCGTGGCGATGAAGACGACCTCCGACAAGTCGAGCTCGACGTCGAGGTAGTGGTCGCGGAACGAGTGGTTCTGGGCCGGGTCGAGCACCTCGAGCAGCGCGGCAGAGGGATCGCCGCGCCAGTCGGCGCCGACTTTGTCGACCTCGTCGAGCAGGATCACCGGGTTCATCGTCCCGGCGTCTCGCAACGCGCGCACGAGCCGCCCGGGCAGCGCGCCGATGTAGGTTCGGCGGTGGCCGCGGATCTCGGCTTCGTCGCGCACGCCGCCGAGCGACATGCGGACGAACTCGCGGTTGAGTGCGCGAGCGATCGACTCGCCGACGGAGGTCTTGCCCGTTCCGGGAGGCCCGATCAGGGTCAGGATCGCGCCGGAGCGCTTGTCCTCGGCGATGCCGCGCTCCTGGCGGAGCTTGCGCACGGCCAGGTACTCGACGATCCGTTCCTTGACGTCGTCGAGACCGGCGTGGTCACTGTCCAGGACCTCGCGCGCGTGCACGGGATCAAGGCGCTCCTCGGAGCGCTTCCCCCACGGCACCGAGAGCAGCCAGTCGAGGTAGGTGCGGATCATCGAGGACTCGCCGCTCTGGTCGCCCATGCGCTCGAGCCGACCAGCTTCGCGCTCGGCCTGCTCGCGAACCTCGTCGGGGAGATCCGCCTCGGCGATCTTCTTGCGGTAGTCCTCGGAGACCGAGCCCTCGTCCTCGCCCAGTTCCTTGCGAATCGACTCCAGCTGCTTGCGCAGGATGTACTCGCGCTGCTGCTTCTGGGCGCCCTCTTCGACGTCCTCGCGGATCCGGTGGCGGATCTGCAACTCGGCCAGGCGCTCACGCTGAAGCCGCACAGCGAGCTCGAGCCGCTCGACGACGTCGACCGCCTCGAGCAGCTCTATCCGCTGCTCGAAGGAGGCCTCAGGGGCGTAGGCGGCGGTATCGGCCAGCGTGCCGGCCTCGGCGATCGAGCGCACGAAGGACGAAACGCGCCCGTCGTCACCGCGGAGCTCCAGGATCTCTTCGACCACGGCGCGGTACTCGCGCTCGAGCTCGCGGGTCTGGACGCCCGGCGGCGCGACGTCGGGCCGCTCGTCGACCTCGACCCGGAGATTGCCCTGGGCGTCGGTGTGAGCGGCGCCGGCGATTCCGCGGTGCAAACCAACGAGACTGACGGCCGCGACGCCACCGGGCAGGCGCACCCGCTCGGAGACCTCGGCGACCGTGCCGACCTTTGCGTAGTCCCCTTCGTGTCGCGGCACGAGCAACACCCGTTCCTCGTCGCCCACGTCGGCGGAGATCGTTACGTTCATGTTCGGGAAGACGACGATGTCGTCAAGAGGAACTAAAAGCAGCGTGCTCAAAATCCTCATCACCTTTCGTTGTCGAAGCTACGCGATCAATAGTAGCTTCAACAAGTGAAGTGACCGAGCGGCGGCCGGACTCCCGCCGCCAGTGCGTTTGACCGATCAGCTCCGCGCGGCGAGGGATGGGCCGTGCTTACGATCGCGAGCACGTGGTCGGCTGCCCAACCTCGACACGCCTCTCCAGCGGGAACGCCGATGGCGGATGAGAGCACAGGCCGTCGGGCCGTCGGCGTTGCAGCTTCCGCGGCCGGACGGCTCGGGCGCGCGGGCTCCCGTGCGCTGACGACCGCCCTCGGGGGCAGGGAGCGGACGCGCGTGATCCTGCTGCTCGCGGCGGTTCTGGCACTCGCCAGCGCCGATACCGCCACCGTTGGTGCCTCCGCGATCCAGCTCCGGCACGACCTCGGCATCAACAACACGGACGTCGGCTTGCTCGTCACCGTCACGTCGCTGATTGCGGCGGCGGCGAGCCTTCCCTTCGGCGTGCTCGCCGATCGCGTGACGCGAACGCGTGTCCTAGGGGGAACGATCGTGCTCTGGGGCGCGGCGATGATCTGGAGCGCCACCGCGCCGACCTTCGGTCAGCTGCTGATCGCCCGCCTCTTCCTTGGCGCCGTGACGGCGGCGGCCGGGCCGATCGTGGCCTCGCTCGTCGGCGATTGGTTCGCCGCCTCGGAGCGGGGGCGTATCTACAGCTACGTCCTCTCGGGAGAGTTCATCGGCGCGGCGATCGGTTTCAGCGTCACGGGCGGAATCGCGACGCTGTCCTGGCGAGCGGCGTTCGTGATCCTTGCGCTGCCGGCGTTCGTGCTGGCCTGGCTCATCTTCAAGCTGCCCGAGCCCGCCCGCGGCGGCACCAGTCCACTCCTGTCGGGAGGCGTTGAGCGGCCGCCCGTGACCGACCCCGCCGACGATGACGGCGAGCAGACCACCGACGCACAGCGCATTGCGCGCGACCGCGGCCTCGAACCGGATCCCCAGCTCGTCCTCACGCAGGACCCGCGGCAAATGGGGTTGCTGGCGGCGACGCGCTACGTGCTCTCGATCAAGACGAACGTCGCGATCATTCTCGCGAGCGCAGGCGGCTACTACTTCCTCTCCGGGGTGCAGACCTTCGGCGTCGAGTTCGTGACGAAGCAATACGGCATCGCTCAGGCGCTCAGCACCCTCGTGCTCCTCGTCATCGGTGCGGCAGGCGTCCTCGGAGTGCTGGCCGGGGGCGCGCTGGGCGACTTTCTCCTGCACCGGGGTTATCTCAACGGCCGGATTCTCGTCAGCGCGATCGCCGCCACCGTCGCGGTGATCCTCTTTGTGCCGGCGGTCTTCACCCGGAGCCCGCTGACGGCGCTGCCGTACATCTCGCTCGCCGCCTTTGCCCTCTCGGCGCAGAATCCGCCGATCGACGCGGCGCGGCTCGACATCGTTCACCCGCTCCTCTGGGGCCGCGCCGAGGCGATCCGAACGTTCCTGCGTACGCTTGCGCAGGCATTCGCGCCCTTGCTGTTCGGGGCGGTGTCCGACTACGTGTTCGGGGGCGGCCGCTTCGGGCTGCAGTGGACTTTCGCGATCATGCTCCTGCCGCTGGCAGCAAGCGCGTACTTCCTCTTCAGGGCTCTCCGCACCTACCCCCGCGACGTGGCGACCGCGTCGGCATCTGCCCGAGCAGGCACGGGCTTGGCCGGCGAGCCCGCTTAGGCTACTTCGCAATGTCAGAAACGCCGAACGTCCCCGGCCGCGACGACGACGCGTCGGGCAAAGCGCAGGCAGCCCGCTTCTCAGGCCGGACTGCGTGGGCGCGGAACCTGCAGACGCCGCTCCGGCAGTTCCTCCAAACCGAAACGGGCGGCGCTGCGGTGTTGCTCATAGCCGCGGCGGCCGCGCTCGCGTGGGTGAACATCGACGCGTCGTCCTACGAGTCGCTCTGGCACACGAAGCTGGCGATCCGCGTCAGCGACGCGGGCGTGACGCTCGATCTCCGCGACTGGGTGAACCTCGGGCTGATGACGTTTTTCTTCTTCGTGGTCGGCCTGGAGGCCCGCCGGGAGTGGGATCTGGGCGAGTTGCGGCAGCGGCGCCGGTTCGCGTTGCCGCTGGTGGCGGGACTCGGCGGCATGGCGGTTGCGATCTCGATTTATCTCCTCTTCAACGGCGGCCGCTCTTCCGCCCACGGCTGGGGCATCGCGATGTCGACCGATACGGCCTTCGCCCTCGGGTTGCTCGCACTCATAGGACGACGTTTCCCAGACCGGCTGCGGGCGTTCATGCTCACCATCCTGGTCGTCGACGACGTCGCTTCGCTCGTCGTCATCGCAACGGTGTACACGGAGAGCCTGAAGGTCGCGCCGCTGCTCGCGGCTGTCGGCTTCTACGCGGTCATCCTCATCTTGAGAAACATCTCCGTACGCATCGGCCTCGTCTACTTCGTGCTCGGGGTGGGCGCTTGGGTCGGCCTGCTCAAATCCGGGGTCGACCCGGTTGTGATCGGCCTCGCCATGGGCATCCTGCCGTTCGCATTTCCCGCCGAACGGTCTAGCCTCGAACGCGCGACGGAGCGGTTCCGAGAATTCCGGGAGCAGCCGACCGCGGAGCTGGCGCGTTCCGTCGGCGTCACAATCAGGTCGGCCACGTCGATCAACGAGCGGTTGCAGCAGCTCTATCACCCGTGGACGAGCTACGCGATCGTGCCGGTGTTCGCCCTCGCGAACACCGGCATCGTGGTCAACGGCGGCTTGCTGGAACGAGCCTTCAGCTCGCGCATCACGCTCGGCATCTTCCTCGGCTACGTCCTCGGCAAGCCGGTCGGCATCGTCGGCGGCTCCTGGCTCGTCACCTGGCTGAGCGGCCGGCGCCTCCGACCGCCGGTCGGCTGGGCGGCGGTGGGCGGCGCCGGCACGATCGCAGGCGCCGGCTTCACGGTCGCCTTACTGGTTGCAACCCTCGCCTTCGACGGGCCTCGGCTCGAGGAGGCCAAGGTGGGAATCTTCAGCGCCCTCCTCGGCGCGTCGCTCCTCACCTGGCTGCTGTTCCGGGCGACGGCGCGCCTCCCCAGACCGTTGCGAACCCTCGCAGTGCTCGGAACCGCGCAACCGCTTGTCGACCTCGACCGGGATGTCGATCCGGAGCGGGATCACGTGCGGGGACCAATGGAGGCGCCGGTGACCGTGGTCGAGTACGGCGACTTCGAGTGCCCGTACTGCGGCCGAGCCGAACCGGTCGTTCGCGAGCTGCTCGGCGACTTCGGCGACGTCCGCTACGTCTGGCGGCACCTGCCCTTGAGCGACGTTCACCCGAACGCCCAGCTCGCCGCAGAGGCGGCGGAAGCGGCGGCAAGGCAGGGCGCCTTCTGGCAGATGCACGACCTGCTGCTCGGGCACCAGGACGCGCTCGACCCGGGCGACCTGATGGGGTACGCGGAGCAGCTCGGGCTCGACGCCGAACGATTCTCGAACGACGTCCGCGAACACGAGGGCGCGGCCCAGATCGCGGAGGACGTCGACAGCGCCGACGTCAGCGGCGTCTCGGGCACGCCCACCTTCTTCATCAACGGTCAACGCCACTACGGCGCCTACGACATCGACACCCTCAGCAAGGCCGTGGTCACCGCCGGCGCGCGCGCCACGATCACGGCGTCATAGGCCCGCCAGCTCGGTGGCCAGGCGGGCGGCTTCGACACCGCCCGCCGCGAGCATGGCTTCGACGAGCCGGTCGGGCGAGAAGCGGCTCGCGTCGACGACGAGCGAGAAGAGCCGCAGGTCGTCGATGTCCACGTGGTAGAGCGACTTCACCCACGCGCGCTTGCCGTGATCGTCGCGCTTGAGCGCCTTCTCCGCGCAGCGGCGGTCGACGAGTTGCTCGCGCTGGTAGGCCGAGATCCGCCACTCGAGCGGCGCCCAAAGGCGCACGTGAACTGCGGCCGGATGCTCCACCAAGGCGGCGAACGCAGCCGGGGCGTAGATCACACAGGGTCTACGAGCCGCCTCGGCGACGACCGCGCGTCCGAGGGCGGGAAGCTTATGACGCAGCTCGATCTCGCGGAACGCCTCGGGCGAGCCGGCTGTGATCGCCGTGCTGAGGGCGAGCGTGTTGAGCCGGCCGCCCAGGTGTCGCTCGAGCTCGTTGTCCTCGGGGCACGCGGGATCGAGCTGGTGGGCGAGCGCCCCGAGCGCTGTTCGGTCGAGCAGCGGGACATCCGCAGCGAGGGCAAGCTCGGCAGCGAGGCGGGCGCCTCCCGTCCCCTCCTGAGCCGCGATCGTCCAGACAGTCATTCGCCAGGCATTCCTTCTGCTAAGTTGACGTTTACGTTAATTGTAGACGACGGAGGTTCGGGTGCGGGTGGGAAGGCTCGAGTACAAGTGGGTGGCGTTGACGAACACGACGCTAGGGATGCTAATGGCGACGATCAACGCCTCGATCCTGCTGATCGCGCTGCCGGACATCTTTCGCGGCATCCACATCGATCCGCTTGCCCCGGGCAACACGAGCTACCTGCTCTGGCTGATCCTCAGCTTCCTCGTCGTGATGGCCGTGCTGTTGGTCAGCCTGGGGCGCCTCGGCGACATCTACGGGCGGGTGCGGATGTTCAACCTCGGCTTCGCCGTCTTCACGGTCTTTTCGATTCTGCTCTCGATCACCTGGATGCACGGCAGCGCCGGGGCGCTCTGGCTGATCCTGATGCGGGTCGGACAGGGTGTCGGCGGCGCGCTGATCTTTGCGAACTCGAGCGCGATCCTGACCGACGCCTTTCCGCAGGACCAGCGGGGGCTCGCCCTCGGCGTGAACAGCATCGCCGCGATCGCAGGCTCGTTCCTCGGGCTCGTTCTCGGCGGCGTGCTCGCGCCGATCTCCTGGCGGCTCGTGTTCCTCGTCTCGGTGCCGATCGGAGTCGTCGCGACGTTCTGGGCTTACCACTCGCTGCGGGAGCTGAGCGAGCGCCGGCCGGCGCGGATCGACTGGTGGGGCAACGCGACCTTTGCGATCGGGTTGGTCGGGGTGATGGTCGGGATCACCTACGGGATCCAGCCCTACGGTGGTCACACGATGGGGTGGACGTCGCCGCTCGTGCTCGCCTCCCTGCTCGGCGGCCTCGCTTTGCTCGGCGTCTTCTGCCTGATCGAGTTGCGCGTAGAGGAACCGATGTTCCATCTCGGCCTGTTCCGTATCCGCGCCTTCGCGGCGGGCAATCTGGCCGCGCTGCTGGCAGCGATGGGCCGCGGCGGACTGCAGTTCATCCTGATCATCTGGCTGCAGGGGATCTGGCTGCCCGAGCACGGCTACAACTTCGCTCAGACGCCGCTCTGGGCGGGGATCTACATGCTGCCCTTGATCGCCGGCTTCCTGGTCGCCGGCCCAGCCTCCGGGTACCTCTCCGACCGCTTCGGCGCGCGCCCGTTCGCAACCGGTGGGATGATCCTCGCCGCCGCGAGCTTCCTGCTCTTGATCGTGCTCCCCGTCGACTTCAGCTACATCTGGTTCGCGCTGATCCTCGTCCTGAACGGGGTCGGAATGGGCCTGTTCTCGTCACCGAACAGCGCCGGCGTGATGAACTCGCTGCCGGCGAGCCAGCGCGGCGCCGGGGCCGGGATGCTCGCCACGTTCATGAACTCGGCGAGCGTGCTCTCGATCGGCGTCTTCTTCACGCTGATGATCGTCGGCCTGGCCTCCGGGCTGCCGAATGCGCTGCACAGCGGGTTGGTCGCCCACGACGTGCCCGCGGCCGACGCCGCGCGCATCTCGCACCTGCCGCCCGTCGCGACGCTCTTCGCATCGTTCCTCGGCTTCAATCCGGTCAAGACGCTGCTCGGGCCGCACGTCCTGCATGGTCTGCCTCCGGCGGACGTTCACGCCCTCACCGGCCGCAGCTTCTTCCCGCAGCTGATCTCGTCGCCGTTCCACAGCGCGCTCGTCTAC
>MNDB01000090.1 GCA_001914705.1 Actinobacteria bacterium 13_2_20CM_68_14 | reverse complement strand
CGCGATCTTCCTCAACATCCACGCGCCGAGCATGGGCTTCGGCGACGTCCTCCGCGGCGGCGGCTACGAGCATTTCGACCAGTTCGACCCACCCGCGGACGGAGGTAGACCGCTCGAAGACGCGATCGTCCGGCCCGCCGGCGCGGGTGAGCCGGTCGAGCACGAGCACACCTCCCACCGCATTCAGGCCGAGCTGCCAGAGATCTCGGTCATCGAAATGACCTTTCGTCCCGAGTTCGAGGGCGTCGATCCCCA
Source organism: Actinobacteria bacterium 13_2_20CM_68_14 (assembly GCA_001914705.1). Lineage (GTDB taxonomy): Bacteria > Actinomycetota > Thermoleophilia > Gaiellales > Gaiellaceae > 13-2-20CM-68-14. The sequence continues at coordinate 12,458 of MNDB01000090.1, read as the reverse complement.
TACGCACGACGATCACGTCGACGCCTTCTACGTCCTCGCCGGTGAAGCCGACTTCGTGGTCGGGAACGAGGTGCGGCGAGCCGGCCCGGGCTCCTTCCTGGCCGCGCCGCCGGGCGCTCGCCACGGATTCTCCAACCCGGGACCGGCGGACCTGCGCGTCCTCAACTTCCATGCGCCCGACGCCGGGTTCGTGGGCAGGCTGCGGAGCTAGCCCGGCGTGGACGCCGCGAGCCACTCGGCCGAGTGGCCCAGGCTCGCCCTGGACACGCTCTCGCTCTAGCAGCTCTCCAGGCGAGCGCCGTCCGCGCCGATAGCGGAAGCGATGCGCGCCAAGCTCATGTTTCCACTCAGCGTCGCGTTCGCCGCCGCCTTCGCAGCTCAGATCGAAGGGATGGTGGTGACCCGCTGGGCCTCCGATCGGAGCAGCGCCTGCGCCGCCTCGAGCCCCGCAGGGGCGTGCTCGCTCAACGGCACTGTCTCCTTCCTCGCCGGCACCTTGTTCGCCGTCGAGACGCTCGCCGCGACGCTCACCGCGCTTGTTCTCTACCGGAACGGGAAGCGCTTCAGCGCAGCCGTCACAGCCACAGGCCTCGTGGCCGCGCTCGTGGTCCAGCATGCGTGGTTGATCACCTACTAGCTGCATCGTCGCCACAGGACTACCGCTCACCGATCCATGCGACCGGGTTTAGACGGACGCCCGGGCAAAGCCCGGACGTCCTCCAAACGGCATCGCAAGCGATGCCTTAGGCGCGCTGTCGCCACAGGACTACCGCTCACCATCCATGCGACCGGGTTTAGACGGACGCCCGGGCAAAGCCCGGACGTCCTCCAAACGGCATCGCAAGCGATGCCTTAGGCGCGCTGACTGAACCAAATCTGCGCCTCCCCGTCGAGGAACACGACCGCGTTCTCGCCGGTTGCCAGGACGACATCGAAGTAGCGCCGGTCGACCGGCTGCTCCGTCCACCAGCGGTCGACGACGCGCCACTCCTCACGCACGAGCGCGACCTGCTGCCGGTTCACGCTCCGCGGCGACCCGTCGACATGCGTCTCGACGAGCACTAACTGCGGCGCATTCAGTCGTCGCGCGGAACCAGCAGTGCTCTCTGCTCGGGGATTCGCGACCAGGGAGCGACCTCCACGACCGAGCACACCGCGCCGGAACCGGCACCGGCGCGAACCTGCTTCAAGCCTTCGCTGAGATGAGCGCGCAGCTCCAGCCCCTCCGGCTGGACGAGCTCCAGTTGCCGCCCGACCGTCTGCGCGAGTTCCACGAGCTCGAGCCCGAGCCGCGTCACCGGCGCGGGCAGCTCCGCAAGCTTCGAGCCGAGCGCGACGCGAAGCCGGTCGCGGTCCGCCGTCGCGTCGCGCAGCGTGACCGTTCGCCGCCACGATCCCCCACCGACGAGCTTTGCAGACAGCGCGAGCTTCCGCACAGCTCTGTCGCCGCGCTCCGGCCGGGCGAGGAGCCGGTCGAGGAGGGCACCCAGCGCCCGCCGGAGCGTCAGCTCGTTCGCAACCGCCTCGGGAAACTCGAGCGTCTCCGCGAGCTCGTTGGCGACCTTCCGCGCGCGGACCTTGCCGCGCTGTTCGCCTCTCGCCAGGCTCCAGGCCCGCCGACCGTCCGGCCCCAATCGTTCGGCAACGGCGGCGCCCGGTAGCCCAGCAAGCTGTCCAAGCCTTCGCACCCCGAGCTCCTCCAGCTCCTCCCGGCGCTCGGAATCGACCGGGAGCAGGGTCAGCGGCAGCGGTGCGAGGAAATCGCGCGTCTTGCGGTCGGAGACGATCAGGGTCTGTCCTGAGCGCGCGACGTGCGCCGCAGCCAGCGCCGCGAACCTCCGCTCTGCAGCGCCGATGCGGGCGTCCCACGCCGCTCCGACAGCGGCGAGCGCCCGCTTCAGCGCCGGCTCGAGGCCGCCGTAGAGGCGCTCGATTCCGCGCGTCTCGAAGTAGACGCAACCGACAGCGGCGGCTTCGACCGCGAAACCGGAGTCCTCGAGCCGCTTCAAGAGCTGCTCCCATTCGTGCTCCGCGGTCGCCGGATCCTGCTCGACCAGCGCAAGGTCGGGGCAGAGCGAGAGCGCCTCCCCCAGCCGCATCCCGGGCTGCACGCCCGCAGCCTCGGCGGCCGCCGTCACAGGCCCGAGCAGAGGCTCCTCCCCCGCCGCCGGCCCAAGCGCAGCAGGCCGAAGCGCGAGCGCAGGCCGCTCCCGCAGCGCCGCCCGCAGCTCGAATCCGGGGATGAGAAGACATGCGATCACTTACGAACGTATGTTCTACACGAACACATGTTCGCTGTCAAATCACCTGTCAGCTAAGCAGTCGATCCCAGTCCAGAAAACACGAAGGCGGCCCCTGCGGCGAGACCGCCTTGCGTCGTCAGCCGGGATAGCTTGGCGAGCCCCCATGCGGAAGGATCCCCTTCCTTCGCTGACTGAAGTAAATATCGGTTGAAGGTCAGAAACCTTTAGACGCCCGTGATCTCCGCCGCGGTGCCCACCATTCGCGTGAAGCGCGGGACAACGGAAAGCGTGTTCTCCTGCGTGCACCAGCGCAGGTCGTCCTCGAGCCCTGGCGGGCCGTACGTACGCGCGTTCACACCATCCCACGCGGTCGGATATGCCCGTGCGATCGCGGCCGAGGCGACCGCTGCGTCGGTCGGCTCGCCTTCCAGGAGGGCGACGATTCGGCCGGCGCAATAGGCGTCGTCGATCGCGAACGCGCCCTGATAGCCGGCGCAGACGACCGTGATGTCCTCGCCTGGCTCACGCGCCGCAGCCGCAACAGCGTCCAGGTTGAGCAGGCTGCCGAGCAGGACGTGCTCCGCGTTTGCCGCTGCGGCGAGAGTCGACCGCGTTCCATTCGTCGTCGTCAGGATCGCCGTCTCGGCACGCGGCTCGAGGTATTCCCGCGGCGAGGCGCCAAGATCGAAGCCTTCGATCTGAACCGCATCGCGTTCGCCCCCGACGACGGCCTCGTCGCCCAGCTGCCGCCGCAACGCTCTGGCATCGTCGATCTCGCGACAGCAGAGCACCCGGCGATAGCCGGACGCAAGCGCCTGTGCAATCGTCGAAGTAGCGCGCATCACGTCGACGACGACGGCCACGTGGGCAGGGCCGGCCTCGGCCGGAGTAAAGGCGACGTCTATCCGCATCGCGCGACTACGCTAACGAGACATGGCTGCTGCAATGAGGTGCTACCGGCACCCCGACCGAGAGACGTACATCTCCTGCTCCGACTGTGGCCGGCCGATCTGCACCGAATGCATGACGGCGGCGCCTGTCGGGCAGCGCTGCCCCGAGCATTCGGGCAAGCCGCGGGGCGTCGCGCGAATGTCGCTCGGGGTTGGCGGGCTCTCCTCCGCCGGCGGCGCCGGGCTCGTGACGCGAACGCTGATCGGAATCAACGTCGCCGTCTACCTGCTCGAGCTCGCCACGGGAGGAAACATCGATGGTGTCGGCAGCCAGATCTTCGAGAAGGGGGCACTGTTCGGGCCGCTGGTCGGAAACGGTGACTGGTGGCGGCTGATCACGGCCGCGTTCCTGCACTACGGGCCGATTCACCTCGGTTTCAACATGTTCTTCCTCTACTGGATCGGCACGCCGGTGGAGCAGTACCTGGGGCGGGGCCGCTTCCTGGCCGTCTATCTGGTCTCGGGCCTCGCCGGCTCGGCCGGCGCGCTTGTTCTCTCGCCCACGTCGGTGACCGTCGGCGCCTCGGGCGCGATCTTCGGGATTCTCGGCGCCGCCCTCGTTCTCGAGCGCCAAGGCTCCTATGTGCTCGGCGGCAGTGCGATGGGACTGATCGTGATCAACCTCGCCCTGAGCTTCGTGCTCGCGGGTATCTCGATCGGGGGCCACATCGGCGGCCTGATCGGGGGCGCGGCGTGCATGCTCGTGCTCTCCCGCTTCGGCCGCGGGCATGGTGCCTACGGACGGATTGGCGCTAGTGGAATCGCGGGTCTGGTCGCAGTTGCGTTGCTCAGTGTCGTAGTCGCGTACTGGAAGGTTCGCGGCTACGCGAGCTAGCCGAGCCGCTCGACCTGAGCGACCTGGTCAAGCTTGTCCTTCCAGGCGTGGTCCATCCCCAGCCCGCCGTTGAGGCGGTCGGCGAAACCATCCCAGGCCCAGATCATGTCTCGCCCCGCGCCGCCGTAGACGGTATCTCTGCCTGCGTCGCCCTGGAGCCTGTCGTTCCCGGGCCCACCGTAGAGGACGTCGTTGCCGTCGCCTCCGCCCAGAACGTCGGCCCCGGGCCCGCCGATCAAGACATCGTTGCCGCCGCTGCCGCCCAACTTGTCGTCGCCGCCGAGTCCACAGATCACGTCTCGTCCGGACGTGCCGATCAGGACATCCGGACCGCTCGTGCCCGTGATTGTGCAGGCCTGCGCTTGGTGGGTTGCAGCGTGCACCTTCGTCGCGCCAAACAGAGCAAGCGAGACGAACATTGCGGCTAGTGTCCTGATTCGATTCGCGTCGCGTGGGGCCACGTTCGAGACCTCCTGAGACTTCCGGCGTGGCCGCGGCGCCGAGCTCCTCTTACGAGGATGTGATCGGCGTTCACAGCTTTTGCGCGATCCCTCGGCGTAGTGAAATCTCTAAGCGGCGGCGCGAATCGCAGCGAGCGCCCGCTCGGCCGCCGCGGTGCGCGTCGATGCGAACGCCGGCGGCATCGGAGGCGCCGCCACAGCGGTCGTCGGGCGCCACGCCGCCTCCCAGCCACCGGCCCGCTCCCTGAAGGCGAGCAGGTAGCCGCGCTCGAGCGCCGCGTCGACGATCTCCGTCACCCGGTCGTCGTAGCGATCACCGTCACACACTCGATCGAAGTTACGCCGCGGACCGGACAGCATCAGTCTTGCCGGACGAGGGCCGATCTTGGCTTGGGTTGAAGCGAGCGCGATACTGGTTTCATGCGCCGGCTTCTCGTCGTGGCAATCGTGGCCGCGGTCGCCTGCCCGGCCGCTTCTGCGCGTCCGTTCCTGGGCGTCCTCGGCGCGAAGTCGCGCTTCCAGACCCTGACCGGGCAGCGCTCGACTGTCGGCCATATCATCATCGGCTGGAACCAGGGCTATCGCTGGGGTAGGCCCCTCGCGGCATTGATACCTCAGTACGGCCCGATGCCGATGCTCGGGATCGGGACGTCCTCGTATCCGAGCAAGCGCGAAGTAATAACTCCACAGGGAATCGCGCTCGGGCACGGAGACGCGTATCTCTACGCGTTGAACCAGGCGATCGCGCGCTGGGCGCGGCCGATCTACCTGCGGCCCTTCGGCGAGATGAATGGTCACTGGAACGCCTATTGCGCTTACACGGCCAGCGGGCGCCCAAAGGGCGGGTCCCATTCGACGGCGTGGTTCCGCAAGGCGTTCGCGCGCGTCTATCTGCTAACGCACGGCGGGCCGGCTCTCGAGGTCAACGCACAACTCAGGCGGCTCGGGCTGCCGCCGGTCCGGACCGACCTCGCTCCGAACCCGTACCCGATCCTGCGGGTGATCTGGAATCCACAGGCCGAGGGAAGCCCGAACGTTGCGGGTAACAGCCCGCAGGCCTACTACCCGGGCGACCGCTACGTCGACGTGGTCGGGAATGACATCTACGACATCGGCTTCCGCCCTCAATGGGCGGCGAACGAGCGCCTCTATCGAGCCCATCCGTCCAAGCCGTATGCCTTCCCCGAATGGGGGCTCTGGGGAATCGACGATCCCGCGTTCATCCGCTCGATGGCGAAGTTCGTCAGGACGCACCGCCGGGTGGAGCTGCTCTCGTGGTTCAACGGCCAGGCATCCGGCGGGACGTTCGACATCGCGACGAAGCCGCGCAGCCGAGCCGCCTATCGAGCGGTAATCACGCCCCTCGGGCGCTAGCCGCCCGCGGTGACATACGCCGCGCCCTGCTCCGCGAGCGCGGCCTGCGCCGCCGCAAGGCGCGCGAGCGGAACGCGATAGGGCGAGCAGCTGACGTAGTCGAGGCCGAGCTCGTGGCAGAAGGCGACGCTGGCGGGTTCGCCGCCGTGCTCGCCGCAGATGCCCATCTTGATGTCGTCCTTCGTCGAGCGGCCGCGCTCGACCGCGATCCGCATCAGGTCCCCCACCCCGCTCTGGTCAAGCGTCTCGAACGGGTTCCGTTCGAGCACGCCGTCCTCGAGATAGCGGGTCAGGAACTTGCCTTCCGCATCGTCGCGCGAGAATCCGAGGGTTGTCTGGGTGAGATCGTTCGTGCCGAAGGAGAAGAAGTCGGCGTACTCGGCGATCTCGTCCGCGCGGATGCAGGCGCGCGGAAGCTCGATCATCGTCCCGACGAGATATTCGACCTCCTCGCTCTCCTCGTTGGCCGTCGAGATCGTGATCGCGCGAAGCCGGTGGAGCTCCTCCGCGAAACCGACGAGTGGATGCATGATCTCGACGAGCGGCGGCTCGCCGGTCCGTTCCTCGACCGCGACGGCGGCGCGAATGATTGCCCGCACCTGCGTCTCGTAGATCTCGGGCCAGAGCAGGCCGAGCCGGCACCCGCGCGTGCCGAGCATCGGGTTCGACTCCTGGAGCGACTTGATCCGCTCGCGCATGCGTTCGTCCGTCGCCTCCTCGAGGGGAGGCAGGAACTCATGCAGGGGCGGGTCGAGGAGGCGGATCGTCACCGGGAGGCCGGCCATGGCCTCGAAGATCCCCTCGAAGTCGGACTGCTGCATCGGCAGCAGCTTGTCCAGGGCGTCCCGCCGCTCGTCCTCGCCGGAGGCCATGATCATCTCGCGGACGATCGGCAGCCGTTCTTCGGCCATGAACATGTGCTCGGTCCGGCACAGGCCGATCCCCTGGGCTCCGAACTCGCGTGCCTTCGCGGCATCGTCGGGGGTGTCCGCATTCGCGCGTACCTGCAGGCGGCGGTGCTCGTCCGCCCAGCCGAGAATGGTCTCGAAGTCCTCGTTGATCTGGGGCGCCACGAGCTCGACCGGGCCGACGATGACGAGCCCGCTCCCGCCGTCGATCGTGATCACGTCTCCCTCGGCCAGGTCGTGCTTGCCGATCCGGACACGGTGATTCTCGGCGTCGATGCTCAACTCCTCGCAGCCGGCGACGCACGGCTTGCCCATGCCGCGGGCCACCACCGCCGCGTGCGAGGTCATGCCGCCGTGCGCGGTGAGGATTCCCTGCGCAGCGATCATGCCGTGGATGTCGTCGGGCGAGGTCTCCCAGCCGACGAGGATCACAGCCTCGGTCTCGCCCCGCTGCGCAGCCGTGTCGGCGTCGAGCACGATCTTGCCGGACGCCGCTCCCGGTGACGCGTTCAGCCCCTTGGCGGCGACTTCGTAGTCGGCGTTCGGATCGAGCATCGGGTGCAGGAGCTGGTCGAGCTGCGCCGGGTCGATCCGGGCGACGGCGTCCTCCTTCGAGATCAGGCCTTCGTCGACCATCTCGACGGCCGCCTTCAACGCCGCCGCGGCGGTGCGCTTCGCGGCTCGGGTCTGCAGCAGGTAGAGGCGGTCTTCCTCGACGGTGAACTCGATGTCCTGCATGTCCCGGTAGTGCTCCTCGAGGCGGCGCATCGTCTCGAGCAGCTGCTCGAACGCCTGCGGGAGCTGTTCCTTCATCTCCTGGAGCGGCTGAGGCGTCCTGATCCCGGCGACGACGTCCTCCCCCTGCGCATTCGCGAGGAACTCGCCGTAGAGACCCGCTTCGCCGGTGGACGGGTCGCGCGTGAAGGCAACACCGGTGCCGGACCGGCCGCCCTTGTTGCCGAAGACCATCTGAACGACGTTCACGGCCGTGCCGAGGTCGTCCGGGATGCGATGTGCACGCCGGTAGACCTGCGCGCGCGGGGTGTCCCACGAGTCGAAGACGGCGCGCACGGCCCGGCCGAGCTGCTCGCGGGCGGCCTGTGGGAACGAACTGCCGGTCTCCTGCTCGTAGAGCTCCTTGAAGATCGCGACGAGCTGTTTCAGGTCAGCCGGCGAGAGATCGACATCCTGCTTCACCCCGCAGCTTTGCTTGAGGTCGGCAAGCGCCTTCTCGAAACGGTCGGCGTCGATACCGTCGACGACCTCCCCGTACATCTGGATCAGCCGCCGGTAGGAGTCTTGAGCGAACCGCTCGTTGCCGGTTTTCGCGCCGAGGCCTTCGACGGCGTCGTCGTTGAGGCCGAGGTTGAGGATCGTGTCCATCATCCCTGGCATCGAGACCGCCGCTCCCGACCGGACCGAGACGAGCAGGGGATCCCCAGCTTCGCCGAAGCGCTTGCCCGTCGTCTCCTCGAGCGAGGCGAGGTGCTCGTCGATCTCCGCCTCGAGTCCCTCCGGCAGCTCCTTCGTCCGCAGGTAGTCCCGGCAGGCGTCGGTCGTGATCGTGAAGCCCGCCGGAACCGGGATCCCGAGCGCGGTCATCTCGGCAAGGCCGACGCCCTTTCCACCCAGGCGTTCCTTGCCCCCTTCGGCCGATTCGTCGAGGTCGAAGACGTAGCGTCCGCTCACCGTGCGATGGATCTTCCCATGAGCAGCGGGATTACGCTGTGCGCGCCGTCTCGCGTGATCTAGATCACAAGCTTTCGGACCCGCTGACCGGCGGCCGGTAGCCCGGGCGGCGGCGGGCGCGGAAGTCGGCAAGCCAGGCGAGCGCTCTTGTCGTCATCCAGAACGGCGTGAAGAGGACGTAGAAGACGAACAGGGCGGCGGCGAGGATCCCGCACCACGTCACCCAGCGCCAGAGCGGCACGGGGGGCTTCGGCGTCATGCGGTCGTGAGCGTGGCGCCGGCCTCGGCGCGCCGCTGCTCGATCAGCCGGATCACACGCGCGGCTGTCTCTTCGATCGAGAGGTCCGAGATCTCGATCACCGGACAGCCGAGCCGGCGGTGGATGGCCTCGGCGGCCTCGAGCTCGTCGTAGATCTCGACCAACTTCGCGTACTGCCGGTTGTTCCCGCCGAGGCGCCGCACCCGCTGCTGCCGGATCTCGGCGAGGCGTCCGGCCTCGATCGTGAGGCCGACGATCTTGAGCGGGTCGATCTCGTACAGCGCGGGCGGCGGCTCGATCCCCTTCACGATTGGGACGTTCGCGGTTTTGTAGCCCAGATAGCCGAGGTACATCGACAGCGGCGTCTTCGACGTTCGCGAGACGCCGACGAGGACGATGTCCGCCTCGTGGAGCCCGCCTCCCATGCCGTCGTCGTACTTGACCGCGAACTCGATCGCGGCCATCCGCTTGAAATAGCCCGAGTCGAGCGGCGGCCGCGCGCCGGGCGTCATCTGTGCCGCCTGGCCGGAGACCCGTGCCACGGCGTCGATCGGGTGCCCGAGCAAGTCGCAGTAATGGAGCCGCGCGCGGCGACAGAGGACGCGCATCTGCTCGCGCAGCTCCGGTTCGACAAGGGTGTAGACGACGACCGCCGGACGTCCCTTGGCCCGCTCGACGGCGAGCCTCAGGTGATCGACCGTCTCGACCCGCGGGTGGCGGATCTCCTCGAACTCTTGGTCAGGAAACTGAGCCTCGAGTGCGTGCACCAAGCGCGTCGCCGTCTCGCCGGTGGAGTCGGAGACAACGTGCAGCTCGACGGGGGTCTTCGCCATCGACCCGGAGGCTAGCGCGGGATCTGCGAAAAGTCGCCGAGCGCGCCGAGGGTGTCGCGCACGTCGAGCAGGAGACGAAGCCGGTTCGCCCTGACGGCCTCGTCCTCGGCCATCACGAGCACCTCGTCGAAGAAGCGTTCCATTACCGGCGCCAACTCCGCGCCGGACTCGAGCGCTGCCTTGATGTCGCCGTTGCCGTCGATCGCGACTTTCGCGAGCGTTTCCGCGAGCTCTCTCTCGGCGTCTTCGACAAGCAGGCCTCGGTCGAGCTGCGCTGCGGCCTCCTCCTGCGCCTTGCCTGCGAGGCGGTGAGCGCGGTCGTAGGCGGTGTAGACGCCCTCGAACTCGGGCGACTCGCGCTCGCGATAGAGCTCTTCCGCCCGCCGGGCAACCCCACCCAGATCGGGGACATTCGACGCGCGCGCCGCGCGCACGTACTCGACCGGGACGTCGAGCAGCGACTCCAGGCGCTCCTCCACGAACTCCCGCAGCTCTTCGGGCAGGAGCTCGCGGTCGATCGTGAGCCCGCCCTCGAGCGCGAGCCGGACGAGCCCGATTGCGGCGCGCCGCAGCCCGTACGGGTCGCGCGAGCCTGACGGCTTGTGGCCGAGCTCGAAGGCGACGCGCAGGGTGTCCAGCTTGTCTGCGGCTGCGAGCACTTTCCCGGGCTCGGTCTGAGGGAGCAGGCCCCCGGAGGCGTCGGGGAGATACTGCTCCTCGATCGCCTTCGTGACCGCGTCCGGATAGCCCGCGAGCCGGGCGTACTCGGCGCCGATATAACCCTCGAGCTCGGGGAACTCGCGCACAAGCTCGGAGGCCTGGTCAGCCTTGGCCAGCCTCGCCGCTTCGAGCGAGGCGTCGCCCCCGCCGAGGCGCTCCACAAGCTTCGCGACCCGCTCGGCCTTTTCGGCGAACGAGCCGGCGCCGGCGAAGAAGGTGATCGCGGCGAGCCGCTCGGCCAGAGCGTCGATCCCCGCCGCAACGTCGCGCTCGAACGTGAACGAGGCGTCTTCCAGCCGAGCCTCGAGGACCTGTGTGTGCCCAGGGCCGACGACATCGGGGTCGCCGCCGTTCGCGACGAGGGCGAACCGGTTGCCCTCGATCGGGAAGTAGCGCTGGTGCGACTGCATCGTCGTCACGATCACACGCTCCGGCAGCTGGAGAAAGCGCTCGTCGAAGTGGCCCTCGAGCACCATCGGCTTCTCCACCAGATGGACGACCTCGGCGAGCTTGCCGCCGGGGTCGCTCCAGCCGCCGATTGCTTCCAGCCCTTCGACGATCAGGCGCCGGCGCTCGTCGGCTACCGGCTCTACGTCGGCGGCGCGCAGCGCATCGGCGTACGCCGCCGCGGTGGGAATCTCGACCGTGCCGTGAGTGAAGCGGTGGCCGTACGACGTCTCCCCCACGATCGTCTCCGCGTCGAGTTTTGCCAGCACCCAGCGCACCGGGCGCGCGAAGCGGATCCCGCTTTCGTCCCAGCGCATCGACTTCGTAAACGAGAAGCCGCGAACGATCCGGTCGATCTGCTCGGGCAGGACCTCGCGGAGCTCGCGGCCCGGAACGGTGACGCCGAGGAAGCCGTCGCGCAACTCGAGCTCGTCGACCGCGACCCCGTGTTTCTTCGCGAAGCCGGCCGCGGCTCGGTCACGCAGGTTCTCCGGCGGGCCTTTGACCCACAAGTCGGCAGTCTGCTCCGGCAGGTCGTCGATCAGGAACGCAAGCCGCCGCGGCCCGACGAAGAGCTGGGACGGCGCCGTCCCGATGTGCGCACGCGCGAGCTCGGGCAGCTGCGCCTCAGCCTCGCGGCAAGCGCCGGCCGGGAGCTCCTCGCAGCCGATCTCAAGCAGCAGCGACGGCATCTTCTTCTTGCATTCCGAGGTAAGCCTCGGCAACGCCGCGCGCGAGCTTACGGACGCGGCCGATGTAGGCCGCCCGCTCTGTGACCGAGAGCGCGCCGCGCGCGTCGAGCAGGTTGAACGTGTGCGAGCACTTGAGCACCTGGTCGTAGGCCGGAATCGGCAGCCGACTCTCCAGCAGGTGCCGGCACTCCGCCTCGTACTCGCCGAAGCGGCGCGTGAGCACGTCGACCGGGGCCTCCTCGAAGTTGTACCGCGACCACTCACGCTCGGCTTCGAGGTAGACGTCACCCCAGGTCACTCCGGGAGCCCATTCGAGCTCGAACGCGGTCCGCTTGCCCTGGAGGAACATCGCCAGCCGCTCGAGCCCGTAGGTCATCTCGGCGGGAACGAGCTCGACGTCGAAGCCTCCGAGCTGCTGGAAGTAGGTCCACTGCGTGATCTCCATCCCGTCGCACCAGACTTCCCAGCCGAGGCCCCAGGCGCCGAGCGTCGGCTGCTCCCAGTCGTCCTCGACCAGGCGCATGTCGTGCCGGCGGAGGTCGATGCCGAGCGCCTCCAGTGAGGACCAGTAGAGGTCGAGGACGTTCTCCGGAGCCGGTTTCAGCACGACCTGGTACTGGAAGTAGTGCTGGAACCGGAAGGGGTTCTCCCCGTAACGGCCGTCCAGTGGCCGGATCACCGGCTCGACGTAGGCGACGTTCCACGGCTTGGGCCCGAGGCAGCGGAGAAACGTATTCGGATTCATCGTGCCGGCGGCGAGCTCCGTGTGGTACGGCTGCATCAGCACGCAGCCGTAATCGGCCCAGTAGCGCTCGAGCGCGATGATCATCTCCTGGTAGTTCACGGTCTCCGGAGTGTCGCATTTGGCGCGACGGGTTTGGCGCCCGTAAAAACGTCACGGTTTCGGCACAGACGCGTTTCCGATCCGCGCGCTTTTTCTCAGTAGGCTCGACGCGGGGAGGAGGTTGGCTGTGCCGTTATCAGAGCCGCGGAAGAGCGCCGAGCACCGTTCGTCAGCCCGCGAGCGTCCGCAGCCGGAAGCCGCCG
>MNDB01000045.1:20071-21298 GCA_001914705.1 Actinobacteria bacterium 13_2_20CM_68_14 | reverse complement strand
GCCTGCGAGGGTTACCTGTTCCGGAAGGTCGCGCTGATCGAGCCGAAAGTCGTCGCGACGTTGGGCAACTTCGCGACCAAGCTGCTCTCGGGCAAGCCGACCGGGATCACGCGCGTCCACGGCGCCGAGCAGGAAGCGACCCTCGGCGGACGCTCGGTATTGCTGTACCCGCTCTACCACCCGGCCGCGGCTCTCTATACGCCGGCGATGCTGAAGGTGCTCGAGGCCGACTTCGCGCGTCTGCCCGAGCTGCTCGGGCGAACGGCCGAGGAGCCGGAGCCGGCTCCGACGCGTGCGCCGCTCGCGCCCGAGCCGGCTGTTCAGCTCGGCCTCTTCTGAGCTCCATCGAGCTGACCTCTGCCTCCGTGGCGGAGACCGAGGCGATCGCCGCGCGGCTTGCCCGCAGCCTGCAGGTCGGCGACGTGGTCACCGTCTCGGGCGAGCTCGGCAGCGGCAAGACGACCTTCGTCCGCGGCGCTTGCCGCGCGCTCGGCATCGAAGTGCCCGTGACGAGCCCGACCTTCACCGTCGGCCACCGCTACGCGGGAAACCCGGACGTCTCACACCTGGATCTCTTCCGTTTCCAGGGCTTTTCGCCGGCGGAATGGGGGGACGTCGAGCCCTACTTCGCCGACGCGATCTGCTTCGTCGAGTGGCCCGAGGCGGCTGCGCACGCCCTCCCGCCGGTGCGCGTCGCGCTACGTTTGTCGCACGTGGATCGCGAACACAGACTGATCAAGGTCGAAAGCGACGACCGGCAGCTGTTGGCGGAGGTCTCCGGCGATGCTGACGCTCGCGTTTGACACCGCCACCGGCGTCGCCACGAGTGCGCTCGTCCGGGACGGAGAAGTGCTTGGCGAACGCGCCTCCCGGGCCGTGCGCGTTCTCGCCGACGCCGAGGAGCTACTCGAGCACGCCGGCGCCGAGCCGCGCGAGCTGAACCGGCTCGTCGTCGGCACCGGGCCGGGCAGTTTCACGGGTGTCCGGATGGGGCTCGCGGCCGCCCGCGGGCTGGCGTTCGCGCTCGACCTTCGGCTCGCCGGCGCCTCGACGCTCGATGCGCTCGCCGCCGGCGCACCCGGCGCTCTGCCCGTGGTCGACGCGGGGCGGCGAGAGGTGTTCACCCTCGTCGACGGCAATCCGGCTGTGGCGGCCCCGGGCGAGCTCCGGCTCGAGCCCGGGACGCCGTGCGTCGGCGACGGCGCCGTTCGCTATCGGGAGGTGCTC
>MNDB01000045.1:0-20017 GCA_001914705.1 Actinobacteria bacterium 13_2_20CM_68_14 | reverse complement strand
AGCGGGCGCGATGAAGGAGATGACGAGGGTCGAGCTGCGCCGCCTCGAGATGCGGGACCTGAACGCGATCGAGCGGATCGAGCGCGCCTCCTACCCGACACCCTGGTCGCGCTCGATGTTCGCGAGCGAGCTCGCGAAGCCGTCTTCGATCTGCCTCGGCGCCTTCGATCTCGAGACCCTCGAGCTGGTCGGCTACCTCGTCATCTCCCGCTACGTGGACGCCTGGCACGTGATGAACGTCGCCGTGGCGGCCGAGCACCGCCGCCGTGGGATCGCGACGATGCTGCTCGAGCGGCTGTTCGAGGCAACGGCCGGCCGAGGCCGGCGGGGCTACACGCTCGAGGTGCGAGTCTCGAACGCGGGAGCGGTCGCCCTCTACGAACGCCTCGGCTTCAAGCCCCGCGGCGTCAGGCGCGGCTACTACACCGATAACCGAGAAGACGCCTTGATCATGTGGAAGGATCCGATCAGCGAGCCGGACGACTGATCCTCGGGATTGAGACCTCGTGTGACGAGACCGCCGCCGCGGTAGTCACGCAGGACGGGCAGATCCTGTCGAACGTCGTCTCCTCGCAGGCGGAGCTGCACGCTCCCTTCGGCGGCGTCGTCCCGGAGGTCGCATCGCGGCGCCACCTCGAGCTCGTCGTGCCGGTGCTGCGGGAAGCGCTGGCGGAGGAGGACAGCGACCTCGAAGACCTCGATGCGGTCGCCGTCACTCAGGGCCCGGGTCTCGTCGGCGCGCTGCTCGTCGGTCTCTCCGCCGCCAAGGCGGTCGCCTGGGCGAACGGGCTGCCGCTGGTCCCCGTCAACCATCTGCACGGCCACGTCGCCTCGCTCTATCTGCAGCCCGAGCCGGTCGAGCCGCCTTTCCTCTGCTTGCTTGCGAGCGGCGGTCACACGCTGCTGATCGACGTTCCTGAGCACGGCGCCTTTCGGGTGCTCGGGACAACGCTCGACGACGCCGCAGGCGAGGCCTTCGATAAAGGCGCACGGCTGCTCGGTCTCGGCTACCCGGGCGGAGCGGCGATCGACCGGCTCGCCGGCGAAGGCGATCCCGATGCGTACGACTTCCCCGTCGCACGCGTGCCCGGGCTCGACTTCTCGTTCTCGGGCCTGAAGACGGCGCTGCTCTATGCGGTACGGGATCTCTCGGAGGCCGAGCTCGATCGCCGCCGCACCGACCTCGCAGCGAGCTACCAGCGCGCGATCGTCCGCGCGCTCGTCGCCCAGGCGCACGAGGCCGCAGAGCAAACGGGGGCACCGAGAATCGCCGTCGTCGGCGGAGTCGCGGCCAACTCGGAGCTGCGCGCCGCGTTGCCGGAGGCAGCCTTCGCGCCGCTGCCGCTGTGCACCGACAATGCGGCGATGATCGCCTCGGCCGCGCGATACGCAGAGGCAGTCCCCTGCCCGAGTTATCTTGCGCTCGATGCGTACGCCTCTGGCTAGGAGGGTTTGGCGGAATACCGCTCGTCGCCGGGGTGCGATGCTCGTTCCCTGGGGAGGACGCAGGGAGCGTCCATATCCATAGATATGGGCGCGACTGAGGACGGTGCCAGGGGGCGAGCAGCGCGGCCCGGCGGCACAGACGTTATTTCGCCGAACCCTCCTCGCGCTGCCCGGGTAGGCCGGATGGCGCCGTTCGGCATCGTCGCGCTCGGCACGCTGGCATTTGTCCTCGGGGCCGGGGGGACCGAGTCGACCCAGCCGACGCTCTCCTCGACCGCCGCGGCCTGGCGCGGGCTCGCGGGCAGCGCCCGGCCGCAGGTCGACGTCGGGCAACGCCAGATCGTCGTGCTCAAGGCACCGTCGCTCGCTCAGCGGGTTGCGCGCGCCGGCGGCCACGCAACCGACTCGGAGGAGCGGCAGTGGACGACCGCCGCGCTCGCAGCGCAACAGCAGGTTCTGGCGACGCTCGCGCAACACGGGGTCCAGGTGCGGGTGGACTACTACTACTCGCGGGTCATCAACGGCTTTTCGGCCGCGCTCGACTCCGAGGCGGTGGCGCTCCTCGAACGGGAGCCGGAGGTCGCCGGTGTCTACCCGGTGCGGGTGGCTTACCCCGCGACGGTCTCCTCCCAGCTACTCGCGAAGGACGAGCTTGCGCGCGGCGCCGCCCACGATCCCGAGATCATGCTGCCGGGGTTCGACGGCCGCGGGGTCACGATCGCGCTGCTCGACACGGGCGTCGACCGCGCGCAGCCGTTCCTGCGCGGGCGGGTTCAGGACGGGATCAACGTTCTCAGCGACGGCGACTTCCGCGCCCTGGCGGCGACCAAGCCCGACGACGCGACCAGGCTCGAGCGGCACGGCACCGAGATGGCGGGCCTGCTGGTGGGCGCCGGCGGGCCGCAGGGGCTGTCCGGTGTGGCGACGGGTGCAACGGTGCTGCCGATCCGCGTCGCGGGCTGGCAGCAGGACACCGGCGGAGGCTGGGCCGTCTACTCGCGCACCGACCAGCTGATCGCCGGCCTGGAGCGCGCCGTCGACCCGAACGAGGACGGCGACGCGCACGACGCCGCCAGGATCGCCCTCGTTCCGCTCGCGGCGCCGTACGCGGCGTTCGCCGACTCCCCGGACGCCCGGGCCGTCGAAGGCGCCCTCGATCTCGACACGCTGGTCGTGGCCGCGGCCGGAAACGACGGTCCGGCCGGCCCCGCGTTCGGGAGCTTGTCCAGCCCCGGTGCAGCGCCCGACGCGCTCAGTGTCGGCGCTGCCGACCTGCGTTCGCAGGCGGAGGAGGTGCGGGTCGTCGTCCGGGTCGGGCTCGAAGTGCTCGTCGACCGGTTGCTGCCCCTCGCGGGGGCGGTGCTGCCGAAGCATGCGCGGGAGCTCGCGCTCGCGGCGCCGCAGGAAAGCAGTTCCCGGGCCAGCCCAGGCGGATTCCTCGCTCCACCGCCGCTGAACTCCTTCTTCAACCAGGCCGGCCTGAGCGCTGTCGCCGGCCGCGCGGCGCTAGTGCGCGCGGGCGACGACCCCGTCACGGCGGTCGAGAACGCCGCGCGCGCGGGCGCCGCGGCGGTCGTGCTCTACGGCACCGCGATCCCGGCCGGCGGACTAGGGCTAGACGAAAGCGTGCCCGTGCCCGTCGTGGCCGTTCCGGACGACGTCGCCCGCACGGCGCTCGACGCGCTTACGGCCGGACGACACCCGGCCCTGTCGCTCGGCGCGTCGCGCGTCGCGCGGAACGGCACCGGCGGTGGCACAGCACCGTTTTCGTCGCGCGGGCTCTCGTTCGACTGGCGCGTTCGGCCCGACCTGGTCGGGCCCGGTGTCGCCCTGATGACGTCGGAGCCCTCGGCAGCCGAGGACGGGACCCCGGCCTACGGGACGGTCAACGGTTCGAGTGCTGCCGCCGCGACCGTTGCCGGTGCCGCCGCGCTGCTCGCCGAGGCACGGCCCGACCTCGATGCGCGGGCGCTCCGGAGTATCCTCGCAGGCTATGCCCGGCCGTTCGAGGACGGCTCCGTGACGACTCAGGGCACCGGGCTCGTCGACGTCGGCGCTTCCGCGGCCGCCGAGCTCGCGGCGGATCCCACCACCCTCGCCTTCGGCCCTGCCGCTCGCACCAACTGGCGCTCGGTCCAGACGCTGACGATCCGGAGCCTGTCCAGCCGCCGGCTCGAGCTCCGCGTGGCGGTGCCGCAGACCGGCGGCGCCGGCCTTGCGCTCACCGCCTCCCCGGATCGCTTTCGGCTTCCTCCCGGCGGCAAGGTCACGATCCGCGTGAAGGCGTCTTTCCAGGGAACCCCGACGACCGGCCCCCCGGCGGAAGGGACGATCCAGATCGGCTCCCGTGCGACGCTGCCGCTGAGAATTCCGTGGGCGATTCCGTTCGGGCGCGATACCGCGCCGCTGCTCTCCGGTCTGCGCCTGTCGAAGAAGAGCTTCAAGCCCTCGGACACGACACCGGCCGTGCTCTCGTTTCGCGCCGGCGGCCTGTCGCCCGGACCGGACGGAACCGAGGTGCATCCGGTCGGCCGGCTCGACATGGTCTTGACGAGCTCGTTCGGTACCCACCTCGGCCTGCTCGTCCGGATGCGCGACCTCCTGCCCGGAAGCTACGCGTTCGGGCTCACCGGCCGCGACCCGAACGGGAACGTCATGCCGGCCGGCGACTACACCCTCGCGTTGGCCGCGATTCCGCCGGACGGCAGCCGCGCGACCTTCCGAAAGGTGACCTTCACGATCAAGTAGTTCCTTATACTCATGCCGCTATTTGCGGCGATTTTCCCAACTGCCGAGCGCCGAAGGAGCGTCAGTGACCACACTCGTAGTCCCCGAATCACATCTGCGCGAGAATCCCTACGACATCGCGAAGGAGCAGCTGCGCCGCGTCGCGGAGCTGTTCGGGGTCGACCCGAACCTCGTCAACGTTCTGCAGGAGTGCAAGAAGGCGGTCGTGGTCTCGGTGCCCGTGACGATGGACGACGGCAGCATCCAAGCTCTCGAGGGCTACCGGGTCACCCACAACATCGCCCGCGGGCCGTCGAAGGGCGGGATCCGCTACCACCCCGATGTCGAGCTCGACGAGGTCAAGGCGCTCGCGATGTGGATGACGTGGAAGTGCGCACTGATGGGGATTCCGTTCGGCGGCGCCAAGGGCGGCATCCGCGTCGACCCCAAAAAGCTCTCACCGGCCGAGCTTCAGCGGATGACGCGCCGCTACACGAGCGAGATCATCAACGAGATCGGCCCGGAGAAGGACATCCCGGCGCCCGACGTCGGCACCAACGCGTCGGTGATGGCGTGGATCTTCGACACCTACTCGATGAACAAGGGCCACTCGGTGCTCGGTGTCGTCACCGGCAAGCCTCTCAACGTCGGCGGCTCGCTCGGGCGGCTGGAGGCGACTGCGCACGGTGCCCTCTATTGCATTCAGGAGGCGGTTCGGAAGCGGGAGATGCGAATGGAGGACCTGCGGGTCGCCGTCCAGGGCTTCGGCAACGTCGGCAGCTTCCTCGCGAGGTTCCTCGCCGAGCAGGGCGCGACCGTGATCGCCGTCTCCGACTCGCGCGGGGGCATCTACAACGAGGCCGGGCTCGACATGGCCGCGGTGCTGGCGCACAAGCAGGAGACGGGCGCGCTCGAGGGACTGCGCGGCGCCGAGTCGATCACCAACGAGGAGCTGCTCGTGCTCGACTGCGACGTGCTCGCGCCGTGCGCGCTCGAGCAGGTGATCACGAGCTCCAACGCCGACCAGGTGAAGGCGAAGATGATCGCCGAGGGCGCGAACGGACCCGTGACTCCGGCAGCGGACGAGATCCTCGACGACCGCGGCGTGCTGATCCTTCCGGACGTGCTCGCGAACGCCGGCGGCGTCGTCGTTTCCTACTTCGAGTGGGTCCAGGGGCTCCAGGAGTACTTCTGGAAGGAGGACGAGATCAACTCGAAGCTCCGCGACATCACGACGCGTGCGTTCAACGAGACCTGGCGCACGACCGAGGAGCGCAAGACCAGCATGCGCCTGGCCGCGTACGGACTGGCAGTGCGGCGAGTCGCCGACGCGACGATCACGCGTGGGCTCTACCCCTGAGGCGTCGCTCGCGATGCCGCCTTGGAGGACGCGCGGGCTTTGCCCGTGCGTCCGTCTGATCCCGGGTTGCAAGGCCATGGGCTTGGAGCCCAAGGCTGACTAGGATCCTTGCATGGTCGTAGGGCAAGTAACAGTCTGTCACTTGCTCGGAAACGTCGCGAAGGGCGAAAGCACTGGGCTCGGAGCCTTACCGCGGCCCGATATCCAAGTAACAGACTGTTACTAAGTGGGTCGGTTCGGGGCAACACAGGCACCGCGGGTCGTCCTCTACAAGGCCGAGGGCTGCCACCTCTGCGGGCGGGCGAAGGCACAGCTCGCCGAGCTTCGTGACGAGTTGGGGTTCGAGCTGGTCGAGATTGCGATCGACAGCGACCCCGAGCTGGAGTCGCGCTACCGCGAGCTGATCCCCGTCGTCGAGATCGACGGCGAGCGCGTCTGCACCTACTACGTCCAGCCGGAGCCCTTTCGGCGCAAGCTCGCGGCTGCACAAGCGGCGGCCGAAACGACGGGTTTGTGACATCCCCAAGCGGCGTGCTGAGCGGAATTGGCAGAATGCTCGTGCCGTGTTACAAACACCAGAGCGAGCGGAGGTTTCCAACGACCGGCTGGGCGTCGGCGTCGCCGCTCGGCTGAGCCGCTACCTCCAGGTCCTGACCCAGTCGAAGAAGATGGGCAAGGACCGAATCTCCTCCCAGGAGATCGCGGACTACACGAACATCAACGCGACGCAGATCCGCCGCGACCTCTCGACCTTCGGCAAATTCGGCAAGCGGGGCGTCGGCTACAACATCGACTCGCTCCTCGGCGAGATCCGCAAGATCCTCCGCACTCAGGGTCAGCACAACGTCGCGCTCGTCGGGGCCGGCCGGCTCGGACAGGCGATCGCGAGCTCGCCGATCTTCGCCGAGCACGGGATCAACATCGCCGCCGTCTTCGACACCGATCCCGAGAAGGTGGGTCGCGAGGTGGGCGCGATGCCCGTCAGCCACTACCAGCAGCTGCGCGACTCCGTGCGCGACAAGAACATCATCGTCGGCGTGATAGCGGTACCGGCCGACAGTGCCCAGGACGTCGCCGACGAGCTCGTCGCCTCCAACGTCAAGATCATCTTCAACTACTCCGAGGCGCTGCTGGACGTCCCGCACGACGTCCAGGTGCACACGTCCAACCCGGCCGTGGAGCTCCTGCACGCCTTGTACTTCCACCTGACCTAGTCAAGGCTCGGCAGGATCGGGTCGTGCGGATCGTCCTCTGGCACGGCTACCTGCTCGGCGGCACCGGCTCGAACGTCTACACGCGCGCGCTCGCGCGCGCGTGGAGCCGCCTGGGCCACGAGGTCGTGGTCGTCTGCCAGGAGCGGAACCCCGGCGCGTACGACCTCGGCGGCGCGCGCGTCGTTCGGCCCGAGCTGCCCGAAAACATCCTGCCGACCTTCGTGCTCGACCGCTACGAGGGGCTCGAGCCGCGGCTGCTCCAGGAGCTGACGCCCGAGGAACGCGAGCGCTACGTCGAGGCCAACGCCGCGGCCGTTCGGGCCGAGCTTCCGGCCGATCTCGTCTTCGCCAACCACGTCTTGCTGGGCGGTCCGGTGGCGGCCGCGACGGGCGCGCCTTACGCGGTCAAGGCGCACGGCTCGGAGCTCGAGTACTCGATGCGCGGCAACGCGGAGCTGGCTGCCTGGGGGAGAGAGTCGCTCGCGCCGGCGACGGCGACCTTCGTCGGCTCGGCACACATCCGCTCGGTGCTCGAGCAGGTCGTGGGCCACGTCGACCGCGTCTACGAGGTGCCGCCCGGCGTCGACATCGAGGAGTTCAAGCCCGAGCAGCGCGCCGCGGCGCTCGAGCACCTGCTCGACGAGGCGCGCCGCGATCCGCCGAACCCCGGCAACGTGGAGGAGAGGCTTCCCGACGAGGGCAACGCAGAGCGGCTCGCGGCCTGGTTCGAGAGCGACGAGCGGACCGTTCTCTACTTCGGCAAGCTGCTCCACAACAAGGGCGTCCACGTCCTGTTCGAAGCTCTCCGTGAAAGCGGGAGCCGCGCCGTCATCGTCGGCTTCGGCGACTATCGCGCCGAGCTCGAGCAGATCGCGCCCCCCCGGACGCTCTTCACCGGGCCGCTGGAGCACCGCCACCTCGCCCACCTGCTTCCGCTCTGCGAGGTGACGGTCGTGCCGTCGATCTTTCCCGAAGCGTTCGGGATGGTCGCGGCCGAAGCCGCCGCGGCCGGATCGCTCCCGCTCGTCGCCCGGCACTCCGGCCTCGCGGAGATCGCGGAGGGCCTCGAAGCCGAATACCCGCCCGAGCAGCGGGGGCTGACGAGCTTCGAGACCGGGGACGCCCGGGATCTGGCGGCCAAGCTCGGCCGTCTGCTCGACCTGCCCGAGCGAGACCGTCAAGCCCTGCGAGAGGCCGCGCGGCGGGCTGTTGAAGAGCACTGGAGCTGGGAACAGGTCTCCGCGAGATTGCTCCAACCCTTCACCAATTAAAGTGACGGCCCCCATGCGTACGCAGAAGCTCATCCCGGAAGAGCAGATCCGCTCCGCGCGCGAGGCGTACGAGAACGGCACCGACTTCACGCTCGCCGTCGAAGAGGAGTTCGCCGTCCTCGACCCCGAGACGCTCTCGCTCGCGAACCGCTTCGAGGAGCTCCAGGCCGCGGCCCAGGGAACACCGCTCGAAGAACACCTCGTCGGCGAGCTGATCGCCTCGGAGGTCGAGGTCCGAACCGGTCGCTGCGAAAGCTTTGCCGAGGCGGCCGCGAAGGTCGGCGAACGTCGCGCCCAGCTCGACGAGCTCGCGGGTGGACTGGGGATCGCACTCGCCGCCGTCGGCACTCACCCGTGGAGCCCTTGGCAGGACCAGCGCATCATCGACACGCCGCATTACCGGAAAAACGACGAGCTGCTCCGCTACGTCGTCTGGCGCAACAACACCTTCGGGCTGCACGTTCACGTCGGCATCCGGGGCGCCGACCGCGCGATCGCGGTCTGCAACGGGCTGCGGAACTACCTACCCGAGCTGTTGGCCGTCTCGGCGAGCTCACCGATGGTCGAAGCCGTGTGTACCTACCTGCACTCGGCGCGCACGGAAATCTTCACACGCATGTTCCCGCGCTGCGGGGTGCCGGACGCCTACGACGGCTGGCGGGGATTCGAGGACTACGTCCGCTTCCTCTACGCGACCGGCTCGATCACCGAGCACACGCAGATGTGGTGGAGCGTCAGGACGCACCTCGCCTTTCCGACCGTGGAGATCCGGATCTGCGACGCGCAGCCCAACCTCGAGGAGTCGCGCTCGCTGGCCGCGCTTTGCTACGCGCTGACGGCGCGGATCGCACGCGCGCTCGACGAGGGCGAGCCGCTGCCGAACTACCCGCACCGGCTGATCGAGGAGAACTTCTGGCGGGCTATCCGCTACGGCCTCTCCGGCGAGCTGATCGATCTTACGACCGGCGACGTCCGCCCGGCCCGGGCGCACCTCGAACGCCTGCTCGAGTGGGTCGCGCCGGTTGCCGAGGAGCTCGGCGCGGCTCAGTATCTGGCCGTGCCCACTGCGAACTCGGCCGAGCGCCAGCTGGCGCAGTACGAGGACGGCGCGTCCCTGCAGGAGATCTACGCAGGCCTCGTCCGAAGAGGCGCTCCCGTCCGTGGCTGAGGAACAGCCTCCCGAGCCTTCGGAGAGCGAGCAGGAGCTCGTCGAGCAGCTGCAGGCCGAGCTGAGCCGGCTCAAGGTCTCCGACCTACTGCTGCAGACCGTCTACACGATCTCCTCGTTGGGCTACCACCGCCTGAGCGGCGAGAACAAGGACCTCGAGCAGGCGCGCCTGGCGATCGAGGCTCTGAAGGCCCTGCTGCCGGTGCTGGAAGGGGCGGTTCCGGCCGAGGCCGTCCGCGACTTCAACCAGGTCCTCGCGAACATGCAGCTCGCCTACGCGTCCGCCGCGGCAGAGGAGCCCGAGGGGACGGACTAGGCTGGGTGCTCGCCGCCTGACCTGCTAGAAGCTACTCCAGAGATGAAGCGGCCATCTCGAGCAGCTAGAGGGTTTTTGCTGCTTGCGCTCGCCGGGGCGTTGTTTGTATGTCCGGCGCCGAGCACGGCCGCGGCCCAACCGCGCGGGATGCTCCGGATCCAGCCTCTTGGTGGGGTTGTTCCGGTCCCGATTCCGCAGCCGTTCGCCAATACGGCTCACGCGCACCTGACGTATTACGGCGGCCCGATCATGGCGTTCACAGAGAACGCGATCGTGCTCTGGGGGGCAACCGGCCACTCGAGCACGCTGACGAGCGGCCTGCCCGACTTCTTCAGCTCGTTCGCGAACGCCGGCAACGCCAACACGTATGACACCGCGCTCGAGTACGAGACCCAAGGGCTTGCCGGGAATCAGCCGCTCACGCTGGCGACTCGTTATCTCGGCTCGTTCACGATTGCTCCGAGCACCACGTCGACCAACCTGACCGACGCACAAGTCGCGGCGGAGTTGATCGCGCAAATCGCAAGTGGAGCCTTGCCTCCGCCTCGGGTCGCTTTCAACGGCCCGGTGACTGAGTACTACGTCATGTTTCCGCCGACCTACAGGATCTGCCTCGGCACGGACTGCTCGAATACGCAATTTTGCGCCTACCACTCGAACGCGGCCTACCTTGGCACGCCGTTCACATACACCGTGCTGCCCGAGAGCACCCCGACGAACTCGGGCTGCGGCGCGAGTAGCGCCGGGGGCGGGTTCGGCAACCTCACCTCGATGACGAGCCACGAGCTGGTCGAGTCGGTGACCGATCCTGAAGTCGGCTCGGCAAGTGCCTTTGTCTCGCCCCTCGCCTGGTACGACCAGTCCAACGGCGAGGTTGCCGACATTTGCAACGGACAGCAGGCGACGCTGACCCTCGACACGAGCACCTGGACGGTGCAGAAACAGTGGAGCAACGCCGAAGCCGCCTGTATCGTCTCGCACGCCTCGAGCGGCCTGAAGGGGGTAAATGCCGACTTCACCGCCTCAACGGCTTCCGGCGGTCCGATTGGCTTCGACGCCGGCGCGACGAATTCGCCGAACGGAACCGGGGCGATCGCGAACTACGCCTGGGATTGGGGTGACGGGACCTCGAGCAGTGGCTTTGCCCCAACGGTCGCCCACGCGTACGCGACGCCAGGCACGCGGGTGGTGACGTTGATCGTCACCGACGCCGCCGGAGCGAGCGGCGCGAAGTTCCTCAACGTGACGACGCAGAACTTCAGTGTGAGCAGTGCGGGGAACGGACAGATAACAAGCGTCCCGGCGGGTCTTGTCTGCGGGGGCTCCTGCTCCGCCAACTTCCTGGACGAAGACACGGTTTCGCTGACAGCGACGGCTAATCCAGGAGCAGCTTTCGCGGGCTGGACGGGCGACTGCGCCGGCCAACCGGCCACCTGCATCGTGACGATGGCCGCGGCGCGAACTGCAACCGCGATCTTCACCAGCGCCAGCCCGCCGGCTCCACCACCGACGCCTCCTGCGTCACCGCCACCTCCGGCGCTATCGCCTGTCGTCTGCCTCGTCCCGCCGATCAGGGGTCGGCCTCTTGCCGCCGCCCGGACAACTCTGCAGGAAGCGCACTGCTCCGCCGGCGCGATCACGAGGCGCTTTTCGAGGGTCGCGAGGGGTCGTGTGATCTCTCAGGCCATGGCTCCGGGCAAGCAACTCGCGAACGGGGCCTCGGTCAATCTCGTCGTCAGCAAGGGGCGGGCGCCGTTCAGGCTGACGCTCTGCTACCGCCACCGCACGGTTCACGTGACGAGAGCGGTCGCGATCAAGCTCCGCAGGTTGGGCGCGAAGCTCGGCGCCTGCGGCCGGCGCTGACCTCCCTTCGGCGCGCCCGCGCCGCGTTTGATAGAAACTGCGCCGCGCCGGGGCATCCCGGCGCTGACTTTGTGAGGGAGGCGGATTGAGCGGGTTTTTCCACCACCACACCGTGCTGTTTGCGCTCGTCTGCGCGGGCGTGGCGATCGGATTCGGAATCGGGTTGACCGTCTGGGTGCTCGGCCGGCCCGCCGGCAACGAGCGGATGCGGGAGATCAGCCAGGCGGTGCAGGAAGGTGCGGCTGCCTACCTCCGGCGCCAGTACATGACGATCGGGTTGGTCGCGATCGCGCCCTTCCTCCTGCTCGGCTTCTACCACAAGCTCGGCTGGGGAACCGCCGTCGGCTTCCTGATCGGCGCCGGGCTGTCGGCCGCGGCCGGCTTCATCGGGATGAACGTCGCGGTGCGCGCGAACGTCCGCACCGCCGAGGCGGCCCGCCACGGCCTCAAGCCCGCCCTGAACGTCGCCTTCCGTGCCGGCTCGGTGACGGGACTGTTCGTCGTCGGGCTCGGCCTGTTCGGGGTCGCCGGCTACTACGGAATCCTGACGAGCTGGTTCAACAAGTCCCAGGACGCGGCGATCCGCGACCTGATCGGCCTCGCCTTCGGGGGCTCGCTTATCTCTGTCTTCGCCCGCCTCGGCGGCGGCATCTACACGAAGGCCGCTGACGTCGGCGCCGATCTCGTCGGCAAGATCGAGGCCGGGATTCCCGAGGACGATCCCCGCAACCCCGCCGTGATCGCCGACAACGTGGGCGACAATGTCGGCGACTGCGCCGGGATGGCGGCCGACCTGTTCGAGACCTACGCCGTCACCGCCGTCGCCGTCATGCTGCTCGGCCTCAGCTTCCCGTTCCACGGGCGCCTGCCGCTCTATCCGCTTGCCCTCGGCGGCGTCTCCATTCTCGCCTCGATCGTCGGCGTCTTCTTCGCTCGGGTCGGCCGCCGCGGCTCGATCATGAACGCGCTCTACAAGGCGGTCTTCGTCGCGACCTTCCTCTCAGCGCTCGGGTTCATCCCGGTCACGCTCGCCTTCGACGACAACTCGAAGTACACGTTCTCCGACCTCTACATCGCGGCGCTAGTCGGTCTCGTCGTCACCTTCCTGCTGGTCGCGATCACCGAGTTCTATACCGGGACGCGGTGGCGGCCCGTGAAGTCGATCGCACGTTCCTCTCAGACCGGGCACGCGACCAACATCATCGAAGGTCTCGCCGTCGGGATGCAGGCCACGGCCCTCCCGGTGATCGTGATCGCGGCCGGAATCCTGATCGCGCACCACTTCGCCGGGCTCTACGGAATCGGCGTAGCAGTGATGGCGCAGCTGTCGATGACGGGTCTGATCGTGGCGCTCGACGCCTACGGGCCGGTCACCGACAACGCCGGCGGGATCGCCGAGATGGCAGATCTGCCGGAATCGGTGCGCGCAATCACCGACCCGCTCGACGCGGTCGGCAACACGACCAAGGCGGTGACCAAGGGCTACGCGATCGGCTCGGCCGCGCTGGCCGCGCTCGTACTCTTTGACAGCTACCACAGCGAGCTCGATCGCCAGGGCCTGAACGGGATCACCTTCGCGCTCGACGACGCCTGGGTGATCGCCGGCCTCTTCATCGGCGGCCTGATGCCGTTCCTGTTCGCCTCGCTTGCGATGGAGGCGGTGGGCCGCGTCGGCGGCCAGGTCGTGACCGAGGTACGTCGCCAGTTCCGCGAGATCCCGGGGATCATGGAGGGCACCGCCCGTCCGGAGTACGGGCGAGCGATCGACATCGTCACCGGCTCGGCGATCAAGAGCATGCTGCTGCCGGCGCTGATCCCGATCGCCTTCCCGATCATCATCGGCCTGATCAATGCCCGCATGCTCGGCGGCCTGCTGATCGGGACGATCGTCACCGGCCTCTTCCTCGCGATCGCGATGACCTCCGGCGGCGGCGCCTGGGACAACGCGAAGAAGCTGATCGAGGACGGCGCCTACGGAGGCAAGGGCTCAGAGGCCCACGCCGCCGCGGTCACCGGCGACACCGTCGGCGATCCGTACAAAGACACCGCGGGACCAGCGATCAACCCGATGATCAAGATCACGAACATCGTCGCGATCTTGATCATTCCGCTGCTCGTCTCAATCCACGGCTGAGAGGGACTGTCCCCGAACGGGGACTGTCCCATCAACGGTTGTAGGGACAGACCCCTTCGGGGTCAGTCCCTGCTTATCAACGAAGCAGCTGGTACGGGACGGAGGCGAGGATCACATGCGGCTCGAACAGGAGTAGCCGCTTCAAGTAGAGCGCCTTCTGGTTGTGGAGCGCGCGGCTCAGCCCGCGAACGACGAGTTCCGGCATCACCAGCACCACCTCGGTTCGGCCGTCTTCGGTCAAACGACGGAGGTAGGCGCGCAGGGGGGTGCCGATGTCGCGGTAGGGGGCGTCGTCGAGCTCGAGCGGGATCCGGGGACCGTGGGCGGCCCACTCACGGCGCAGTCTCGCCCCTTCTTCCTCGTCGATGGCAAAGTTGACGGCACGCGTGTCTTTGATTCCCAGGGTGCGCGCATAGTTGACGGCCCGCATCGACGACGCGTTCACGCCGGAGACGAGAACACGAACGACGGTCCGCTCCGGCGGCGCCTCGTCGGCGCCGGCCAGCACGGGTACGTCGGCGACGACGACTCCCGGTTCGGCCAGCAGCCGGAGCTTCAGCAGCAGCGCGCGCGGATGCGTGAACACCTCGAGCAGCGACGGGCGCCGGAAGAGCTCCGGTATGACGACGGTCACGAAGCTCGACTCGCCCCGAGGCAGGCGCCAGACCTGTTCGAGCACCGCCTCCGTGACGCCGAGCGAACCGTCGAGTACCTCTAGGTGCGAGCGCTCGTCCGAAAACCGGAACCAGCGCGGCTTGATGCCAGGGTCGGTGCCGCGCGCCGGCACGTGGATCGCGCGAAAGCCGTTGCCCGTCTGTTCCGTGAACCGGAGGGCGTCGGCGGTCGCCTCGTCGATCGACTCGACCAGCAGCAGAGTCGAGTTTCGCGGCGGTGGCGCTGCGACGACTGCCACCGCGCCGGCTTGCAACCGCCGCGCAATTCCACGGTAGTGGCGACGGATTCCGTAGAAGGCGAGCACGAGTAGGGGGATGGCGACGGTGACGAGCCAGGCCCCCGCCGCGAACTTGGTGACGATCACGATCGCCGCGACGATCCCGGTCGCCGAGGCGCCGACGCCGTTGACGAGGGCGCGGTAGCGCCAGCCGGGTTCGCGGACGCGCTTCCAGTAGCGGACCATCCCGGCCTGCGA
Source organism: Actinobacteria bacterium 13_2_20CM_68_14 (assembly GCA_001914705.1). Taxonomy (GTDB): domain Bacteria; phylum Actinomycetota; class Thermoleophilia; order Gaiellales; family Gaiellaceae; genus 13-2-20CM-68-14. The sequence goes on along the minus strand of MNDB01000045.1, from coordinate 5,368 downwards.
CAGCGTGAAGGCGGTGAAGACGCCGATCACATACAGGTGGATCAGCGAGTTGACATTCGCGCCGTAGATCCAGATCAGCAACCCCGCGAGAGTCGCAAGCACGAGCATCCCGTTCGAGAACACGAGCCGGTCACCGAGGTTCGTGAATTGCCTCGGAGCGAAGTTGTCCCGTGCCAGGAGCGCTGCGAGCCGAGGAAAACCCTGGAAGGACGTGTTCGCGGCGAGAACGAGAATCAGCAGCGTCGTCACCTGCACTGCGTAGTAGAGGAAGCCGGCGGCCGATCCCGCGGGGAAGGTGGCGCGGGCGAGCTGTGAGACGACCGAGGCCGTCTGGCTTGGCCGGGCGTGCTCTTGGACGGCGAGATACGAGACGCCGAGGAAGAGCGTGATTGCGATCGCGCCGAGGATGGCGAGCGTCGTCGCGGCATTCCTGCCGTGCGGACGCCTGAACGCATTCACCCCGTTGGCGATCGCCTCGACGCCGGTCAAGGCCGTCGAGCCCGAGGAGAAAGCGCGCAGCAACACGAACAGGGTCACGGCGCCGGCGCCGTTAGCGATCGGGTGAGGAACGACCGCATGCGGGGTTTGGCCGAACAGGCTCTTGACGAGACCGACACCGACGAGCGCGAACATGGCAGCGACGAAGGCGTACGTCGGCAGCGCGAATGCAAGCCCCGACTCGCGGATGCCGCGGAGGTTGACGAGGACGATGACTCCGAGGCACCCGAGCGAGAGCAAGACCTTGTGGGCCTCGAGCGACGGCGCGAGCGACGTGACCGCAAAGATGCCGGCGGCGATCGAGACCGCAACCGTGAGCACGTAGTCGGTGAGCAGCGCGGCAGCACCGAGAAGACTCGGAAACGTCCCGAGGTTGTCCTTGGCGACGATGTAGGCCCCGCCACTGGTTTCGTACGCCTGGACGGTCTGGCGATACGAAGCGACCACGATCGCGAGTAGCGCCGCAATCGCAATCGAGATGGGGAAGACGAGGTGCGCGGCTCCCGCAGAGGCCGCAACCAGGACGACGAGCGCCGACTCGGTCGCATACGCCACCGACGAGAGCGGGTCCGAGGCGAAGATCGGCAGCGCCAGCGTCTTCGGGAGCAGCGTTTCCTCGAGCTCGCCGCTCGCCATCGGCCGTCCGACGATCGCTCGCTTCAGAGGGCGGTCCCGCGGCGTCTCGAGCGTCGTTTGACTCACGCGACGGCCCGCCTGGCTTGCGGTGGGGCGCCGGTCGCGATCAGCACCGGGCAGGGAGCGTCGTTCAGCACCGACCAGACGTCGCGCGAGAACGGCTGGCGGAATCCCCGCTGCGAATCGACAGGTGCTCCGACCACGATCAGCGACGCCCGCACCTCCACGGCCGCCTCCGCGACACCGTGCCCGAGCTCCCCAGGCCGCGCGCGGACGATCTGAGCGTGGGCGCCGACGCCGTAGCTCTCGGCAAGCGCACGCTCGCGGCCGAGTTCGATCTGGAGGGCCGCTTCCTCCCGCTTGAAGTGGGCGTCTAGCGGTAGCTCCCAGTCGACATACAGCGGCGCCAGCAGGAGCACGCGCGAGCCGCGGTCGGAGGCGAGGCGGCAGGCCAGGTCGAGCGCGTGGCGCGTGTGCTCGGCGTCGAGCAGCGGGACGACGACCATCCGCTGGAGTCCCACGAGGCGACGGGTCGTTCGACGGAGCCGCCGACGCCCGCTATCGAGCGCTTGCAGGGAGAGGAAACGCCGGAACGATGCCACCCAACCAACGTAGGCAGGGCCGGGTCAGAGCCGCCTCAGGATTGCGCCGCCTCGGCTCAAGATTTGCTCAAGGCGGCCCCTTCCTCGGTTGCGGGGAGCTCGAGGACGAACGTCGAACCGCCGCTCGACTCCGCCTCGGGCTCCACCCAAACTCGACCGCCGTTGGCCTCGGCGAATCCTCTCGCAATCGCAAGCCCGAGGCCGCTCCCGGGGCCGGAGGTACTTCCACGCTCGAAGGGGTCGAAGATCCTTTCGCGGTCCGACTCCGGGATACCGGGACCTCGATCCCGGACGCGGACGCGGACGCGCCCACCGCCGTCTTCGACAGTGATGTCGATCGGATCGCTCGGCGATGAGAACTTCAAGGCGTTCTCGATCAGGTTCACCAACACGCGATGGACCTGCGGACCGTCGACGCGAACGAGCCCGACCTCGACGGGGATGTCTGTCTCGACTCGGTCGGCTTCGCGGCCGAGCTGCTCGAGCGCGGAAGCAAGCAGCGCGTCGGCCGTCCACAACTCGGGCGTCCGTCTCGACGGGCCGGCTTCGAGTCGCGACAGATCGAGCAGATTCTCGACGAGCCGCTCGAGGCGGCGGACCTCGATCCCGATCGTCTCGAAGAGCTCTTCGCGCTCTCGTGCGTCCAACTGAACGGCAGGATTGTCCAGACCTTCGCTCGCGGCCCGGATTGCGGTGAGGGGCGAGCGCAGATCGTGGCTGACGGCGTGGAGGACAGCGGTCTTGACCGCGTCGGCTTGTCGAAGCGTCTCTGCTTCGACAGCCTCGCGCGCCAGCCGGCGCGAGCGCGTCGCGAGCTCACCGACGACGACGCCGACCGTGAGGTAGACGGCGAGCGCGACCCAATTCTCGGACTCGCGGAGAGCGAACGTATGCACCGGTGGCAGAAAGAGGAAGTTGAACGCAAGCATCGAGCCGACAGAAACCGGGATCGCGTAGGCCAGGCCGAAGACGACAGCGACCGCGACGACGGCGAGCACGTAGAGCACGCCCAGGCTCACGACCGGGGCGATCGGGCGCAGCGCATAGACGGCGCCGGTTACGACAGCGACAGCGCCGATGCTGAAGGCGACCCCAGCACTGCGCCTCCGCCATTTGCTTTCCAAGGCTCAGGCCTCGCGCTTGAGGGGGTCCACGAGCCGGTAACCGGCGCCCGGCTCGGTGAGCAGGTAGCGGGGCCGGGCAGGGTCGGGCTCTAGCTTCCGCCGCAGTTGCGAGACGTAGACGTGCAGGTAGTGCGACTCGGCGTCGTAGGCAGGCCCCCAGACCTCGCGCAGGATGGCCGGGTGCGTCAGCAGCTTGCCCTCGTTTCGCGCGAACAGACGCAGGAGATCGAACTCGTTCGGCGTCAGCGCGACAGGCTCGCCGGCGAACGTGACCGACCGCTTGTCGAGGTCGACGACGAGCTCGCCGATCTCCAAGATCGGCCCGGTCTCGGGCGCCGTCCTGCGGAGGGCGGCCCTCAGCCGAGCCAGCAGCTCGTCCGTGCCGAACGGCTTCGTCACGTAATCGTCGGCGCCTGCGTCGAGCGCGGCGACCTTCTCGCCCTCGTCGCCGACGGCAGAGAGGACGAGGATGGGAACCTCCGTCCACGCGCGCAGCTCGCGGCAGACCTCCAAACCGTGCCGGTCCGGGAGAACCAGGTCGAGAATGACGGCCTTCGGAGGGCGAACCGCGGCGCTCCGGAGCGCCTCCTCGCCCGTGGCGGCAGCCACGACGTCGTAGCCCGCGCCGCGCAACGTGGCCTGTAGCGCGCGCAGGATGTGCGGCTCGTCGTCGACGACGAGAATACGGCCCTCGCCGAGCTGGGGCGTTGTTGCCTTCACCGAAACAGGATAAGTCCAGTGACATAGCTCACCGCGCCGCGAAGTAGCATCCGCGCGTGCCGCGACGGCGTCGCCAACAACGTCTCGAGCGCGTCCTCGGCACGCCGGCGCTCTTCGCGACGGCTTACGGGAACGTTGGCTCCTCGATCTACTACGCGCTCGGCCTCGTCGCGGGGATCGCGCTCGGGCTGACGCCGCTCGTCTTCGTGATCAGCGGGGTGATCTTCGCCGCAACCGCCGCGACCTATGCGGAGGGGACGGTTCGCTTTCCCGAGGCCGGCGGCTCCTCGAGCTTCGCCCGCAACGGCTTCGACGAGCTCGTCTCGTTCATCGCTGCGTGGGCGCAGATGCTCAATTACGTGATCACGATCGCCATCTCGGCGTTCTTCGTGCCTCACTACCTCTCGATTTTCTGGGAACCGCTGAGGACAAATCCGTGGGACATCGTCGGCGGGGCGATCGTGATCACGCTACTCGTGTTGCTGAATATCGTCGGCATTCGCGAGGCGGCGAACCTGAACATCTTCCTCGCCGTCGTCGACTTTGCAACGCAGCTCCTGCTGGTGTTGGTCGGGTTCGCGCTGATCTTCAGCCCGCACACGGTCTTCTCGGCGAATCTCCATTGGGGGGTCGCGCCGACGTGGTCGAGCTTCTTCCTCGCGATCCCGATCGCGATGATCGCCTACACCGGGATCGAGACGGTCTCGAACCTCGCGGAGGAGGCACGCGACCCGCCGCGCGACATCCCGCGCTCGATCTCGTGGGTCGCGGGCGCCGTCTTCGCGATCTACTTCACGCTGCCGCTGATCGCGCTCTCAGCGCTGCCGGTGCACCGCGTGGACGGTGGGTACGCAACGCTGCTCGGGGAGCAGCCGAAGTCGGGCGGGGGAGGCGGGTTTGCCAACGACCCCGTGCTCGGAGTCGTCGAGCACCTCGGTCTGCACGGAACGGTGTTGAGCGTCGCGAAGGTCTACGTCGGCATTCTCGCCGCGACGATCCTCTTCATCGCGACGAACGCCGGGGTGATCGGGGCCTCTCGGATCACCTACGCGATGGCGGGTTACCGGCAGATCCCGGAGATCTTCCGGCGGTTGCATCCGAGGTTCAAGACGCCGTGGCTGTCACTGCTCGTTTTCGGCGGGATCATCTCGATCGCCGTTCTCCTGCCCGGCAAGACGACCTTCCTCGGCAACATGTACGCGTTCGGGGCGATGCTCTCGTTCTCGATCGCCCATGCCTCGATCATCGCACTGCGGGTGAAGCGCCGCGACCGCGAGATGCGCTTTCGCGCCCGCCCGAACCTGCGCGTCGGCGGTGTCGACTGGCCCCTGTTCGCGATCTTCGGCGGGCTCGGGACGGCGGCCGCCTGGCTCGTGGTCGTCGTCCAGAAGGCGGACGCCCGCTGGGTCGGTTTGGGCTGGCTGACCCTGGGGCTGATCCTGTACGCGAGCTACCGGCGCTACGTCGTGCACGCGGGGCTGCGCGAAACGGTGCGGGCGCCCATCTTGATCGGCCCGGCAATCGCGCTGGAGTACCGCAGCATCCTGGTCCCGGTGAAGCCGGGACGCGAGTCGGAGGAAGCGATCGACTTCGCCTGCCGGCTCGCGGCCGAGCGCCGTTCTTCGATCGCGGCGGTCAGCGTCGTCGTGGTGCCGCTAGAGCTGCCTCTCGACGCCGACCTGCCTGAGGCCGAAGCCGCAGCGAACGAGGCCCTAGACTCGGCAGTCGCGATCGGTGAGCTCTACGGCGTCGACGTGGTCGGACGGCTGCTGCGTGCCCGGAGCCCGG
>MNDB01000078.1 GCA_001914705.1 Actinobacteria bacterium 13_2_20CM_68_14 | reverse complement strand
GCGTCGGCCCGAACGGCGTGCTCTACTCGGTCGCCGCGAGGAGTGGGGCCTGGACGCCTCTGACCACCTCGACCGGCCGGCCGCTGTCGCTTTCGGCGCAGCGTCGGCAGACCCTGAGGTTCGAGCCGCTCGCCGGCGGCATGCATCTGATCGCCACCCAGCTGGGCGTACATGAGGTGCATTTCGCCCTCGTCGATCGTGCCGGCAAGGTCGTCCGCGCCTGGCGGGTTACCAGCGGCACCCAGATGGCGCTTACGCCGAGCGCGCTGACGCCCGCAATCGTGGGGGGCCAGCTGATCGTGCAGCTCGACGTCTCTCGGCAGACGGGGGCCCTCTCCGAGCACATGATCCTGCGGCTCGGGCAGTCAGGCTCGATCGGCAAGCGCTTCTCGCTCGCCGCCAACGCGGTGTGCTGTTACGACGGGACCGGAGCGAGCACGCCCCTGCGCGTCGCCTCCGACGGTCGTCTGTACCAGCTCCGGACAGACCCGAAGACCGGGGCGAGGGTCGCGCGCTATTCGCTCCGTTAGCTCAACGCCCCAGGGCGGCCCAGTGGTCTGACCGGTGACGTTGCCCGCTTCCTGGTTCGCGAGCACCAAGCCAGAGGCCGCGCTCGTCCGCAGGCAAGGCTGGCAGCCTTGACAAGGGCGAGCGTGGACTCTGGCGCCGCGTGATCGCGGGCCAGGAAGCATGGCCGACGTTGCCGGTCAGGCCACTAGCACTCTTCGGGCGGCGGGCCGCCCTCGGCGCGCTCGAACTCGAGCATCATCCGGCGCAGCAGCGCGTTCAGCTGTTTCTTCTCGGCGACGGTCAGGGCGGAGGCGACAAGCGCTTCCTTGCGTGCCTGGACGCCGACAGCCTCCTCGTAGACGCGCTTCCCATCCGCGGTCAGCTCGACCAGGATCCCGCGCCGGTCGTCCGGATCCGGCAATCGCCGCAGGAGACCTGCCTCCTCGAGGCGGTCGAGCCTGTTCGTCATCGCACCGCTCGAGAGCTCCATGATCCGGGCGAGCCTGCCGGGCGAGCTCCGGTAGACCTCGCCTTCTCGGGAGAGCAGGCCGAGGAGCTTGTACTCGACCCAGTCGAGCTCGAACTCGGCGAGGGTCTCGTCCATTTCCCGCCGGAAGCGGCGGTGGAGGCCCTGGATCCGGTCGACGATGCCCTCGACCTCGGGGTCGAGCATCGGCAACCGCTCTCGGATCGACTCGAGGAACCTGTCGATGTGGTCGCGCTCTTCTGTCTTCGTTTTGGTCGCCATAATTCTATTTTGACGTAAAATCTCTTGACGTCAAGGTATCTGTCGGCTAGAGTCTCGACATCAAGTAGTTCGACCTAAAGATACATGAAGGAGGGTGGAATGCTGCTCTACGACGTCGAGGCTCGAAACATGATCGCTCAGGAGCATGCCGAGCTCCTTCGGGCGCAGGCAGAGGGAAGGTCTGGGGAGCGGCGCGCCCGGCGTTGGCTCTCCGAGCACCTGATCGCCGCGGGCGTGCGGCTGGCTCCGGAGTGCGCCCCGCGGCGTCAGCCGGCTCGCGCGGCTTAACCCCGCCCCGCCTCGAAGCGCTCGAGACCGTCGTCCGGGAGCGTCTCCCAGGCTGCGAGTGAGCGGGTGTAGATGTGTGCTTCTGGCCGCTCGTCGAACGGCGTGTCGATCGCGCTCAGTCGGACGCTCGTGATCTCGGAGCGCGGCCAGCCGCTGCCGAACAGGTTCGAGCCGCACACCGAGCAGAACGTCTTCGCCGAGCCCTCGTCGGGCTGGTACGTGCGGACTAGGTCCTCGCCGGCCAGCAGCCGAATCGACTCAGTCCGGACGCCCCCGCTCGCCGTGCCCGCGCCGCCCGAGATCTTCTTGCAGGTGGCGCAGTGGCAGAAGGACATGCTCAGAAAGTCGTCCGGAAGCTCGAATCGCACGCCTCCGCACTGGCAGCTTCCGCGTAGCGTCGCCACAACCCGAGCCTAGCGCGCCGACACCCGGATGTTGCGTTCTGTGAAGGGGGAAATCCTTCGGCGTGGTTCGAGCGTAGTAGGTCCATATCCACTCCTCTCTTAGGAGGTCCGATGAATAGGACTACGACGCTCGGCCGCGGAGTGCTCCTCGCGGCAGCCTTGGTGGCGGGACTCCTCGCCGCCTTCTACGCGGTCAATGCAAGCGGTGCAGGTACCACGCGCGTCGTGATGACGGCGAAGAACAAGGCCCTCGGCAGGACGATCTTGGTCAACCTGCGCGGCCTGTCGCTCTATTCGCTCAGCGTCGAGCGGCACGGCAAGTTCATCTGCACGAACGCTGCGTGCCTCTCCCTCTGGAAGCCGCTGCTCGTCCCGAAGGGGACGAAGCCAACCGGCGTCACCGGGCTGGGCACGGTCAAGCGGCCGACCGGGAAGATCCAGGTCACTTACCGGGGCGCGCCGCTCTACCGGTTCGTGAAAGACCTCAAGCGTGGCGACATCAAGGGCAACGGCTTCAAGGACGTCGGCACCTGGCGGGTTGTGACCGTCGGGAGGGCGCAAACGTCGACGACCTCGCCGACGACCACCGCTCCGCCCCCGACCTACACCTACCCGTAGGCCGGGCCGCGCCGGAACGGCCCCAGGTATTCGGGGCTGTTCCGGCGCTTCCACGCCGCACGGGTTGACTTTTTCGCCGTCCGGTGGAGGAATCGATGGATGAAACGGCCCTCGCAAGCGGTCTCGGAGCTTGCAGCCCTCGCGCGCAACGAAAATCTGCGGCGGGTGGAGCTCGCGTGGGGCGCCTCGATCGCGGCGGAATGGACGCACTTCGTCGCGCTCGGAGTCTTCGCCTACAACACCGGCGGAGCTTCTGCGGTCGGCATCGCCGGCCTCGTCCGGATGCTCCCGGCTGCGCTAGTCGCCCCCTTCGCGGCGACGCTCGGGGACCGCTTCCGGCGAGAGCGCTTCCTCGTTGTCGTCTCGCTAGCCGGGTCGGCCGCGCTCGGCGGCTCGGCCGCCGCCTACTTCGTCAGCCGCAGCGAGCTGATCGTTTTCGCACTCGCCGCCGTCGTCGGCGTCACGTCGACGATCTTCAGGCCGGCTCTCCAGGCAACCCTGCCCTCGCTTGCCCGGACTCCGCAAGAGCTGATCGCCTCCAACGGCGCGACCTCGACGTTTGAGAGTCTCGGCACGCTCCTCGGCCCGCTCGTGGCGGGCATTCTCGTCACGGTTGCCGACGTCGGGGTCGTTTTTCTGGTCGCCGCAGCAGCGCTCCTGGTCGCCGCGGGTCTGCTCCAGCGCGTTCAGGTCGAAGGCCGCATCCAGGCGACCGCGCCGGAGGAAATGCCTCGACCGCGCGAGTTGCTTGCCGGCGGCTTCCGCGCCGTCGTGTCCGAGCCGAGGACCCGGCTACTGGTTTTCTTGACCACAGCGCAATCGTTTGTGCGCGGCGCCCTGAACGTACTGATCGTAGTCGGCGCCTTCCGGGTGCTCGGGGCGGGCGCCGGGGCGGTCGGCTACCTGACCGCCGCGGTCGGGGTCGGCGGCCTCGTTGGGGCCTTCGGCGCACTCTCGCTAAAGGGAAGGCAGCTGGCGGTGCCGTTCGGCGTCTCGCTCATCTTCTGGGGCCTTCCGATCGCCCTGATCCCGGCCTGGCCTCGCGTTGCGGTGGCCTTTCTCCTGCTTGCGGTGGTAGGCGCAGCCAACAGCGTCGAGGACGTGGCCGTGTTCACCTTGCTTCAGCGAGTCATACCCGACGATGTTCTGACCCGCGTGCTCGGGATCGTCTGGGGCCTGGCGATGGGAGCGATCGCGATCGGCTCGGTCGCCGCGACCGGGATCGTCGCGCTCGTCGGCTGACGACGCTGATCGTCTGGCGGCAACTCGTCCGCATCGATCGCGAGATGCTGCCACCCGCGGACGAGCTCGCGATCGTCGAGGGAGTGCCGATGTTCGCACCGCTGTCGATCGCTGCGAAGGAGCACATGGCCGCCCGGCTCGTCGAGGTGCCAGTGAGCGCAGGCGAGGTCGTGATCCGCACAGGCGAGGCTGGCGACCGCTTCTACATGGTCGCCGACGGGGCGCTCGAGGTGACCAACGGCGTGCACGCCAGAGCGCGCCGCGGCGACTTCTTCGGGGAGCTCGCGCTGCTTCGTGACATCCCCCGCACCGCGACCGTGATCGCAACGACCCGATCACGTCTCTATGCGCTCGAGCGGGACGATTTTCTCGCGGCCGTGACCGGGCACTCGGGCGTCCGCGCGGCCGGCGAGGCGGTGGTCGAGCAGCGCTTGCGGCCCGCCTGAGGTCAGAGCAACGCGCGAACGGCTTCGACGGTGCGAGGCCATTCGCGGGCCTCGGGGTCGATCGGCTCGAAGTGGGCGGCGCCCTCGAGCGAGACGAGCTCGGCTTCGCCTGCGGCGGCCTCGACGTAGCGCTCGCTCATCTCGTAGGGCACCTCCGGGTCTTTGGTTCCGTGCACGACGATCTGACGGACTCCCAGTGGGAGCAGCTCGCGAGGCGAGGCTTCCGCGTAGCGGTCCGGAAGATCTCGGGGCATCCCGCCCATGAAGGTGGCGACGGCGCCGTCGGGGCCGACTCGCTCAGCCGACTCGCGCAAGTCCGAGACCGGCGCGAGCGCCACGACCGGAAGCTGCGCGGCCTTCGCCGCCCAGAGCGCCAGGTGGCCACCGGCCGAGTGGCCGACGAGGACGACGCGCTCCGGGTCGAGCGGGTAGCGCTCGACCAGCTCGTCCACGAACGTCACCGCGGCGGACACGTCCACGCCGGCGCCGGGCCACTTGCCGTCGACGTCGCCGCGGCTTCGGTACTCGACGTTCCAGGTCGCGATCCCGGCCTTCCCAAGGGCGATGCAGAGATGGCCGGTGTGGATCAGGTTGTACGTCGCCTTCCACGCACCGCCGTGCACGACGACCGCGAGCGGCAATAGCCGGTCGAGGGTGGGCAGGCGCAGGTCGCCGAACTGCTTCGGCTCGGTGCCATAGGCGAGTCGCGCGTCGGCAGCGGGCGGCGGTGGGTCGAAGAGGATGTCGGCGCTGTCTCGCGGCACGGAGCGATCATAGGATTCGCCGCGTGATCGACCCGCTCGAGCGCTGGCGTCGCTACGGGGAGAAGCCCGATTACGCGGGCCTGCTCACATTCGGATCGCTCCCGTACACCCAGGACCCGGCCGAGCTCGAGGGAGTTGACGTCGCAATCGTCGGGGCGCCGACGGACGACCTCGTCTCCGACCGGCCGGGCGCCCGCTTCGGCCCGCGTGCGATTCGCGCGGCCAGCTGTCCGCCGGGGCCGCACCTCGAGGCGAAGGTGGACGCGATGGCCGAGCTGCGGATGGTCGACTACGGCGACGCGCCTGTGGTCCCGGCCGATGCTGCCCGGACGCACGAGGCGATCGAGCGAACGGTCGGCGAGGTCGTCTCCGCCGGGGCGATCCCGCTCGTGCTCGGCGGCGACCACTCGATCGCCGAGCCTGACATCCGCGCCTGCGCGGCGAGGCACGGACCGCTGGGACTCGTCCACTTCGACACCCATACGGACACCGGCACGGAGGTCTTCGGTGTCGAGGTCTCGCACGGGACGCCGATGTACCGGCTCGTCGAGCAGGGGCACATCGACCCGAAGCGCTACGTCCAGATCGGCCTGCGCGGCTACTGGCCGGGGCCAAAGGAATTCGCGTGGCAGGAGGAGCACGGCATCACCAGCTTCTTCATGCACGACGTGCGGGAGCACGGAATTCGGGAGGTGATCGAGCGGACGCTCGGCCTCGTGGGCGCGGGCCCAACCTACGTGACCGTCGACGTCGACGTCCTCGACCCTGCGTTCGCCCCCGGGACCGGGACGCCCGAACCGGGCGGGATGACGAGCGGTGACCTGCTCTGGGCCTGCCGCACGGTCGCCGAAAGCCTCGAGCTCGTGGGCGCCGAGGTCGTCGAGGTGATCCCGACCGCGCCGGGGTCGGCCGACATCACGGCGCTCGTCGCCGACCGGATCGTGCGCGAGCTCCTGACCGGGATCGCGCTGCGGCGTACCGCTAACCCCGTTCGGCGCGCCTGAGCAGCGCAAGGCCGTACCAGAACCAGCCGAAGGCGACCGCGATGAGCGCCGTCGCCGCGATCGCCCACCCGAGTGAGAAGAGCAGATCCGTGATCAGGAGGACAACCGCGATCATCGCGAAGGCCAAGAACGCCGAGCCTGCGATAGTCAGGCGATTGGCCGTCACGAGCATGTGCTCCTTGTCGTGCTCGCGCCAGCGGAGGCGATGGTAGATCGATGGCGCAATCAGGAGGATCGTCGCGGCAGCGGTGCAGAGGAAGGCGACGAAGAAGACGTCCCGCTGAAAGTCCGTCACGCGTTGCCAGCCGTTCGCAAAGGGCACGGCGAGCAGAAAGGCGAACAGCACCTGCACACCCGGCAGCGCGACCCTGAGCTCGTTCAGGAGCTCGATCAGCTCGCGATCGAGCTCGCCCTTCGAACGCTCCGAGTCGTCGCTCACCGAAAGAGGTCTCGCTCGGGAGGCATCACGACTTCTCGGGCCGTGCCCTCCCCCCGCCGATCGAAACCTCGCACGACGGCCACAGGCACACCGTCCAGCTTGCCCTTGACCAGCTCCGCCGCACCGGCGAGCTCGTCGGCGACTGCGATCACGGTCGCGTGCAACTCGTAACCGGCGGCGTCGCGCTCGCCGTGGAAGTCGAGGAGCGGCCGGAGCCCGGCGCAGCCGATCGCGACGTCGGTCGTCCCCTGGCGCCAGGCACGGCCGAAGGAGTCGCTGACGATCACGGCGACGTCCGCGCCGGTGAGCTCCCGCAAGCGGTCGCGTAGCCGGGCTGCTGAGGCGTCGGGATCCTCGGGCAGGAGGACGACCGTGTCTGCCTCCGGCGCGTTCGAGGCGTCGACCCCGGCGGAGGCACAGACGAAGCCGTGACGCGTCTCGGCGATCACGAGCGGCGGGCGCGTCCGGACGATTCGCGCGCTCTCGCGCAGGATCACTTCGAGCCGGCGGGGATCCTCGTCCGCCGCCAGGTCGCGCGCCTGGGCTGAGGGCTCGACCTCGGCCAGCCGGACGACGCGTCCCTCGGCTTTGGAAACGACCTTGTGCGCGACGACGACCACGTCGCCGTCCTCGAGGTCGGCCGCGGCGGCGATCAGCTCGGCGAGATCGTCTCCTTCCCGCACTTCGGGCAGCCCCCTAACCGGGATCACGCGCAGCTCGCCGCCAGGACTTTGCAACAGACTGTTACTTACCGGGAATGCCGGTGAGCTTCAGCCCGGCGTGAGCCCGGTATTGCTTGTTGACGTTCAGGATCACCGCGGTCATCGCCTCGAGCGCCCGCGAGTTCGCGAGTGGACCGGCGTCGAGAGCGCGGCCGCCCACGAGCCTGCCCGCGAGCTCGAGCGCGGGCTCCTTCGCGCGCGGGTCGTCGCCGCAGATCAAAGCGTCCTGATCCGGCAACTCGTTCGCGGCGAGATCGATCGCGGAGACCGACTGCAGGCCCGAGGCGACCGGCGCCTCGATCGTCTCGGCGAGCTCCTCGGCCAACGACCGCTCGTCACGGGCGGGCAGGATGCCATGCTCGGTGAAGACGACGTCGCTTGCGACGCAGAGCACCGGCGTCGTCCCGATCGCCACGTTCAGCTCGCGGGCCGTGTCGATCGTGGCGTTCGACTTGACGGCGAGAATGACGAGGTCGGCGCCCTCGAGGATCTCCTCGTTGCTGCCGCCGCGGACGCCGAGCTCGACCCCCCGTTCCCAGCCCCGCTGATGCTCGCGCGAGCCAACCGCGACGTCGAAATCGAGGTCGCGGAGCCGCGCGGCAAGCGCACGCCCGAAGGCGCCGGTGCCGCCGAGGATCGCGACTTTCATGCAGGGACGAGCCCGAGAACGGTCTCGACGAGTGCCTGTCTCGCCTCCGCCTCGGACATCAGCGTGCGGGTGACGAGCGGCCGCACGCCACGTTCGGCGACCGCCGCCGCATCGTCCGCATCGGCCTCGTCAATGACGAGCGCGCCGATCAGGCCCTTGTAACAGTCTGTTACTTGGGCGGCGCCGGTCCCGCCGGCGAGGCTCTGGAACATCGCCTCGGCCGGCCCCTTGACGGCGCGGCCCCCGATCAGCGGGCTGACGGCGACGACGCGCTCGCGCCGTCGCTCGACGGCGGCCCTGATCTCGTCGACCGCGAGGA
>MNDB01000094.1 GCA_001914705.1 Actinobacteria bacterium 13_2_20CM_68_14 | reverse complement strand
CTTGCCGGCGAGCACATGTCGCACGCCTATCGCGAGGAGCACGGGATCCCCGTCGTCACCGTCCGTCCGTTCAACGTCTTCGGCCCGGGCCAGATCGGCGGCGGCGCGATCCGCGCCTTCATCGAGGCCGCGCTTGCGGGGCGCGACCTGACGATCCACGGCGACGGCTCGCAGATCCGCGCCTGGTGCTACGTGGATGACATGGTCGACTCGCTGCTGCTCTGCCTGGAGCGCGACGAGGCAATCGGCCAGACCTTCAACGTCGGCAACGCCCGCTCGGCGGTGACGATCTTCGACCTCGCCCAGCGGGTGAAGCGGCTGACCGGCGCACCGGGCGAGATCGTCTTCCAGCCGCTCCACTACGCGGACGTCGAGTTGCGGATCCCGAACGTCGAGAAGGCGCGCGAGGTGCTCGGATTCGAGGCGAAGGTCGACCTCGACGAGGGCCTGGCGCGGACGATCGCGTGGTACAGAGAACAGACGCCGGTACTGACCTGATCCGGCTCGCCTGGCCCGACGTCGGCGCCGCCGAGGCCGAGGCTGTCGCCGAGGTGCTCGAGAGCGGGCAGCTGACGATGGGCCCGAAGGTCGAGGAGTTCGAGCGCGGGCTCGCCGCGGCCTGCGGAACCGAGCACGCGGTCGTCGTCTCGTCCGGCACCGCGGCGCTGCACTTGGCCGTGCTCGCGCTAGGGATCGGACCAGGCGACGAGGTGCTCGTGCCGGCCTACACGTTCCCCGCGACCGCGAACGTCGTCGCGTTCGTCGGCGCGAAGCCCGTGCTCGTCGACGTCGACCCCGAGACGATGAACCTCGACCCGCAGAAGCTCGAGCCCGGCCCAAGGACAAAGGCGATCGTGGCCGTCGATCTCTTCGGTCGCCCGGCGCGGATCGAGCAGCTTCCGGGGGGTGTCTCGGTGCTCGAAGACGCCGCCGGCGCGCTCGGCGCCAAACGCCAAGGCCGTCCGTGCGGCAGCCTCGGCGCTCTCGCCTGCCTGTCGTTCCACCCGCGCAAGATCGTCACGACCGGCGAAGGCGGCGCCGTCACGACCGACGACGCCGAGCTGGCGGACGCGATTCGCCGCATGCGCCACCACGGGATCGAGCCGCGCGGCGGCTTCGAGATCGCGCACGCGGGACTGAATTACCGGCTCTCCGACATCCTCTGCGCGGTCGGGATTCCGCAGCTCGCCCGTCTCGGCGAGCTGTTCGAGGCCCGCACCCGGATCGCCGCCGGGTACACCGAGCGCCTCCGTGACATCGTCGAGACGCCGTCGGCCGACGAGGGAGACGTCCACGGCTTTCAGGCCTACGTGATCCAGGTCGACGGCGCCGCGGACAAGATCGCGGCCCTCCGCGAACAGGGCATCGAGGCGCAGGTCGGCACCTACGCGCTCCACCGGCTCGCCGCCTACCGGGATCAAGGCGAGTTCCCAGGGGCGTCCCGGGTCTTCGAGCGCGCCGTCGCGCTGCCCTTCCACACGCGCCTGAGCGAAAGCGACCTCGATCGCGTTGCTGAAGCCTTGACAAGCCTAGTAAGTAAGTAGTAACTTACTCGACATGGCGGTTACCGCTCAGCGCAAATCGGCTGAAGAACGGCGCGAGGCCGTGCTCGAAGCCGCACTCGAGGAGTTCGCTGCGCGCGGCCTCGACGGCGCCTCGACCGAGGCGATCGCGGCCAAGGCCGGCATCTCCCAGCCGTACGTCTTTCGCCTCTTCGGAACGAAGAAGGAGCTCTTCAAGGCGGTGGTGAGCCGCTGCTTCCGCCAGACGCTCGAGCGCTTTCAGCGAGCGGCCGAGGGCAAGCGAGGCGAGGAGGCGCTCGAGGCGATGGGAAAGGCATACGTAGAAGAGCTGCTGCCGGACCGGACGTTCTTGCGCTCGCAGATGCAGGCGTACGCAGCCTGCGAGGACGACGAGATCCGGGAGGTCGTTCGCCACGGCTACGGAGATCTCGTCGCGTATGCGGAACGAGTCTCCGGCCTGCCGCCCGAGGCCGTCGGCCGGTTCTTCGCGACCGGGATGCTGCTGAACGTGATCGCCTCGATGGGACTCCAGAACCTCGAAGAGCCCTGGGCCGCGCGGCTGGTCGCGGGCGTGAAGACGAAGTGACCCTTTTTTCGGAACAAAGTAAGTGAGTACTCAAGAGCAAGGAGGAGCGATGGAGAGCCGGAGCAACACGCTGTGGACCTTTGCGATCACCTCGGTCGCGCTGTTCATGGTCACCCTCGACAACCTCGTCGTGACGAGCGCCCTGCCGGTGATCCGGCACAACCTGCACGCGTCGCTGACGCAGCTCGAGTGGACGGTCAACGCCTACACGTTGACCTTCGCCGTGCTGCTCCTCACAGGCGCCGCGCTCGGCGACCGCTACGGCCGGCGGCTGATGTTCTCGATCGGGATCGGCGTCTTCACGCTCGGCTCTGCGGTCGCGGCCATGTCGACGACGGCGACCGGGCTCGATCTCGCCAGGGCGCTACAGGGAGTCGGCGGCGCGATCGTGACGCCGCTGACCCTCACGCTCCTTTCGGCAGCGGTTCCGCGGGAGAAGCGCCCGCTCGTCGGCGGCGCGATCGTCGAGGGGCTCTCCTGGGAGTGGATCTTCTGGGTCAACGTCCCGATCGGGCTCGTGCTCGCGCCGCTGGCGTTCTTCCGCCTGCGCGAATCTCACGGCCCAGCCGACCGCCTCGACCTCGCCGGACTTGGGCTCGCGAGCGCCGGACTGCTGGGAATCGTCTGGGGCCTCGTGCGCGGCAACTCGGTCGGCTGGAGCTCGCCTGAGATCGTCGGCTCGCTCGTCGCCGGCGCGATCGTGCTCGCGCTGTTCGTGCTCTGGGAGCTCCGTGCTCCGGCGCCGATGCTGCCGATGCGTTTCTTCCGCAACCGCACCTTCGCGCTCACGAACGTCTCCTCGCTGTTCATGTTCTTCGGGATGTTCGGCTCGATCTTCCTGCTGATCCAGTTCTTCCAGACCGTCCAGGGCTACTCGCCGCTGCAGGCGGGCCTGCGCATCCTGCCGTGGACGGCGATGCCGATCTTCATCGCTCCGATCGCCGGCGCGTGGTCGGACCGGATCGGCGGCCAGCGGCTGATGGCGGCGGGGCTGGCGCTGCAGGCGGTCGGGCTCGCGTGGATCGCGACCGTCTCCTCGCCGACGATGCCGTACTCCGACGTCGTCGCGCCGTTCTTCCTCTCCGGAATCAGCATGGCGCTCTTCTTCGCGCCGGTCGCGAACGTCGTGCTGAGCTCCGTACGCCCTGTCGAGGAAGGCCAGGCTTCCGGTGCCAACAACGCGATCCGCGAGCTCGGTGGCGTCTTCGGCGTCGCGGTGCTGGCCTCGATCTTCGCTCACTACGGCGGCTACGGCGCCCCGCAGCACTTCGTCGACGGTTTGCGGCCTGCTGTCTGGGTCGGCGCCGGGCTCGTCGGCGTCGGCGCGTTGGCCGCACTGGCAATCCCTGGCCGGCGGCGCGAGGCCGAAGCACCGGAGCCTGCGTTCGAGGCTGCAAGCTAGTGACTCACGGGCACCGTCCCGTGCGGTCGTGACAATCCCGCGAGTGGATGCGAACCGTCGCCTGCTCGTTCTCGGTGCCGGGCGCCAGCAGCTCGGGTTGCTGCAGGCCGCCCGGCAGCAGGGGCTTCTGGTGGTTGCGGTCGACCGCGATTCCGCGGCTCCGGGCTTTCGGCTCGCCGACCGCCGCGCGCTGATCTCCTTCGAGGACGAGCCGTCGCTGCACCGTCTCGCCGAGGCGGAGCACATCGACGGAGTGATCTCGCCGGCCAACGACTGGTCGGTGGGGATCGCCGCCCGCATCGCGCACAGGCTGGCGTTGCCGCACCCGCTCGACCCGAAAACGGCGGCCCTTGCGTCCTCCTGGCTGAAGCAACGGGAGCGCTTCGAAGAGGCCGGCGTGCCCAACGACGCGTGGCTTGGAGACGGCCCGGAGGTGACCGTCCAGGCGTTCAGCCTGGCCGGCGAGTTCCACGCCTTGTCCGGTCCCGCCGGGGTCGCCGCGCTGGCGGAACGGGCGGCGTCGGTTCTCGGCATTCGCGAGGGACCGACCTCGACGCGGATCCGGATCACCCCGCGCGGCCCCCAGGTGATCGAGCTGGCGGCCCGTCTGGGCAGCCCGGCCGAGGTCGAGCTGGCGCGCGCCGCAACCGGTGTCGACCTGAACGACCTGGCCCTGAAAGGGGCGCTCGGCGAGCCGATCGCGCTCGACGAGCTCCTGCGGCGGCCGCAAGCCGCCTAACTGCCCCACTTCTGGCGCTCAAGTCCCGCGCCTGATCGGACGATTCCTCTTGCATGGCGATCAGCCATGCGCCCGCGGTCGCGATTCCGGCACCTCGCACGAGGCGGACGGGCCGGCGCGTGCTGTTCTTCGGCACCTACGACGCCCGCCGCTACCCGCGCGTGCGCGTCCTGCAGGAAGGCTTCGCCGCGCTCGGCGACGAGGTGCTCGAGTGCAACGTCCCCCTTCGGCTGGACACCGCCGCGCGCGTCAAGATGCTCCGTCGGCCGTGGCTCGTGCCGCTGCTCGCCGCAAAGCTTGCGTCCACCTGGATCCGCCTGATCGCCCGTTCGCGGCGTTGCCGCGGCGTCGACCTGGTCGTCGTCGGCTACATGGGCCACTTCGACGTCCATCTCGCCCGCCTGCTCTGGCCTCGCACGCCTGTGGCGCTCGACCATCTCGTCTCGGCTCGCGACACAGCGCTTGATCGGCGCGTCTCCTCCCGCTGGCTCGTCCGGGTGCTGGATTGGCTCGACCGTGCCGCCGTCCACGCCGCCCATTTCCCCTGCGTCGACACGGCCGAGCACCGGGAGCGCGTGTGCGCGGCAGCCCGCGGCCGTGCCGTCGTCGTTCCGGTCGGGGCCCCGAGCGACTGGTTCTACCCACCGGTTCAGCACGCGAGCGAACGCGTCCGGGTCGTCTTCTTCGGCAGCTTCACCCCGCTGCAAGGGGCGCCTGTAATTGGCGAGGCGCTGCGGCTCCTCGCCGACGATGAGCGGTTCGCCTTCACGATCGTCGGTCGCGGACAGGACTACGAGGAAACTCGCGCGGTCGCGAGAGCCGCGAACGTCGAATGGATCGACTGGGTCGAGCCGGAGTACCTTCCGTACCTCGTCGCCTGCCACGACGTCTGCCTCGGGATCTTCGGGACCGGCCCAAAGGCACTGCGCGTCGTCCCGAACAAGGTCTTTCAGGGCGCTGCCGCCGGCACGGCGATCGTCACCTCCGACACGCCGCCGCAGCGGCAGGAGCTCGGGAACGCGGCGGCCTACGTTCCCGCCGGTGACGCGAGCGCGCTCGCGGCCGAGCTGCGGAAGCTGGCCGGCGACCGCGACCGGCTATGGGAGCTGCGGGTCGCGGCCTTTGGGCGGGCGAACGAGCGATTTCATCCGGCGGCGGTGATCGAGGCGCTGAACGCGCGCCTGTCGGCACCCGCGGTTCCGGCCGCGGCCGGCTCCGTCGCCGCGTAGCCACTCCGGTGCGTTCGCAGGCGCCGTCGTTACGCTGAGCCGGTGAAACGGCGCCTGATCCGGCTCGCCGGGACGCTCGTCGTCACGGGTCTCTGCGCCGCCTACATCTTCTGGAAGATCGACGTCAGCCAGACCGTGCACGTACTCGTGCACGCGAACTTCGCGTACTTCGCCGCCGCGGTCGCGATCATTGTGTTCTCGGTCTGGCCGATGGCCTGGCGCTGGCAGCGGCTGCTCGCCGCGAAGGGGATCGACGACCGGCTCGGCTGGCTCGTCCGAGCCTACTTCGTCGCCTACACAGGCGGCCAGGTGCTACCGACGGCGGTCGGGGGCGACGCCGTCCGGATCTACGAGACCTCCCGCCGCCACCCGGGCAACGGCGGCACGGTCGCCGCCTCGGTTCTGCTCGAGCGGGCGCTCGGGGGAGCGGCGACGCTGACGCTCGCGGCAGTCGGCTTCGCGCTCGCGATCGGCCGCTACGACGTCGGCGCCTACCTCTGGGTCGAGGGCGCCTTCGTCGTCGCGACGATCGTGCTCGCCGTGCTGCTCTTCTCGCGCCGCCTACGGCCTTTGCTGGCGCGGACGGTGCCGCTGCTGCGGTTCCTTCGCGTCGAGCGGCCGGTGCGCGCCGTCTACGAGGGGATTCACGCCTACCGCGGCAACGTCCCGTTGCTCGTCTGGGTCTTCGCGCTGACGCTGGTGGTGCAAGCGGTGCGGGTGCTCGCGATCTGGCTGACGGGGAAGGCTGTCGGCGTCGACCTCTCGCCGCGGCCGTACTACGTGATGGGCCCGCTCCTCTTCCTCGTCCTGCTCGTACCGTTCACAGTCAACGGGCTGGCGGTGCGGGAGACGTTCTTCGTCAGCTTCCTCGGCAATCTCGGCGTCAGCGCGGACAAGGCCTTTGCGACCGGGTTCCTCTTCTTCTTCGTCACGATTGCACTCGCGCTGCCGGGTCTCGGGATCTTCGTTTGGGAGAGCCTCCGCGGCGCCCGGCGTGCTCCACTTCAGCAACCCGATGTTTGACCATCCGCGAAAAATGCTGCGCATTGTTAACGGGCGAGCGAGTGAATCGCACGCCCTCTTACACGGCATCGCAAGCGATGCCTGGCGCGGGGCTAGTTTGTCCCGTCGCTCCGCTCGGGAGATTTAAGGGTGGCCACGAGAGACATTTCGGTCGTGGTCGTGACATACAACTCGGCCCAGTGGGTCGAGCGCTGCCTCGAGAGCGTGCGCGGTTACGAGACGATCGTGGTCGACCACGGTTCGACCGACGGGACGGTCGAGCTCGTTCGGCGGCGGTTTCCTGAGGCACACGTGATCGAGGAGGAGAACCTCGGCATGGGCGGCGGCAACAACGCGGGGATGCGGCTCGCCTCCGGCCGCTACTTCCTGCTGCTGAACTCCGATGCGTGGCTGGTCGGCGACGGCGCCGAGCAGCTCGCCGGGTTTGCGGATCAGCATCCCGACGCGGCGGTCGTTGGACCGCGTCTGCTCAATCCCGACGGGTCGCTCCAGCGCTCTGCGCGGGCGTTTCCGACTCTCTGGCGGCTCGCGACCGAGTACCTCTTCCTGCGCAAGCTGGCGCCCCGGTCGCGGCTGTTGAACACCTTCTACGAGGGCGGCTTCGACCACGACGAGGTGCGCGAGGTCGACTGGCTCTTCGGCGCCTGCCTGCTCGTCCGCCGCGACGCCGCGGACGAGGTCGGGTTGTTCGACGAGGACTTCTTCATGTTCAGCGAGGAGACCGACTGGTGTTACCGGTTCCGCCAGGCGGGTTGGCGCGTTTTCTTCTTCCCCGGCGCCGAGGCCATGCACGTCGGCGGTGCCTCGCACGGCGGCAGCCTGTTCGCGGAGAACGTGCGCGGGCATCTTCGCTTCCTCGCCAAGCACCGCGGCACACGCGAGGCGGAACGGGCCCGTCGGCTCCTGCTCGCCGGGGTGAGGCTACGGCTGCTGCCGGCTCACTGCTTCGTTCGCGTCTGCATCGCTTGCGATGCAGACCTTGAGGCGTGGCGGCTTTGCCGCCGCGCCGTCTCGAACCCGTCGTTGGAGATGTCTTCTCCTCGAATCGAATCTGCGTCGGCGGTGAGGCGCCTGCCGCTCGTCCTGCTGGCCGTGCCGGCGCTTGCTCTCGCGCGCCTGCTTCCCGCGGACGGAGTCGGCCTCGGCCTGCGGCTGGGGGCGGCGACCGCCTGCCTGCTGATTCCCGGTGCCCTCATCTCCCGTGCGCTTTGCGTGCGCGGCCTCGCGCCGGTGGTTGCGTGGTCGCTCGCCGCGCTGCTCTTCGCGCTCGCGATCACCTTCGCCGTCCACAGCTCGCTCTGGCTGACGCTGGCGCTACTGGGAGCCGTCGCGCTGGTGGCGCTGCCGTTGGCCCTGCGAGCAAATGATCTAGATCACAAGCTGGACCGGCCCGAGCTGGCGGTGATCGCCGCGGGGATCGCGTTCGGGATCGCGCTCTGGTCCGTGGCCGTGCTCGACGGCGACGCCTTCTTCCACCTCGCCCGCGTCCGCAAGCTCGAGGTCTTCGGCTCGCTCTCGCTCCAGAACGTCGGCGAGTTCAAGGACGGGAGCTTGCATCCCGGCTACGCGTTTCCGCTCTGGCACGGGTTCCTGGCCCTGATGGCCCGGCTCGCGGACGTCGATCCGATCGCGGTCGGGCGTAATGGGCCGACCGTGCTGGCGCCGCTCTCGTTCGCGCTCTTCTACGAGGCGGGGAAGGCGCTTTTCCGCTCCGCCTGGGCCGGAGTTGCGGTCGTGGTTGCGCAGATCTCGCTGACCGGGATCGCGGCCGGACACGGCGGCGGGTTCACCTCGCTGGCGCTGCCGGCGAC
Source organism: Actinobacteria bacterium 13_2_20CM_68_14 (assembly GCA_001914705.1). Lineage (GTDB taxonomy): Bacteria > Actinomycetota > Thermoleophilia > Gaiellales > Gaiellaceae > 13-2-20CM-68-14. The sequence continues at coordinate 4,199 of MNDB01000094.1, read as the reverse complement.
CGTCTCTCGGCAGCTGCTCGTGCCGGGGCTGCTCGCGCTCTTCTTCGCCCACGTCCGGCGGCCGTCGGGGGCGCTGCTCCTGTCGACGGCGGCCGCTGCGGGCACTCTCGCGCTGGTCCATCCGACGTACGCGCTCTTCGTCGGCGTGCCGCTGGTCGGCTTCGCGATCGCTCGGGCGCTGCTCGTCCGGGGCGAGTTGGCGCCGTCTCTGACCGGGATCGCTGCGCTGGCGATCCCGACCGGGATCGCGCTCGCCTGGCTCCGGCCGGTCGTGGAGGCGACAACCGTCCACAATCCCTCCGGGCAGGAGGTCCGGCGCGCGTTCGCCCAGTACCCCGGCCAGCTGACGGGCAACTTCGACCACTATCACGTCGCCGAGCGGCTGTTCACCCGCAGCGGGGCTGTTGCCGTCGCCGCCCTGCTCTGTGTGCCGCTTGCCTACTTTGCGCGTACGCGGCGGTGGGCCGCCTGGGTGCTCGGCGGCTCCCTCGCGATCTTCGCGCTCACGCTCGTGCCGTTCGTCTTCCCGCACTTCGCGGACGCCGTCTCGATCTCACAGGCTCGCCGCCTGGTCGGCTTCATCCCGTATCCGTACGCCGTCGCAGGGGGCGCATCGGTCCTCGCCGGGTTGCTCGGCGTGTTCACGATCCCGCTTGCGCTCGCCGCCGGGATCGTCCTCGAGCATGCGTATCCCGGCGACTTCGGCTACCACTTTCACGGGACGACGCCCGCCTGGCCGACTTGGTTCGCGCTCATCGGTGGGCTGGTTGCGCTGCTGATCGGTGCGGTTCGACGCTTCAGAAAAGGAAGTGATGTAGGTGTACACCTCCATCGCCACGGCCTCGCTGCGGTCGCAGTTGCGGTGTTCGCGATCCCGGTCGCCGTCCACGGCTTCTCGCACTGGAACCGCGTCGGCAGCGGCTCCGGCGCCCTTACCCGGGGCCTGATCAAGGCCTTCCGCGCGGACGCGAAGCCGAAGGACGTCCTCTTCGCGGATCCCGAGACCGGCTACCTGCTCGCCGCCTACGCGCCCGTCTATCTCGCGGACGCCCCGTACGGCCATGTCGCGGTGACGAAGAAGAACCGGCCCAAGCAGCGCCTGCGCGACGCCTACCGCTTCTACGCCCGCGGCGGCGACCTCGCGATCCCACGCTTCTACGGCGCGCAGTGGATCATCGTCGACCGCAAGCGTCATCGGCTGACGCTGGACCTGCCGCGCGCGTACGCGGACCGGCGGTACGTTCTCTACCGGCTCCGATGAAGGTCCTGCTCGTGACGATGTACTTTCCGCCTGCCGGCGGAGGCGGTGTGCAGCGCCCGTTGAAGTTCGCGACGCACCTGCCGAGCTTCGGCATCGAGACGCACGTGCTCACACCCGACGACCCGAAGTGGGTGCACCGCGACGACGAGGCGACGCCGCCGACCCAGGCCTGGGTGCATCGCGTCCGCTACCACGGCCCCCGCGGCCGGATCCCTTCGGAAGAGCTCTACGCGCTCGAGGGAGCCGACCGGCTTCGTTACCAGGCCGGCGCCCTCTTCCGCCGCGCGCTCGTTCCCGATATCTCCGTGACCTGGGCGCCGAACGCGATCACGGCCGCGATCCGGATCGTCCGGGCGGAGAACATCGACGTCGTCCTGACCACGTCGCCGCCGAACTCGATCAATCTGATCGGCGCGGCGGTGAAGAAGGCCACCGGGGTCAAGTGGGTCGCCGACCTGCGCGACCCGCTGATCGCCGACGCTGACCATCCGGTCGAGCGGCTGCCGGCGCGTATGAAGGAGAACGTCCAGCGCGTGATCGCGAGGCTCGTCGCCTCGCAGGCGGACGCGATCGTGACCGCCTGGGAAGGGATCGCCGAGGAGATTCGCGCCTACGAGCCGAAGGCCGGCATCACCGTGATCCCGAACGGGGCCGACTACGACGATTTCGAGGGCCTGGACTACCACCCCGGCGACCGCTTCCGGATCACGCACACGGGGAGCTTCTTCGGCAAGCGAAACCCGCGGCCGTTCCTGACCGCCATGAAGGAGTCGGGGCTCGAGAGCGTGGTCGCCCGCTTCGTCGGCGACCTGACGACACGCGACCGCGAGTGGGCCGAGACGCTCGAGCTCGGCGACCGGCTCGAACTGTTGCCATTCGGCTCCCGCCGCCGGTCGCTCGCCTACCAGCGCGACTCCGAGGCGCTGCTCCTGCTGCTGCCGCAGGCGGGGGAGCGGGGGACGCCGGTGCTGCCGGGGAAGATCTTCGAGTACCTCGCCGCCGAGCGGCCGATCCTCGCCGCCGTGCCGACGGCCGGCGCCGCGGCGAACCTGATCCGGGAGGCGGATGCCGGCGTGGTCGTCCCGCCCGACGACAGTGCTGCGATCCGTGAGGCGCTGCTTGGGCTCGAGGCGCGCTGGCGAGCCGGGCAGCTGAACGGGACGCCGCTCAGGCCCGAACTTCGCGACCGCATCTCCCGACGCAGGCGCGTCGAGGAGCTTTCCGAGCTGATCCTCCAGACAGCCTGATGCCTTCCCGCCGCGTCACCGACTTTCTGCTCTTCGCGGCCGTCTTCACGATGAGCTTCGAGAAGATCTTCTGGAACGTCGCCGGGAAGATCGCCCTCACCGAGGTGCTCTCGATCCTCTTCGTCGGCGCTTACGCACTGCGCCGGCTCGGCCGCCGAGACGGCTCGCTGCCGCGGACATCCGGGATCGTGCTGGCCTTCTTCGCCGCCTTCCTGCTCGTCTACCTGGTCGGCTTCTACAACCTAGAGACGACCCAGGGCCTGACGCAGTTCGGCAAAGGGATGGGCAAGTTCGTGCTCCACTTCGCCTTCCTCGTCGCCGCGGTCGACTATCTCTTCCGCTCGAGCGAGCGCGTCTACTGGCGAATGCTCGCCTGGTTCTGCCTCGGGGTCGCCGCGAACGCCGCCTACGGCGTCATCCAGCTCGCGGCGGCGCAGGCCGGTCGCAACCTCGATGCGACGTTGATCCAGCCGATCACCGGCCATTCGACCCAGATCAACATCTACGGAGCGGTCGGAGGCTCGAATGTCTACCGCATCGACGGACTGACCCCAGATCCGAATCACCTCGGCATCCAGCTGATCGTGCCGCTGCTCGTGCTCGGACCGCTCTACCTCCGGCTCGAGCCCAAGCACCGGCTGCGCGTCCCGCTTGCCCTGCTGATCGCGGGACTGCTCGCGGTGGAGCTGGCAACGCTTTCCCGCAGCGGCCTGCTCGGGCTTGGTGTCGGCTTTCTGGTGCTGCTGATCCCGTATCGGCGGCTGCTGATCTCACGGGCGATGCTCGTACCGCTGGCGCTCGTCGCGGCGCTGGTGGCCTACGAGATCCACCGACGGCCACACTTTTTCAACACCGTGATCGCCTCGCGGCTGCAGCGCGGCGGGCGTTCGACGACCGCGCACTTCCAGGTCTACGACTTCATCCCACAGGTGCTCCACATGCATCCGCTCTTCGGGCTCGGTTTCAACAACTTCTCGGTCTACTACCAGTTCGTCACCGGCAAGACGAACTGGGGGCCCCACTCGTTCTACGTCTCGCTGCTGGTTGAGACCGGGCTCGTCGGCACGGCCCTGTTCGCTGTCTTCCTCTGGTACGTGTTCCGCCGCCTGCGCGCCGCCCGCGCGATCGGGCGCGCGCTCGCCGTGGCCCACGATCCGACGGCCGCGCGCCTGCGGCCGGTCTCTTGGGGGCTGACGGCAGCGCTCGTGGGAACGATGGCGGCGAACGCCTTCTATCTGACGATGACGGCGTTCTTCTTCTACGGGTTCATTCTGCTGGTGATCGCCCTGCCCGTCGTCTTCGGGCGGCGGCTGCAGGCGCTCGTGTGAGGCGTCGCTTGCGATGCCGATCTGGAGGCCGTGGCGGCTTTGCCGCCGCGGCCGTTCAAACCCGATTGGACATGCTGCACGGTTTGAGCACGTGGGTAGCGTGAGCATGAAGGTCGCCGTCCTCACGAGCTCCTATCCGCGGGCGCCGGGCGACACGGCCGGCCGGTTCGTCGCCGACGCTGTCGAGCACGTTCGCGAGCGCGGAATCGAGGTCGAGGTCGTCTCGCCCGCCACGGTCCGCCACTACGGGATCGCCTACGGGTCCGGCGTTGTCGGCAACCTGCGCCGGAACCCGGCCCGGGCGCTCCTGTTGCCGCTGATGCTCGGAGGGTTCCGGCAAGCCGCGCGCCGTGCCGCGCGCGA
>MNDB01000115.1 GCA_001914705.1 Actinobacteria bacterium 13_2_20CM_68_14 | reverse complement strand
CCGGTTTGCATTAGCTCGCCGCGAGGAAGAGCGGTCACGTGCCGGGAGACGAGCGGACGACCGCCACGGAGGCGGTTTTTAGCCGCAGAAACCGCTAGCCAAAGCCGAGAATGAACTTCGCGTCGTCGGACATCTTCTCCGGCGACCAGGGCGGGTCCCAGGTCAGCTCGACCTCGACGTCCTCGACCTCGGGCATCGAGCGCGCGATCTGGTCGATGTTCTCCTGAATCATCGGCCCGACCGGGCAGCCCATCGAGGTCAGCGTGTGGATCACTTTGACCTTCGGGCCCTCGACCTCGACGTCATAGAGCAGGCCGAGCTCGACGATGTCCATCCCGAGCTCGGGGTCCTCGACCGCCCGGAGTGCGTCGACGACTTGTTCCTTCGTAGGCATCGGGTCCAGCCTAGCCTAGGAGGCGCACTTCCTCCCGGCGCTCGCGCGCGAAGAAGTGGATGCCGTCTACGAAGCGAACCCAGTTGCAGCGGGTGCACATGACGAGCGAGTGTGTGCGTGCGGAATCGGCGAGGAAGCGAACACCCCGGAGCAGGTCGCCGTTGGAGACGCCGGTCGCGGCAACGATCACCTCGCCGGGCGAGAGATCGTCGATCGTGAAGATCTTCTCCAGGTCCTCGATCCCGTACTCGCGCGCCTCCTCGATCTCGGTTCGGGTCGTCGGCCAGAGCTGAGCCTGCAGCTCGCCGCCGAGACAGCGGAGCGCGGCCGCTGCCATCACGGCCTGGCGCGTGCCGCCGATCCCGATCGCGAGGTGGTCGTTGGTGCCGCGGATCGCCGCCGAGATCGACGCCGTCACGTCTCCGTCCTGGATCAGCTTGATCCGGGCGCCCGCGGCGCGGATCTCCTCGATCAGGTCGTGGTGGCGAGGACGGTCGAGGACGATCGTCGTGACGTCGTTGACGCTGCGCCCAAAAGCCTCGGCGATCCCGCGGATGTTCTCGGCCACCGGGCGGCGCAGATCGATCGCGGCGCGGGCCCGCGGGCCGACCGCCAGCTTGCGCATGTACATGTCGGGCAGCGTCTGCAGCGAGCCGGGCTCGCCGACCGCGATCATCGACATCGCCCCTCCCCCGCCCCGCGCGACCACGCCACGTCCTTCCAGGGGGTCGAGCGCCAGATCGACCTGCTCGCCGCCGGCTCCCACGCGCTGTCCCCGCGCGAGGGTCTCGTCCTCGTCCGCACCGGCGCCGATCACGACGTGACCGTCGATCGGCAGGTGCTCGAGCGCGGACCTCATCGCCTCCGCGGAGTCGCGCTCGGCGCCCTCCTGGTCGGCCCGCCCCAGCCAGCGCGCCCCCGCCAGCGCCGCTCGCTCCGTTGCCCGCGCGTAGCTCTCACAGAGGCAATACCGGTCGAGTGCCGAGCCTTCGCGCTGCCGGATCGGTGCGGTCTCCGTCATCCGACCTTCTCGAACTGCTCGGCGCTTTCGAGCACGAGCTCCATCGCCTGCGCGATCGCTAGCTCGATGTTGCTGTTCTCGATCACGGGCACGCCCGCCTTCTCGGCCCGCCCGACGATGTAGTCCTGGATCTCGCGAATGTCCCCGAGCGAGTCGAGATACCGCTCGAACGGACGCGCGCTGCCCGAGGCGGAATCGCGCAGCCAGAAGTGGCTCGCGTGCGCCTCGACGTCGTCGATCGCGAGCACGAACTGGACGACCAGCGCGCCTTCGATGTCGGCCGAGACCATGCCAGGGACGAGGTGGACGCCCTCGAGCACCATCGACCAGCCCTCCTGCATGACCCGTTCGATCGCGGCTCGGACGCCCACGAGCACGTTGCGGGTCTGAGCGAGGAAGCCGTGCAGGACTCGATCCTCGTCGTCCTCGTCCTGCGAGGTCCCCGCCTCGAAGCTGGAGTAGTGGATTGCCGGCATGAAGTCCTTCGAGAAGAAGGCGCGCATCGTCTGTCGGACGAAGTCGGTGGAGGTGACGCGCGTGATGCCGAGCCGGTAGGCGATCTCGGTTGCGACGGTGGACTTGCCGGTACCGGTCGCGCCGCCGATCAGCAGGACGACGGGCAGGTCGAGGTCGTCGAGGCGGCCGAAGAGGCGCAGCCGCCTGATCACCTGGGCGCCCTCTTCTTCCCCCCACATTCCGACCGCCAGCTCCTGCAGCCGTTCGAGCGAGGAGGCGCGGCTTCCGGCGGCCGCCAGATCGGCCTCAGCCGTCAACGCTAGCTCGTACGCCTTCTCGGCCGGCACGCCGCTCGCGATCACGGCCCGTGCGAGTAGGCCCTTCGAGAACGGCAGCCCGTCCTCTCCGCCGAGCGGCAGCGGCTCGCGGTGGCGCTTCTCGCTCACGTTCCGACCGCCGCGCGTTCAACTTGAGCGAGGGCCAGCAGGGCCGGGTCGAGCTCCGGCTGCCCCGGACACTGGACGAGGTCGTTCGCGGCAAGGACGATCTCGACGCCGCGCTTCGCGCCAGCCTCGGCGACCATGTCGATCCCGGCCGCCTTGATCTCCGTCAGGTAGACGTCCGCGTTGGCGGTCTCCAGCTCACGCTGGAGAGCCGGCCGGTCGGCGAGGTTCCCCGAGACGTGGACGACCTCGGCCCCGTACGCGGACAGATCCGCGGCGAGGCGCCCGTGCGCCGAGGGCTCCGCGGTCGTGAAGTACGCGACACGCTTGCCGTCGATCGGCGCGAGCGGACGCGGCCGGAAGCCGACTGCAATCACGGTGACCTCGGGTTTCACCTCGCGGATCGCGTCCGCGAGCGCCTCGTGCGGGGTCGACGCATCCGCCATCGTCACCAGCACGAGGTCGGCGAGCAGGATCCGGTAGGCGTTCAGGTAGCCGGTCACGAGGGCCGGTGGGTCGAAGGTGCTCGTGACGAGCACGCGCTTGCCGGTCGCGACCGGCGGAATCGCCGCGCCGCTGCCGTCGAAGACGACGAAGTCGGCCCCCCGCTGCAACGCCAGCTCTGCCCCGGCCTGAACGTTCGAGGTTGCAACAGCCCCGGCCAGCCCACCGCCGCAGCGCCGGCAGCCGATCGTGACGACGTCGGCGACGGCGGCGATCTCGAGATAGTCGGACGCCGCGTGATTGCCTGCGCGGGAGAGCGCCAGCAGCTGGTCGAGGCTCGGCGGCGACTCGGCGACGTCGGGCGTCGCAGGCCCGCCTCGGCCCATCGCCACCGCAATGACATCGCGATCGCGAGAGAGCAGCCGTCCGATGTGCGCAGACACGGCGGTCTTGCCGACGCGCTTGCCGGTCGCGAACACCGCCAGCGAGGGCAGCGGAAAGGCTTCGAGCTCGGGCGGCTCGAACCGGAAGTCCGCCCCCGCGTAAGTGATCCCGGCCGCGAGCACGCGGCTGACGAGCTGGAACCGCGCCGCGGGGCCCAACACGGGCTCATCCGACAGATCGAGCACGAGCTCCGGCTCCAGCGCGCGCAGCGCCTCCTCGAGCTCGTCGTAGAGCGGGACGCCGTAGTCAGACTCGCCGCGGAGCTTCTCTGTCCCGCCAGCCATGAACGCGCCGACGAACTCGTAGGGCAGCTCGGCCAGCGCGTCCCGCACCGTCGAGGCGTAGTGCTCGCCGTCGATCACGGCCAACGCTCTCACCGCGACGAAGTCACCTCGCCCTCGATTCGCGCCGTGTACTTCTCGAACGAACGTGTCTCCGTCGAGAACTGGATGATCCTCTCCTGCCCGTGGAACGGGTACTTGCGCCAGACGTCGACGTGGTGGTCGGTGATCTCGATCAGGTTGTAACAGGGGCGAGTCCTGCCGCGGAGGCGCTGCGAGGAGACCGTGCCTGCGTTGATCACGAACAGGTCCTCGAGCCGCCACGCGTAGGGGACGTGCTTGTGGCCGGAGAGGACGATGTCGACCCCGGAACGCTGCAGACACTCGATCGCGTCGCCGGCGTCGTAGACGATGTTGCGCTCGCGCCCGGTGCCTGGGATCGGCAGCAGGTGGTGGTGCAGGACAAAGATCCGCAACTCGGCGTCGCCCTCGGCGAACTTCTCCTCGATCCAGGGGTAGCGGCCGCGGCCGATCTGGCCGTGGTCGAGGTCCGGCTCGGTCGAGTCGACCGCGACGATCGTGACCCCCTCACGCTGGACGACGTGGTTGCGCGAACCGAACAGGTCTTCGAAGTGGATGTAGCCGACGTTGCGGGAGTCGTGGTTGCCTGGAATGACGACCACGGTGTCGCACTCGAGGCGATCGAGATACGCCTTCGCCTGCACGTACTCGTGCTTGAACCCCATCGCCGTCAGGTCACCCGAGCAGACGACGATGTCCGGCTGCTGGTCGTTGATCTCGTTGATCGCCCGTTCCATCAGCCCGGGCACGAAATGCACCTCGCCGCAGTGGATGTCGGAGATGTGGGCGATCTTCATCGCCGGAAGTGTAGAACCGCGCTAGAAGACGGCTTCCACCGGCCAGTAGAGCGCCGCGGCGACGAGCGCCGCTGCAGGGATCGTCAGCACCCATGCGAAAACGATGTTGCCGGCGACGCCCCACCGCACGGCCGAGAGGCGCTTCGTCGCCCCGGCGCCCATCACCGAGCCCGAGACGACATGTGTCGTCGAGACCGGGTACCCGAAATGCGTGGCGAAGTAGATCACCGTGCCGCCAGAAACCTGGGCCGCAAATCCGCTAACCGGTTCAATCGAGAAGATTCGCTGTCCGAGCGTGCGCATGATCCGCCAGCCGCCGACATACGTTCCAGCGCCGATCGCGAGGCCGGACGAGACGATCACCCAGGCCGGAATGTAGAAATGGTCGATCTTGTGAGCCTCGAAGAGCGCGAGCGCGATCACGCCCATCGTCTTTTGCGCGTCGTTGGCGCCGTGCGTGAACGCGACCCAGGTCCCCGAGGCGAGTTGCCCGATCCGAAAGCCGCGGTTGGCGACTCCGGGCGTGAGCCAGACGAAGACCCGGTAGATGACTAGCAATAGGACGAAGGCGCCGGCAAAGCCAAGCACAGGGGAGGCGAGAGCCGGGAACGCGACCTTGTGCACGACGCCGTGCCATTCGACCCCCTTCGGACCCGACTGGACCAGCGCGGCGCCGATCAGGCCGCCGATCAGCGCATGTGAAGAGCTCGACGGCAGGCCAAGCCACCATGTGAGGAGGTTCCACGCGATCGCGCCGAGCAGAGCTGCCAGCACGGTCTTCTCGGTCGCAAGACCCGTGTCGATGATCCCTTCTCCGACTGTTTTGGCGACCGCGGTCGTGACAAAGGCACCGGCGAGATTCGCGACCGCGGCTACGAAGACGGCCGTACGGGGGGAGAGCGCGCGGGTCGAGACCGAGGTCGCGACGGCATTGGCGGTGTCGTGAAACCCGTTCGTGAAGTCAAAGCCAAGCGCAACGACCACGACGACCCACACCAAGATTGAGTTCACCGGGAGCTAGCGGTTCTTGACGAGAATCGCCTCCAGCACGTCTGCCGCGTTCTCGAGCGCGTCGACGGCGTGTTCCAGCCGCTCGTGGATGTCTTTCCAACGGATGATGACGATTGGGTCCTTGACTGTGTTGAAGAGCTCCGCCACGGCGTCCCGGACCAGGCGATCGCCCTCGTCTTCGAGACGGCGGAGCTCGATCAGCTGCGCTTGCGAGTCCTTGAAACCCTCCAGACGCTGGACTGCGGCGTCAAGGTTTCGCGACGCCTCGTGAATCACTCGCGCCTGCTCGACTGCTTTCTCGGGAACCCGCTCGATCCCGTAGGTGCCGAGGTTGTCCGCTGCTTCGTCGACGTGATCGCAGACATCGTCGATCGCGCCCGCGAGCCGGTACATGTCGTCGCGATCGAACGGCGTCACGAAGGTGCGGTTAAGCAGATCGACCACCTCGTGGGTCAGGTCGTCGCCCTCGTGCTCGCGCTCCTTGATTTGCGCGATCAGGCTGCCGTCCTCGCTTGGGAACCGCTCGAGCAGTTCGACGAGGAGACGCGAGATCTCGACAGCGTTCGCGGAGGCGCGGGAGTAGAGGTCGAAGAACTCGCGTTTTTGCGGAGTGAGTCGCAGGCGCCCCATCGGTCGGCGCTCGTATAGCAGGTCGCCCGCCCGTTCCGCGCGGCATCCGCTCTCGTTGCTACTTTCGGTCGAGTGGCGGCCGAGCCAGCCCGAAGCGCGGAGACACCCCGCTTCGCGAACGACGCGGAGCGCGAATGTGCCCGTCTGCTGGACTTTTACGGGGTTCCGTGGGAGTACGAACCTCGAACCTTCGCGCTCGAAGAAGCCGAGGACGGCCGCGTCACCGTGGCCTTCACGCCCGACTTCTACCTGCCGGAGCAGGACCTCTACGTCGAGGTGACGGTGATGAAGCAGGCGCTCGTGACCCGAAAGAACCGCAAGTTGCGCAAACTCCGTGAGCGCTACCCGGACGTCCGGATCAAGCTCTTCTACCGGCGCGACATCGAGCGCCTGGCCCAGAGATTCAGGCTCGACCTCGCCCGCTAGCCGACGACCTGCGCGTCGGCGAGACCTACCTCTCCGCCGAGGAGATCCAGACGCGCGTCGGCGAAATGGGCGCCCAGATCGCCGCCGACTACGCCGGCCTCGACCTCCTACTCGTCGCGCCGCTCAAAGGCTCCCTGTTCTTCCTCGCCGACCTCTCGCGAGCGATCCCGTCGCTCCACGAACTCGATTTCGTCGAGCTCGCCGGCTATGACGGCGCCGTCCCGGGGGGGCATGAGCGGGTGAGGTTGCTGAAGGACCTGAACGGGCCGATCGAGGGCCGCCACGTGCTCATCGTCGAGGACGTGGTCGACACCGGCTTGACGCTGAACTACCTGCGCAAGCTGCTCACGCTGCGTCGGCCTGCCTCCCTCTCGATCGCGACGCTGCTCGACCGTCCCTACCGGCGGCTCGTCGACGATCTCCCGGTCCGGTACATCGGCTTCGTTGTCCCGGACGAGTACTTCGTCGGCTACGGCTTCGATCTGGACGAACGCCACCGCAACCTGCCGGAGCTGCGCGTGGCGAAGTTTAGGCGCACCTAACTCTCTCGCTAGACTCAGCTCGATGAACGCCACGGCGCGCACTGCGTACGACGCCGGCCGCGTGTTGCGAGGTGAGCGCCGCGGCAGCTTCCGCATCCTCCCTTTCCTCGGCCCCGCGTTCGTCGCCTGCGTCGCCTACATCGACCCGGGCAACTTCGCCACGAACATCGCCGGCGGGTCGAAGTTCGGCTACACGCTGGTCTGGGTGATCGTCGCCGCGAACCTGATGGCGATGCTCATTCAGACCCTCTCGGCGAAGCTCGGGATCGCCACCGGGCACAACCTGCCCGAGGTCTGCCGCGAGCAATTCTCCAGGCGGACGTCCTTCGCGCTCTGGATCCAAGCCGAGTTGATCGCGATGGCGACCGACCTCGCGGAGTTCCTCGGCGCGGCGCTCGGCTTTCACCTGCTGCTCGGGATTGACCTCTTCCCGGCGGCGATCCTCACGGCGATCGCGGCCTTCCTGATCCTCGGTCTACAGCGATTCGGCTTCCGGCCGTTCGAGGCGGTGATCGCGGCGATCGTCGGCATGATCGGCGTCTGCTACCTCGGTGAGCTCTTCTATGCGAAGCCTCCGCTCGGCACCGTCGCCAAGCACGCGTTCGTGCCCCAGTTCGCGGGCAGCGAGTCCGTCCTGCTGGCGGTCGGAATCCTCGGCGCGACCGTGATGCCGCACGTGATCTACCTGCACTCGGCGCTGCTGCAGGATCGGGTGCTGCCGAAGTCCGAGGAGCAGGCGCGGCGCCTCTTCCGGTTCACACGCATCGACGTCGTGATCGCGATGACGCTCGCCGGCCTGATCAATATCGCGATGCTCGTCGTCGCCGCGAGCACGTTTTTCAAGAGCGGCCTCACGGACGTCTCTTCGCTCGAGACCGCGCACAAGACGCTGTCCGGGCTGCTCGGCGGCTACTCGAGCACGCTCTTTGCCCTGGCACTGCTCGGCTCGGGCCTCTCGAGCTCGACGGTCGGCACGCTCGCCGGCCAGGTGGTGATGCAGGGCTTCATCCGCCGCCGGATCCCCGTCTGGGTGCGCCGGCTGGTGACGATGCTGCCGGCGCTGATCGTGATCGGCATTGGAGCCGACCCTTCGCGAACGCTCGTACTCAGCCAGGTCGTGCTCTCGTTCGGGATCCCCTTCGCGCTGATCCCGCTAGTGATCTTCACCGCGAACCGGAAGATCATGGGGCCGCTCGTCAACCACCGGGCGACGACGATCATCGCCACGCTCGTCGCCGCACTGATCTCCGGCCTGAACGTCTTCCTGCTCTACCAAACCCTCTTGTAGGTGCACCGGCCGCCCCGGGGGAGACGGCCGGTGCCGTCGGGAGACGTGTAGGCGTAAGCGCGAGCCTAACTCCCCTCCGCTTACGCCTTCTAAGTCACAAACGTATGAGTCGAGAAGTTGGTTACGGCTATCGGCTACAGGTAGCCGAGCGGGTCGACCGGCGTCCCGTTCACGCGCACTTCGAAGTGGAGGTGCGGCCCGAAGCAGTGGCCGGTACAGCCCACATAGCCGATCACCTGTCCCTGCGTGACGGCCTGCCCGTTCGAGACAGCGATGCTGGACTGGTGTGCATAGCCCGTCGAGATGCCGCGGCCGTGGTCGATGAAGACGAGATTGCCGTACCCGTCCATCCAACCGGCGTAGATGACCTGGCCCGATGCGGCGGCGTGGATCGGCGTGCCGTAGGCGACCCCGATGTCGATGCCGGTGTGCATCCGGCCCCAGCGCATCCCGAACGGGCTCGTCACCGGGCCGCTGACCGGCCAGATGAATCCGCTCGACGATCTCGAGGCCGGCGGGCTGTAGGACGAGGCCGACTGGGCCGCCTGGATCTGCGCGCCGAGAGAGGCGCTCACCTGCTCGAGAGCCTGTGCCTCGCTGGCCTCCTGGCGCTCGCTCGCTCTGACCTTGGTGAGGCTGACCCGTTTCGTCGAGCGAGCGGCGACGAGCTCACGCCGGTTCGACACCAGCTGGTCGCGGACTGCGCGCACCTGCTCGGTACGGGCCTGGACGGCTCGCGTCGCAGCGGCGACGAACCTGCGAAGCTTCCGCGTTTCTGCGCGCGCCGCTCGCGCCGCGCCCTTCGCGTGGCCGACGCTCGTCGCGATTCGCTCGTCCGCCGCCCCGACCTGGTTGACGTAGTCGAGCCCGTCGACCAAGTCGGAGAGGGTGCTGGCGCCGAGGATCACGTCGACCGAGTCGACGTCGCCCTGCTCGTAGACCTCGACGAGCCTGGCGTTCAGGCGTTCCAGCGCGAGCGAATACTCACGCCGGAGAAAGAGGTACCGCTTCGTCTCGACCCGGTAGAGGGCCGTCAGGCGGTCGAGCTTGCGCTGGTGCAGCGCCAGGTCGTTCTCGAGCGTCGCCAGGCGAGCAGAGACGTCGCCGACCCGGCCTGCGAGGCTCTGGATCTGTGAGCTGACCGAGTCGATCTGGTCCGAGAGTTGCTGCGCCTGCCGCTGCGCCCCGGCGATGCGAGCGTGCAGCGCCGACAGCCGGGCGTCGACGGAATGCTTGCGGCTGTAGACGTCTCCGGACGCCGGCGCCGCGATGACAGCCGCGAGGACTGCCAGCGCCACCAGGGTTGTACGCCTCATCTGCGGGACTTTCGCGAAGCCTCCGGGCGTCCCTGCACCCGTTTCTACCTCAGCTGGGCTGCTCGGGTTGTGGAGGCGAGGGTTCCGGCGACGGCTCCGGCGAGGGCACGGGCATCGGGGGCTCCGAGGGCACCGGCGACGGCTCCGGGACGATGACGGGTTGCGGCGGCTCGGACGGAGCCGGCATCGGCTCGGGCACCTCCGGTGGCTCGACCACCTCGGTCGGCTGGACCTGGAGCTGCGCGCGCTGAATGCGCTCGTTCGCTGCTGCTGTCACTCTCGTCATCTCCCCCTCCTTGTCTGCGAGCGCCTGCTCGATCTCGCTCATCCGGTTGCGGCCGGCTTCGATCTCGTCTTCGGCGCCAACGTACACAGCCTCGCCGAGCGCCCGGGCGGCTTCGGCGCGTTCGGCGACAAGCTCTGAGAGCTCGCGGCGAAGCCGGAAGAGCTCCACCCGGGTAGTCGAGTGAACGCTGACGGCCTCGACCGCGAACCCGGTCCGGTCCCGGGCCGTCGCAAAGACGCGGCGGCCCACCCTCGCGACGGCGTTCTCGGGCAGCCGCTTGGACGCTGTGACGAAGAGCACCGAGAAGAGCGCGGCGGCGGCCAGCAGCAGCGCCCCCGCGATCGCCTTGCCGGCCACGAGGACGACGATCGCGGCGGCGAGCGCTGCGACTGCGATCGCGAACAGCGCGAGCGGCGGCGCGATGCCGAAATACCGCGGAGTCACGGAGACCGTGTGCACAGGAACGCGTCCGGTCTCGTCTGGCGGAATCTCCTCGACGGCGGTGGCGTCGTTCTCGACCGAGGTTCGAACGCCGCACTCGGGGCAGAAGCGCCCGTCCTTCGGCAGCCGGGCGCCGCAGTTGGCGCAGTTAGCCACGGGCATGGACCTTCGCTTCGGCTTCGCCCGAACGCGGCTCTAGGGCGCGCAGCGCTTCGGCCGCCCTCCTGCGCAGCGGTCCGACCAACTCGCGGTAGTCCTCGTCGGAGACCTTGCCGGTGCGATGGTCGAACTCGAGCTCCTTCAGGGCTGCCAGCGCGCGGTCGCGCTCCTCCGCGAGCTCCAGCCTGCGGCGCTCGAGCTCATCAGGCTCGCCGAGCCGGTCTTCCGCGGCCGTGATCCCGGGCCGCCGGAGAAACGGCAGCGCGACCACGACGACAGCGGCGACAGCGAGCACAACGCCGAGCGAGAGCCAGACACTCACGCGCCAAATGCTAGTGGCGGGTCAGGCTTCGGGTGTCGCCGTGGCCCGCCGCGCGGGCACCCGGTAGCCGTGCTCTTCGCAGAGGCTGCCGGGCGAATCTTCGGTCAGCGCGTCGCAGTAGCCCTTCCCGTAGGCGGCGCGCATGAAGGCCGCGACGACATCGAGGTTCCACTCGTCGATCTCGGCGGCCTCACGCCAGAGGTCGGCGAGGCGGAGGTCGATATCGAGTTCCAGCAGATCGATGCGGCTCGGGCGTTTCGGCATGGAAAAAGCGTAAGAAAAGGGTCGGACGGCACTGACGCTCAGCTAGCGTTGGCCGGATGGGAGCGCTCCATTTCGGGCCGGCTCGAGTTCCCTCGCGTGAGAGCCCGGAGGCAGCGATCGAATTGCTCCAGGAGCGCGGCTACACCGCCTGCGAGATCGACTTCGAGGGCAAGTTCTGGATGGACTACCCGTGGGCGGAACGCCTCGGTGAGCTTGCGCGCGAGGCGGGAATCGTGCTCTCCGTCCACGCACCGATTGCGGGCTTCATGGGTCACGTCGAGCGCGACAAGAAGCAGCGCATGGCCGTCGGGATGCTCGACCACTCTGCCGGGATCGCGAAATCGGCCGGCGCCGAGCTCGTCGTCTTCCACCCCGGCTTCCTGCTCGGCCGCGAGCGGTCGGACGCGATCGACTCGGTTGTCGAGCAGCTCGGCGAGCTCCGGGAGCGGCTCGAGGGCAAAGACCGCGCGGTGCCGTTCGGGGTCGAGATCATGGGCCGCGTCCGCGAGCTCGGGACGGCGGAAGACGTGTTCACGATCGCCGCTCGCACCGGCTGGGTCCGCCCCGTCGTCGATTTCGCCCACCTGCACGCCGTCACCGACGGCGGCTTCACCGAGACCGAGGCCTTCGCCGAGATTCTCGAGGGCGCCGACGACGTGCTCGAGCCCGGCGCGCCCTTCCACGTCCACTTCTCGGACATTGCCTATGCGAACCGAAACGAGACGAAGCACCTGCCGTACGGCGAGGGGACACTGCGCGCCGAGCCGCTGGGCGAGGCGCTGGCGCGTTTCGAGCGGCCCGCGACGGTGATCAGCGAGTCGCCGGACGAGGCTTCACATCAGGCGATTCAGGCTGCGCTGGAGGCGACTCTGGTGCCCTCGAGCCGCCGCTCGAAGACCTCGGCCTCGTCCTCGCGGCCGCGGTCACGCAGCAGCTGAGCCAGGGCCTGCAGCGTCTCCGAACCGAACGCGCAGTATTCGGTCTCGTCGATGATGCCCACCGCCTCGCGTAGCAGCTTCTCGGCTTCGTCAAAGCGCCCCTGAGCGCTCCGCACGCGGGCGAGAGTGGAGCGTGTCGAAGCCCTCGAGGTCATGTCCTGGGGGCCGACCGTGTCGAGAGCCGCCTCTGCGTAGCGCTCGGCCTCGTCCACTTTGCCCTTCTCGAGCAGAACTTCGGCGAGCCGACGCTGCGCCTCGCAAAGGGTGCCGCGGTCCTCGAGCGGCGCGAGCGTCCTGATCGAGTCGCGGCTCAGGCGTTCGGCGCGGTCGAGGTCGCCCTGGTGCCAGGCTACGACCGCGAGGCGGTAGAGGACGCGGCCGAGCGCCGAGGCGACTCCGGCCTCCTCGTACAAGGCTCGAGCCTCCTCGAGCTGCCGCTGAGCCTCGTCGTAGTCCTCGCGATAGACCGCAAAGTCTCCCGAGGACGCCAGGGCATGTCCGCGCGCGACGATCGAGCCGCTCTGCTCGGCCAGCTCGAGCGCACGCGCGTAGAGCGGCGCCGCCAGCTCGTAATCCTTCCGCGCGTTGTACACGCCGGCCAGATCGATGGCGGCCCGGCTCTCCAGATCTCCGCGCCCGGCCTCCTGGGCGAGCGCGAGCTGGTCGCGCGCGTAGCGTTCGGAATCGGTCAACCGGCCGCGCCACCATGCACCCGTGTTGAGCACGTGGAGAGCATCGAAGCGCGGCTCGTAGTCGTTGGCGTCGGCCACATCGACGGCGAGCGCCGCCAGCCGACTCGCCTCGTCCACGTCGGCGTCGCGGTTCAACGCGACCTCGGACAGCGCCGCGAGCGCGCGGGCTTCGCACCAGCGGTCGCCCTCCTCCGCGGCCTCCGCCCGGACACGCTCCATCTCCTTCGAGACGGCCGGCAGGTCGCCGAGCCGCCACGCCGCCCGCGCCGCCTGATACCGGCGCTCCAGGGTCGGTTCCAGCTCGAGCGCCCGCAGCAGCTGCTTACGGGCTGACCGATGCGCCTCGCGCGCGAGCGAGCGCCGTCCGGCCGTCTCGAGCGCCTCTGCAGCCTCGTGGGCCAGCTCGGGCGGCGGGCCGCCGTCGAGCTCGGCGATCAACGCCGCGGCCTGGTCGAGGTGGTAGGCGCGGATCTCGAGCAGCTCCTCGCCGGCGCGCTCGCGCAGCCAGTGGGCGAAGCGCTCGTGCAGGTCGGCTCGCGCGGACTTCGAGAGACCCGAATACGCCACTTCGCGGATCAGCACGTGCTTGAAGCGGTAGGCGGTTTCGCCTGAGATCGACGACCGCACCTCGGGGACGAGGAACTCCCGCAGAAGCAGCGTGTCGAGCACCGAGTCGAGCTCCTCGACCTCGGTTGCAAGCTCCTTGATCGCTCCGCCCCAGAAGGTCCGGCCGATCACCGATGCGCGCTGGAGCACGGTCTTCTCCTCCGGCGGGAGACGGTCGATGCGGGCAGCGATCAGCGCCTGGAGGGTGTCAGGGATCCGCTCGGCGAACTCGGAGAGCGGCCGCCCTTCGCATTCGGCAAGCATCCGCACGGTCTCCTCGACGAACAGCGGGTTCCCCTCGGTCTTTTCCAGCAACGCCTCGAGGGCGTCGGCGTCGAGGGGTCCGTCCGCCGCAAGCGCCTCGACGAGCTGCTCGCTTTCCTCTCGCCCCAGCGGCTCGAGCTCGATCGCAGTCGCCCGGAGCCTGCCGCCGCCCCAGCCGGGGCGCACATCGAGGAGCTCCGCTCGGGCAAGGCCGATGATCAGAAGCGGGGCGTCACGCACCCACTCTGCGAGGTGTTCGATCAGGTCGAGCAACGCGTCCTCCATGCGCTCGACCCACTCGCGCGCCGCCCAGGCGATCTCCTGCTGACTCCGCTCACCCTTGACCGCCTCGAGCACGCCGGAGGCGAGCCCGAGCAGGTCGGCGATCGCCTCGTTCTCGCAGGATTCGCGCAGTTTCTCGACCGCCACTTCGAGCGGGTCGTCGTCGGTGATCCCTGCGGCGGACTTGACCATCTCGGCAAGCGGCCAGTACGTGACGCTCTCGCCATAGGGCAGCGCCCGGCCCACGAGCACGGTTGCGCCTTCGAGGCCTTCCACGAACTCCTGCGCGAGCCGGCTCTTGCCGACGCCGGGGTCGCCGTAAAGCGTGAACAGGTGGGCGCGGCGATTGCGGACGGCGCGTTCGTACGTGTTCTGCAGCAGCTCGAGCTCCGCCTCGCGCCCGACGAGGGGCGCCGCGACGCCGCCGCGCTTCAGTGCGCCGTCGAGCACCGCCTCGGCCCTCCACGTCCAGATCCGGTCGCCGAAGCCCTTGACGTCGAGCGGACCGACATCCTCGGTCTGCAGCCGCCCACTCGTCAGCCGGTACGCGTGCGGCCCGATCAGCACCTCGCCTGCGCCGGCCGCCTGTTGGAGCCTCGCGGCCAGGGTCACGGCCTCGCCCGTCGCGAAGGTCGAGTCGGCCTCGTCGACGACGACCTCGCCCGACTCGACGCCGACGCGGGCCTCGAGCCCTAGCTCGGCGACGGAGTCCAGCATCGCCAGCGCCGCGCGGACCGCGCGCTCGGCGTCATCCTCGTGGGCCTGCGGAATTCCGAACGCAGCCAGGACGGCGTCGCCCGCGAACTTCTCGACGATGCCCCCGTGCGTGGTCACGCAGTGCGAGACCCGGTCGAAGAACTGCGTCACCCGCCGGCGCGCGACCTCCGGGTCGGCACCGGCAACGAGCGCCGTCGAATCGACGAGGTCGACGAACAGAACGGTTGCGAGCTTTCGTTCCACGAGCCTAAGTCTATGAACGACCGCGCAGCCGTCAAAAGTCCTGAAAATCCAGGTTTCAAGCCAAAAAACACGGCCGGTGCGGACCTCCGGCGTCGGCGAGCTTTCACGCTCGTCGGCGCGCAGCACGCGATCCGGTGGAAAACTGCTGCGTTTCGACCAGAAACACCGAAAACTGACGAAAAGACACGCAAACTGCGAGACCCTTATTTGACAGCGGCGACGTACGGCGCGAATGTCTCCTGCTTGTCGGGTTGAGTGCCTGCAACAGGCCGCGATCGGCATCTCCCCTCCCCTCGGGCCGCGCGGCCGACCGCATACCACGCAGCCCTGGCGCAGCAAGCGCAACGCTCAGCGGCGCCCCGGTCGGCCTTTGCCGCAGAGTCCGCCGGAGCGCCGTTGGACGCAGGCGTCGCGGTTAGCATCCCGGCCGGTGCTCGATCCCAAGGTCTTCAAGGCGTATGACGTCCGTGGCATCTATCCCGCGGAGATCGACGAGGAGGGCGCCTACGCGATCGGCCGCGCCTTCGTCGAGCAGTTCGAGCCGAAGCGGATCGCGGTGGGACACGACATGCGCGTGTCGAGCCCGGGGCTGACCGAAGCCGTGACCGACGGAGCCGCGGACGCGGGGGCCGATGTGCTCCAGCTCGGCCTCATCGGCACTGAGATGCTGTATTTCGCGGTTGGCGACCTGGGGCTTGACGGCGGCGTCGCCGTCACCGCCTCGCACAACCCGAAGGAGTACACGGGCATGAAGATCGTGCGCCGTGGCGCGCTTCCCGTCGGCGGGGAGTCGGGGCTGCTTGACATTCGCGACCGGGCCGTGGAGATCAAGGGCCGCTCGGAGACAGGCAAGCGCGGCCGCGTCGAGCCGTACGACATCTGGCCCGCCTATGTCGACCGGGTGCTCTCCTTCGTCGACGTCCAGGCGATCAAGCCGCTGCGCGTTGTGATCGACGCTGCGAACGGGATGGCGGGCGCAATGCTGCCCCGTGTGCTCGACCGGCTTCCGATCGACGCAATCCGATTCTTCTTCGAGCCCGACGGGTCCTTTCCCAATCACCCGCCGAACCCGCTGCTGCCGGAGAATCGCGAGTTCATCGTCGCGAAGACGCTGGAGGAAGGCGCCGACCTGGGCGCCGCGTTCGACGGCGACGCCGACCGGTGCTTCTTCGTCGACGACACGGGCGAGTTCGTCCCCGGCGATTTCGTCACCGCCCTGCTGGCCGCGTCGCTGCTCGAGAAGGAGCCCGGCGCAAAGATCATCTACGACCTCCGCGCAAGCTGGGCCGTGCCGGAGACGATCGTGCGCGCCGGCGGCGTGCCACTGATCAACCGGGTCGGCCACGCGTTCATCAAGCAGCGGATGCGCGACGAAGGCGCTGCCTTCGGGGGCGAGGTCTCCGGGCACTACTACTTCCGCGACTTCTCGCAGGCGGACTCGGGGGTGGTTCCTTTCCTGCTGATGCTCGAACTGGTTTCGAAGGAGGGCCGCAAGCTGTCGGAGATCCTCGCCGACTATCGCGGTCGCTACTTCCTGACCGGCGAGCTCAACACCGAGGTCGCCGACGTGGCGGGGAAGCTGCAGGAGCTGGAGCAGCGCTTCGGGAGCGAGGGCGAGGTGAGCCACCTCGACGGGCTTTCGATCGACGCGGGTGACTGGCACATGAACGTGCGGCCGTCGAATACGGAACCCTTGCTACGGCTGAATCTCGAGGCACGGACGCCCGAGCTGATGGAGCGCAAGCGCGACGAAGTGCTGGCGGCCATCCGCTCGTGAACATCGAGCTCGGGCACGCCACCGATCGCAAGCCACCGTTCAAGTACGCCGCCTTCACCCGCGTGGGCTTCTCGGACACGGACGCTCAGGGCATCGTCTACTACGGCCGCTACCTGCCCTACTTCGACCAGGCGCGCGTCGAGTACCACCGCCACCTCGATCTGCTCGGCGAGGCGATGGGCGAAGAGCAGTTCGTCATGCGCGCCTCCTCGGTCGAGTACTTCGCCCCGGCGCAGTTCGACGATCTGATCGAGATCTTCATCCGGATGCGCAAGATCGGCCGGACGAGCGCCACGTACGAGTGCGCCGCCTATCGCGTCGAGGACGACGTGTTGATGGTGACGGCGACACAGACGCTCGTGCTGGTCGACCTCGAGGAGCGCCGCGCTAGGACGATTCCCGGCTGGTACCGCGACGCGATCCGTGGGTTCGAGGACGGAGACTGCGAGATCGCGGCTGCGTGAGCAGCGGTGAGATCGACTATGGCGGGGCGCTCGAAGCGGTCGAGCGGATTCTTAACCGCGGCGGCGACGCCGAAGACGTTCTGCGGGAGGTGCTGGATGCGCTTGGCGCGCGAGGGATTTCGTTCGCACGGGTACAGCTCGCGGGTGGCGACGGGCTCGAAGTCGGTGAGCGCCGCGCATCGATCGCCGCGCCAGTTGCCTACGAAGGCTCGGAGATCGGCTCGCTCGAGGTAGCCGCAGACGATCGCGCGTTCGTGGAACCGGTGGCCACGTTGATTTCACACCATGTAGCTCGCCTCGAGACCGGCGGAGCTGCGGCCAACCTCTACCCGAGCGAAGCCGCGGGTCAAAACTAACCCCGCGGAAAGTGCGCAGCACTTTTCGCGGCTGAGGCGCTCGCTTGCGACGCCGACTTGGAGGACGTCCCGGCTTCGCCGGGGCGTCCGTCTGATACCGATTGCAACGCCCGCCCGTTCGCTCGTTCGAAAACAGGTCTGGGAGCGCGCCGGGCGCCCGCTGCCGTCCTCGAAGCGGCGGGCGCCACAGCTCTTGCGCTGACCTCTCCCCGCTCTTGTTGTAAGTGGGATCGGCCGAGCGCGCTATCCCTCGTTCCAGGTACCCCACACATTCGAGGGACGATCCCTCATTCGAGGGGTTCTCGCCCGACGCGGCCGAATCGTGACATTTCCGCTGCAAACACGGCACATTTGCGGCGATAGAATCGCCGGTGGGTGGTGGGTTAGGGGTGCCCCGAGGGGGACGCCGCGGAGGACATGTCCCTCGGTTGGGTGCCCGGAACGAGGGGCTCGGCCCGACGGGTAGCTACGACGGTGTGACGCGGTACGCGTCGAAGACCGCGTCGACGTTTCGCAGCGCGGTCAGCAACCCGCGCAGGGCCTTCACGTCCCCGACCTCGACCGTGTACCAGTTCTTCGCGAGCTGATCCTCGACGTGGCCGCCATACTCGACGATGTTCGCGCCGTGCTCGGCGAAGGTGCGCGCCACATCCTCGAGCAGCCGCGGCCGGTCCCAGGAGTCGACCGCGATCTGGACGAGGAAGCTGTGAGTAGCGCCACCGTCCCAGCCGACCGGGGTGAACCGCTCCGGGTTGCGGCGTAGGGCCTTGACGTTCGAGCAGTCGGCCCGGTGGATCGTGATGCCCTTGCCCATCGAGATGTAACCGACGATTTCGTCACCGGGGACGGGCGTGCAGCACTTGGCCAGCCGGACGAGCACGTCCTCGACGCCCTTGACCCGAATCCCGAGATCGCCGCCGGCGATCGCGCGGCCGGCCTTCGGGGCCTTGAGCGGGACCGCCTCCTCCTGGGCGACTTCCTCCGTCTTCAGCCGGTTCAGGACCTTGTTGACGATCTGGCCGACCGGCACCTTGCCCGAGCCCAGCGCGACGTAGAAGTCCTCGGCTTTCTTGAAGCCGGTCTCGCGAATCACCTGAGCGAGGACGGCGGAGCCGACGAGCTTCTTGTAGGGAAGACTTTGCTTCTTGAGCCCCTGCTCGAGCGCGTCGCGGCCCTTCTTCTCGGTCTCCTCACGCGTCTCGCGCGAGTACCACTGGCGGATCTTGTTGCGGGCGCGTGACGAGGCGGCCAGCGACAGCCAGTCGCGCGAGGGGCCGCGCCCCGTCTTCGTAGTCAGGATCTCGACGACGTCGCCGCTCTTCAGCCGGTAGTGCAGCGGCACGATCCGGCCGTTGATCTTGGCCCCGACTGTGCGGTGGCCGAGATCCGTGTGCACGGCATAGGCGAAATCGATCGGCGTCGCTTCGGCCGGCAGACTCGCGCGGGTCGGCCTCGTCGGCCTGCGACTCCATCAGCTGCTTTGCCCACGCCGTCCACTGCGGGTCGCGCTTACCGCGCGTGTACAGCCAGTGCGCGGCAACGCCCAGCTCGGCGATCTCGTGCATGTCGCGGGTTCGCACCTGGATCTCGAGCGGCCTGCCTTCCGGCCCGATCACGGTCGTGTGCAACGAGCGATACGCGTTGAACTTCGGCATCGCGATGTAGTCCTTGAACCGCCCCGGCATCGGCTTCCAGAGCGAGTGGATCAGCCCGAGGGCGCCGTAGCAGTCGCGGGTTCCCTCGTCCCCCGACCGCTCCACGATCACGCGCATCGCGGTCAAGTCGTAGATCTCGTTGAACTCGCGGCCCTTCTTGGCCATCTTGTCGTAGATCGAGTAGAAGTGCTTCGCGCGGCCCGAGATCTCGGCCGGGATGTCGACCTTGTCGAGCTCCAACTGCAGGGTGCGCGACGCCTCGGAGACGTGCTCTTCACGGTCGGTCCGCCGCTCGGCGACCATCGTCTTGATCTCCTCGTACTTGCGGGGATGCAGCGTCTCGAAGGCGAGGTCCTCGAGCTCCCACTTGAGCTTGTGGATACCGAGACGGTGCGCGAGCGGCGCGTAGACCTCCAGCGTCTCGCGCGCTTTCTGCAGCTGCTTCTGCTTGCCGAGGTACTCGATCGTCCGCATGTTGTGGAGGCGGTCCGCGAGCTTGATCAGAATCACGCGCTCGTCCCCGACCATCGCGGCGATCATCTTCCGGTAGTTCTCCGCCTCCGCCTGCTCGCGGCTCTGGAAATGGATTCGCGTCAGCTTGGTGACACCCTCGACCAGCTGTGCGATCTCGTCGCCGAACTCTGTCCGCACCTCGTCGATCTCCGTTTCGGTGTCCTCGACGACGTCGTGAAGAAGCGCGGCGGCGATCGTCTGCTCGTCCTGGCGCAGCTCCGCGAGGATCATCGCGGCGCCCCAGGGATGGCGGATGAACGCCTCGCCGGAGCGGCGCTGCTGTCCCTCGTGCGCGTCGGCGGCGAAGCGGAATGCCCGGGCGAGCAACTCCCGATCGACCTCGGGGTTGTAGGCCTCGATGTCCGAGAGAAGCTCGTCGAGGAGCTCTTGGTGTTTCTCGCCCGCTTCGAGGACCGTCATGGAAAAAGTGTACTCCCGCGGTTTGGCATCACCTCCTTTTGGTCAGGCGGCCTTGGCAAGCGTCGGTGGCGCCTCGAGCAAGGCGCGGAAAGCCGGGGATTCAAGGAGATGGCGGCGCCCGGACTCGTCGTCGCCGAGCTCGAGCTCGGCAAAGATCGTCGCCGCCTCGGGCGGCCATGCCTCGGCTCCTTCGCGCCAGAGCCCGGCCAGCCACTCGCGCAGCTCCCGATAGCGAGGCTCGCCGTCGAAGACTCGCTTGACCACGAGCTGCGGCGCCACCGTGCCGTTCCAGCGGTTCTCCTCGAGCCGAAAGGCAACGTCGAATCGCTCTTCCTGCCGGAAACGGTCGAGCTGGCGACCGAGGCCGAACGCGATCGCGCTGCCGGCATCGCGCGGCCCGTCCTTGACCCGGAAGCGCAGATGCTTGCCGTCTCCGACAGTGGAGACGTCGCTGAGCTCACAGCCCGCCACGAGCAGGGTGACGCCCGGATTTCCGAGTCCGAAGGGCGCAAGCCGCGCGAGCTCAGTGCAGAGGTCAAGCGTCAGCTCGGACCCGTGCACGAGCGCATCGATCACGGTCCGTGGTCGGAGCTGCTCTTCCGGAAGATTTGCATCGGCGTGCTCGGCGAAGGCCGCCGCGAACGCCTCCACCTGAGCGGGCTCGATCGAGAGCCCGGCCGCGGCGCGGTGTCCTCCGAAGCGGACGAGGTGGTCGGAGCAGGCGCCAAGGCCGCCATGGAGGTCGAAGCTGCCGCTGGTCCGGCCCGAGCCTTTCCACTCGCGCTCGCCGCCCGCGATCAGCACGACCGGGCGGTGGTAGCGCTCGACCAGCCGGGAGGCCACGATCCCGATCACGCCCTCGTGCCACTCCTGTCGCGCGAGCACGTAGCCCCGCCGCTGCTGCTTCGCCTCCGGCCACGACTCGACTTCCTCAACAGCCTCGCGGAGGATTCGTTCTTCGACCGTCTGCCGGTCGCGGTTCAGCTCGTCGAGACGATGAGCGAGCCTGGCCGCCTGGTCGCGGTCCTCCGTCAGCAGCAGCTCGAGCGCCGCCTCAGGATGGCCGAGCCGCCCGGCCGCGTTCAGCCGCGGCGCAAGACGAAAACCGACCGAGGCCGCGTCGACTGCGGCCGGATCGACCCGGGCGACCTTCATCAGCTCGCGCAGACCGGGTTTCTGCGTGCTCGCGAGCGCCCGCAGCCCCGCGATCGCCAGGCCGCGGTTCTCATCCACGAGCGGAACGACGTCGGCGATCGTCGCGATTCCAACCAGGTCGAGATGCCGCAGCAACGCCTCCGAGTCGGCGCCGAGGAGCGCCTGGCCGAGCTTGAAGACGACTCCGGTGCCGCAGAGCTCGCCGAACGGGTACGCGGACTCGCGATACGGCCCGACGAGTGGGCAGTCGGGCAGCTTCTCGGCCGGGCGGTGGTGATCGCTGACGACGATCTCGAGGCCGAGCGCCTTGGCCGCCGCGACTTCGGCGCTCGCCGTGATCCCGCAGTCGACGGTCACGACGAGACCGCAGCCGTCGCCGGCCAGGCGCGAGAGCGTCTCTTCGCGAACGCCGTAGCCCTCGTCGAAGCGGCTGGGCAGATGCCAGTCGACGTCGGCCCCGAGCTCGCGCAGGATCAGGACGGCCAGGGTGGTTGCGCAGATCCCGTCCGCGTCGTAGTCGCCGTGGACGCAGATGCGCCTGCCCTCGGCGACCGCGGCGCGAATCGCCTCACACGCAGCGGCCATGTCCCCGAGGCCGAACGGGTCGTGCGCCGGCAGCGCTCCCTCGAGGAACCCGCGCGCGCCGGCCACGTCTTCGTAGCCACGCCGGACGAGCACGGCCGCCGTCGTCGGGCTGAGCGAGAGCTCACGAGCGAGCGTCGCGAGGGCGTCGCGCTCACATGGTTCGATCGTCCAGGTGCCCTCGTTCATGGGCAGTCCACGCTAGGGAGCGCGCCGGACGGAACGAGGGCGGGATTCTCATCCTGCGGGCGGAATCGGTGCTGCCGCCAGCAAACGGCGCACTTTCGTTACGAAGGCGTCGCTTGCGACGCCGACCAGAAGAGGTCGCGCGATTCACTCGCGCGACCGCTAATCCCGGCCTCAAGGGCGGTTGCGGGACCTCATCGCGCCAGGGAGCGTGAGAGCCGGCGCTTATTCGCGCGGAAGCTCGACGCCGAGCACCGTCAGCACGATCCCGACCGCCACGACGGCGGCGGCAGCACCCAGGATCATCCGCGGGTGTCTCGACTGGCGGAGCGAGTCTGCGGCAGCGCGGTACCAGAAGACCGCGAGCCCGGCGACCGACGCGGCGACGAGCACGACGACGGGGGCGAGCAGCGTGACATGGCTGACCGAGACGTCGAACAACCAGGCGACCGCGAGCACGAGCGCCCCGACCACGAGTCCTGAAATCGCCGCCGCTCTCGCGCTCATGAGTAACGACTCTAGCCACGGTTATCCTCTCTTTGTGCCGGAACCGAGCTACTCGTCGGGCGACGATTACGTCGTCGAGTTCCTTGGCTTTCGCTTCAGCTTCAACGCGTTCGACTTCGAGCAGCGCGTGACCGCGGCGGCGGTGAAGCTCGGGCTCGTCGAGGGAAACGACCTCGACGAGGACGAGACAGCCGACCTCGTTGAGCTGACCGCTGACGGCCGGATCGCGGAGCCGCGGAGCGGGCTCGGTATCTACCTCGTCCGCCACTGGGAGCAACTCTCGCTGGTAGGTGGCGAGTCACTCGTCTACTGGCTGCGCAAGCTCGTTTTCCGCGGCGCCTGGCTCGACCACTGGGTCAAGGACGGGCGGCTCGAGGTCGCCTGGGAGGACGAG
>MNDB01000072.1 GCA_001914705.1 Actinobacteria bacterium 13_2_20CM_68_14 | reverse complement strand
GCCGCGCGAGCTGCACGACGCATACCGCGTGAACAAGGGCGGTAAGGGCTCCTTCGACCAAGTGATGGCCGGGCTCGCGCACCTGCAGGCGGCAGGCGTGGACTGGAACGCGCTGACGACGATCCACGCCGCCAACGCCGGTCGCGGCTGCGAGGTCTACCGCTTCCTCCGGGACGAGCTTGGCGCCCGCTTCGTTCAGTTCATCCCGATCATCGAGCGCGTGGCGGAGGCGGACGCTGACGGGACGGTGCCCTGGACGTCGTGGCGCGACCGTCCTTTGTACACGCAGGAGGGCAACGTCGTCACCGGGCGCTCGGTCACGGCCGAGCAGTACGGCCGCTTCCTGATCGACGTCTTCGAAGAGTGGGTGCGGCGCGACGTCGGCACCGTCTACGTGCAGATGTTCGACGTCGCCCTCGCGAACTGGGTCGGCGAGCCACCGAGCCTGTGCGTCCACTCGGAGACCTGCGGCCTCGCCCTCGCGATCGAGCACACGGGCGACCTCTACTCCTGTGACCACTTCGTCGAGCCGAAGCACAAGCTCGGCAACATCCGGATGACCCACATGCTCGAGCTCGTCGACTCCCCGCAGCAGCGGCAGTTCGGGCTCGATAAGCGGGAGACTCTGCCGCAGTATTGTCTCGACTGCGATGTCCGCTTTGCCTGTCACGGCGGCTGCCCCAAGGACCGCTTCATCGAGACGCCGGATGGGGAGCCTGGACTGAACTTCCTCTGCGCCGGCTACAAGGATTTCTTCCACCACGTCGACGCGCCGATGCAGACGATGGGCGCGTTGCTCGCGCAGAACCGCGCGCCGGCCGAGATCATGGCCCAGTACGCGGCTGGCGACGCCGCCCGCGGCCGGAACGACCCTTGCACGTGCGGAAGCGGTTTGAAGTGGAAGCGCTGCCACGGGACGCGGGTGGAGGCGGCAACATGAGCCAGGCAGCGACGACGCCGATCGCGCCCGAGGAGGGGAAAAGCCTGCAGCTCAGGCGGATCGTGATCGGTGCGCTGGTGATCGTCGTCATCGGCGCGGCGGCGGATCTCCTTGGCTGGGACCTAAGGGGGTGGTTCGACCAGCTCTGGGACACGATCACCGGGATCTCGCTCGGCTACCTGCTCGCCGCGATTGCGCTGAAGACTCTGCAGACGACGGCGACGGCGTTCGCCTGGTACGCGATCCTGCGCTACGCCTACCCGGCGGCGGGCTTCAGATTGGTGCTCGCCTGTTATGCGGCCTCGGTGGCGTTGAACGGGATCCTGCCCGCGAACCTGGGCACGTTGATGCTGCTGCTGATGCTCACCGCGACGATCGCGGCGGCCACCTTCTCCGGCGTGCTCGGCGCCTACGTCGTGCAAAAGATCTTCTTCACGCTCAGCGGCGCCTTCACCTACCTCTACCTGTTCCTCAGCGTCAGCGGCTCGTTCGACATCAAGTTCGAGTTCGTCCACGAAAATCCGTGGGCGACGGCGGTCTTATTGCTTGGCGGCATCTTCTTGATCTACCTGCTGATCCGGGCGTTCTGGCCGCGGGTCGTGAAGTGGTGGGACGACGCCAAGGAGGGCGGCGCGATTCTCGGTGCGCCGCGCACCTACTTCCTGCGCGTTTTTCTGCCCGAAGGGGTCGCCTGGCTCGCGAGCCTGGGCGTGATGGCAGTCTTCCTCGCCGCCTACGACATCCCGGTCAGTTTCGACACGCTGATGCGGATCGCCGGAGGCAACTCGATCGCGAACGTCACGTCCGTCACACCGGGCGGGGCCGGGGTCAACCAGGCGTTCAACGTCGCCTCGCTGAACGGCGTCACGGACCCGACGACCGCGACCGCGTATTCCGTCGCGCAGCAGTTCGTCACGACGGCCTGGAACATCCTCTTCGCGATCATCATGCTCACCTGGGTGTTCGGCTGGAGCGGCGGGAAGGAGCTTGTCTCGACCTCGTACGTCGACGCGAAGGCGAAGGCCGCCGAGCAGAAGGCCGTCCGCGCTGAGAAAAAAGAGGCGAAGAAGGCGGCGAAGGCGGCAGCGAGGAATGCTTAGAGCCCGGGGCGGCTAGAGGTCGCAGTGGGCTGGATCGACACAGAGCTGGCGCTGACGGCGCTCGCGGCGATGCTCTCGCCGACGACGCTGACGTTCTCGGTGCTCGTGCTCGTGCTCGGAGACCGACCGCTCCGGACGGGCGTCTGGTTCTATCTGGGTGCCTTCACCGCGACGCTGGGGATTGGCGTCATCGCCGCCTTCGTGTTGGGCGACGCGGCCGCATCCGACACGCCCAGCAGCCCGAAGACGTGGGTGTCGATCCTCGACGTCGTCTTCGGTCTGCTTCTTCTCTTCTGGGTGGTGCGCGTCATCCGCCGGCCGGCGGATCCGAAGAAGATCTC
This sequence comes from Actinobacteria bacterium 13_2_20CM_68_14, assembly GCA_001914705.1. Lineage (GTDB taxonomy): Bacteria > Actinomycetota > Thermoleophilia > Gaiellales > Gaiellaceae > 13-2-20CM-68-14. The sequence goes on along the minus strand of MNDB01000072.1, from coordinate 11,493 downwards.
GGACGCAGTCCAGAAGATGGGCACCGTGGCGTCCTCTCCAGCTGTTGCCGTCCTCGGCGCGGGCGCGGCGCTGGCGAATCCCGGCGCCTTCATCCCGATCGCGCTCAAGGACATCTCGGAGCTGAATCCGAGCGCCACCGAGTACGTGGTCGACTGGCTCTTCTTCACGATCGTCTCGCTGCTCCCGCTCGCGCTGGCTCTGGTGTTGCTGGTCGTGTCCCCTGGGCGCGCCAAGCATTGGCTTGGCGGGACGCGGAGCTGGCTCGAACGCCACGCGATCACGATCGCAGCGGCGATCGTCGTTCTGCTCGCCGCTTCGCTGCTGCGAAACGGCATCTCAGGGCTGACGAGCTAGGTGCGCCGCATCCGCGAGACCAGCACCGCGATCACCGTGACCAGATAGAGCTGGCCGAAGAGCGCTTCGACGACGGCCAAGGTGCGTCCGAGGCTCCCGGCAGGCGTGTAGTCGCCGTAGCCCAGCGTCGCCAGCGTGACGAAGCTGAAGTAGAGGCGCAGCGAGCGTGTTCCGTCCGTTCCCTGCGCGAAGAAATCGCCCGAGCCGAGCTTCGCCATCACTCCGTAGAGGAATACGAAGAGGAGACCGATCAGCACGTAGACGCAAACCGCGCCCGTCACCGCCCGGACATTTGCCTCGCCCTGGTCGATCACGCCCAGCGCAACCGTGCCGATCGTGGCGACCGTCAGGAGTCCCGAGAGGATCCCGACAAAGCCATCGAGTCCCTTCCCGCCGAAGACCAGCAGCGCAAGCGCAGAAATGCTCGCGAGTGCGACCAGGCTGAGGCTGAGAGTCGAGTCGGCGCGCGCGACCCCGGACGTCCAGAGCGCCGTGACGAGCGTGATGCTCTGGAGAAAGGCAAGAACGCTGTCGGCCCAATTGCTGTCGGGTGCGACCGAGATGAAGACGAACGAGACGATGATCAACCCGAGCACGACCCCGTAGCTGTGGCTCGCTCGGACGCGGGCGACGCGGGAGCCGGGACGCCAGGCTTGCGCCAGTTCCGTTATCTGACCGATCCCATCAAGGAGACGCAGGCTCGAGCGCCGGTGAGCGCTGCGAATCCTCAGCTGCGCCTAGCGACCCGTCGTTCAGCAGGCGGCGCCAGTCCGACAAGAGGTCGTGCACTGCCGCCGCGCCGACGATCGGCTCGCCGGGAAGCGGAAGCGCTGCCGGATAGAGGATGAAGGGCCGCGTCTGCGTGCCGCCGATGCCGCCGTGGAACGAGATCAGCTCCTCGAAGGCGCACCCCTCGTCGAGTTCCGGGTCGTAGAAGCTGCCGACCATGATGTCCGCGACGTGCTCGAAGCCGTCCGTCCGCAGCAGGTGTTGCGGCGCGTTCGCCGAGAAGGCCGCGAGCGGGTCCTCTCCGTCGACCCGACCTTCCGCGAGGTAGTGCGTCCCGTTCGCGCCGAGCGCCACCGGTCCGTCCCGCTCGGAGCGGACGAGCAGCCAGCCGACGTGTGGATGGTCGCGCAAGGCCGGCAGCAGGCGTGGATGCCGCGCCTCGATTTCCTCGCGCATGAGCCGTCGCCGCTCCTCCATCAGATAGACGAGGCCGAGGTTGCCCGAGCCGAGCACGACCACGTCCTTATCGGAGACGTCGTTCTTCGGCCGCTTCTTCTGCTTCTGTCCGGTCGCCTCGGCCGCGGCGTTCCCAACCATCGAGGCCTGCTCGTCGCCGCCGCCGACGTTCGTGACGACGCCCTGTGCAAGCGAGCGCTCGACGAGCTCGTCGAGCCCGTAGCCGTTGCGCTGCTTGAAGGTCGCTCCCTGCGTCTGTCCGTGGTCGGAGAGTACGACGATCTCGTACGGCCGGGCTGCGTAGGCGCGGGCGCGCTCGATCCGTCCGAACTGCTGGTCGAGCTTGCGCAGCGCTTCGAGTGTGTCCGCCCGCTCGAGCCCCGAGTGGTGCGCGACCTCGTCGTAGCTCGAAAAGGTCGCGTAGATCGCGGGCCGCCCTTTCATCATGTCCCCAAGGACCCCGTACACGATCAGGTCGCGGACGACGACGCATAGCGCCGCCCGCATGAATGGGTAGAGCCCACCCCGGTGGCCGCGGGGGCGGACGTCGCGCCGCTTCGCCCTGTCTGCTGCCGACCATTCGAGCAGCACCTCCCAGCCGAACAGGACGAGCACGCGGACGACGTTGAACCCGTTCGCGAAGAAGGCGCGATAGCCGGGGTTCGAGCGCTTCTCGGCGTCCATCCGGCTGACGGTCAGGATCACGTGGTCGGCTTCGCCGGAAAGGAGGTTGCCGCGGCTGGCGCCGCCATCCGTGAGCAGGCCGCGCCCGGAGGCATGACGCCGCTCGATCTCGGCGCAGTCCGGCGGACCGGAGCACGCGACGAGCTTCGCCGTATCCTTCTCCACCCAGCGAAATGCAGGAATGCTGTCGTTCGAGCCGAGCAAGATGCCCGACTGGCTCGCGCCGGTCTGGGACGAGAGGTCGGTTTCCCACTCGGCGAGCCGATGCGTTGCGTCGCCGACCCAGCGAGCCAGCGTCGGGGCGTTGCCGTCCCGCATCGCCCGCTGCAGCACCGGCAGGCCCAGGCCGTCGATCTCGAGGAAGACGACTCCAGGCGCGTCTGTGATCGTCCGTTCGCCGGAGCGGCGCGCGATCCGTTGGGTGACTCTGAACGCGTACGTGTCGTCGTCGTTCGTCCCGAGCACCACGTCGAGGACGACGCCGACGGCCGCCGCGACGAGGGCGACGCCGAGCGCCGACCAGAACGAGCTCACCGAGAGAGCTCCATTGGTGATGCTGTCCGCTGCGAGCAGCATCAACGCGTCGAGGACGAGGATCAAGACGAGTCCGACGAGGAGCATCAAGGGCAGGCGCAGGGCCGCGACGATCGGCGGAAGGACCGCATTCAGTACGGCGATCACCGCGGCCGCAGCGAGCGCTCCCCGGAAGTCATGCACCGCCGCGCCGGGCACAATCGAGGCCGCGACCAGCAGAGCGGCGGCCGAGAGGATCCAGCCGAATAGCAGCCGCAGCGGCCGGAGCCGGGGACGGCTCGGACTCCACGTGGGCATCTGCCCGTACTTCGGCGCGCTAGTTGCGGTCGTCATGATGGCCTCCGATTCTCCGGCAGCACAGGTCACCGAGACTCATCCCAACGGGGTGATGAAGGGAGTGGGAGCGCCGGAATCCTTGGCTCTGATGCCGATGCGGGGCGGCGGGCGGCGGTGAACCGGGTCACCTGGCTCGGGCACAGCACGGTCGTCATCGAGATCGACGGCACGCGCCTGATCACCGATCCCGCGCTGCGGCGTCGGATCTGGCATCTGCGCCGCCCGGAGGCGGTCAGCGCTACCGCGCTCGGCGAGCTCGACGGGGTTCTCGTCTCGCATGCGCATTTCGACCACCTGGATCTCGGGTCGCTCGACAAGCTCGACCGCTCGCTGCCCCTGGTCGTTCCCCGGGAAGCGGGCGAGCTCGTACGGCGGCGCGGGTTTGCCCGCGTCCTCGAGGTTGCGGCCGGGGACGAGCTCGACCTGGGCAGCCTTCGCATCCGCGCCACGCACGCCGAACACGGCTCCGGGCGGGGGCCGTTCTCCCCGCAGTCCTCGGCGCTCGGCTACGTCGTCACCGGATCTGCCGCGGTCTACTTCGCCGGGGACACCGATCTCTTCGACGGGATGGCGGAGCTTGGCCCGCTGGACCTCGCGTTGTTGCCTGTGTCGGGCTGGGGCGCAAAATTGCCGGCGGGGCATCTCGATCCGCTTCGGGCGGCCGAGGCGCTTCGGCTGCTGCGCCCGCGAGCCGCTGTGCCGATCCACTGGGGGACGTTCAGAGCGCCTTTTGCGCCGAGACACGGCCCCGCGCCGGCCCGTGATTTCGCTCGGGCCGCGGCGCTGGTGGCGCCGGAAGTGAAGGTCCACATGCTGCAGATCGGCGGGTCGCTGGCACTCGTCTCCGACGGAACGCCTTGATTCATCCCCTCCGGACGATGCGTGATCCCGTAGCGCGGAGGACACTGCTCATGACACGATCAATTTCAAGCACCGAGTGCGCGAAAAGGCTGCGGTGCTCACGGTGAGAGGAGCTCGCGTGAAGGGCAAGGCTCCGACGACGGAGGATCGGCTTCGCGCCTTCGCCCACGGCGACTTCGACGGCGTCGGTGTCGCGCCCGATCTGCAGGACGGCGCCGTTGGTGGGTCGGGGCTGGACGTTGAGACGTATCAGCTAGCCCAGATCGCCGCGCTCGTGGCGATCGACGCGCCTCATGTCTCCTGGCTACGCCACCTGGAGGCGGCGGACGAGCATGAGATCGAGCTCGACAAGATCCTTGGCACGCTCCTTGCTGTAGCGCCGGTCGTAGGCAGCGCGAAGATCGTCGCCGCTTGCGCGAAGATCGTGCGTGCAGCCGCCCTCGGCGAAGAGTTCGGCGTTCTGGCCGAGGGTTGAGCTAACGGCGAGCCTGCCGGCGCGTCGGGCGCTGGATGCCTGCGACCGAGACCGGCGAGAAGGTGCGTCCGAAGACATCGATGAACAAGGCGCACGGCCCGGTCCGTTTCGGGAGCGTCCCTTCGAGGACGTCCACCGTGTACGTGAGGTCGTGGCCCACGAGGTGCGGGTCGCGGAGCACTACCACCGCGTCCTCGGGCGTCGGCCCGTCCTCTTCGAGGAACGACAGGACCGCATTCGGAGGATCTATCGAGAAGCCGGTCTCGTCGCCCTCCCAGAGCTCGACGAAGCGGTGCGAGGGGATGTGGCCGACTTCCCGGCGCGGGCGATCTGCGAAGTAGACGGTCGAGTCGGTGAGACCGTGCAGGGTCACGGTCCTCTCATCGCTGGACGAGCTCGACGCGCTCTGGACAAACAACGCGTCGATCCGCTCTAGCGCTCCTTCCGAGAGCTTGTTCACCCCGTCCAGTGTGGTGCGAACCTCGCGTCCGAATCTCATGCCGATTGGGTGAAATGGCGCCAGCTGTCGAAGGCGCATCCCTGGGACATCACCCCGAACGGAGGATGCTCGGCACCGGAGCGAAAAGAAGGATCAATCGCGTATGGAAGGGGCGATCCAGTGGGCTTTCTGAAGGACCTGCGAAAGAAGGACGGCGCGACAGCGGCGGGCGAGCCGGACGGGCTCGAAATCGATGCCGCGCAGGCGCGAGAACTCACGACCTTCTTTGCGCCGCCGCGTTGGCTGCGCGACCTAGGCCGCACGGCCTGGCTCCTTGTGGGGTTCTTTGCGCTAATCGCCGGGCTCCTATGGCTGCTCGGGGCGACGTACACGATCACGGGCCCCGTCGTCGTCGCCACCATCGTCGCGACGGTGTCGATGCCGATCGTTGCTCGGCTCGAGCGGCATCGCTGGCCCCGTGCCGCCGCAGCGGCCGTCGTCCTACTCGCCCTCGCAGCGCTCGCCGTGCTCGTGCTCGTCGTCGTGATCGGGGGCATCACCTCTCAGTCCTCTGAGATCGGCACGCGCGCCGACGCGGCGGCGAACAAAGCCGAGGGCTGGCTGAAGAGCGTAGGCGTGAACGAATCGGGCGCCTCAGGAGCCAAGTCGAACGTCGAGAAGGATGCTCCGGAGATCATCTCCACACTCACGACGGGCGTCATTCACGGCATTCAGGGGATCACCTCGCTCGCGTTCGGCCTCTCGTTTGCGCTTCTCAGCCTCTTCTTCCTGCTCAAGGACGGCCCCTCGATGCGGGGCTGGGTCGATCGGCACCTCGGCTTACCGCCGCCGATTGCCCGGACTGTGACGGGCGGGGTCATCAGGTCGCTTCGCGGCTACTTCCGCGGCGTCACGCTCGTCGCGGCGTTCAACGGGATCGTGGTCGGGCTCGGCGCCCTGGCCCTCGGCGTGCCGCTGGCGGGGACGATCGCCGTGGTCACATTCGTGACCGCGTACGTCCCGTTCGTCGGGGCATTCGTCGCGGGTGCATTCGCCGTCGTCATCGCACTCGGAGCGAACGGGACGACGACCGCGCTGATCATGCTTGTGATCGTCATCGCGGCGAACGGGCTGCTGCAGAACGTCGTCCAGCCGTTCGCGATGGGGTCGGCGCTCGACCTCAATCCGCTAGTCGTGCTCGTGCTCACGATCGGGGCGGGCTGCATCTTCGGGATGCTCGGGCTCGTCCTCGCGGCTCCGCTTGCCTCCGCAGCCGTTCACATCTCGCGCGACCTGGCAAGGGCGCGACTGGCAGCGGCCGTGGAGAAGGACGCGGTCGAGCCTTCCCCCGATGCGCCGCCTACTGCAACCGTGCCCGCGTAGCCCGAGAAAGCGCGCATTCATCCCGTTCGGATGATGCCGAACGGCCGCTTGACCGCGACGATCGACACAAGCTAGGCAAAGGAGCCGACGTGGAAGAAGGGCTTGGAGCGAAGTTCTGGTTCGCCATGGTGGGCGTGATCCTGGCGATCGGCGTGGGCTCGATCCTGCTCTTCTGGCTGGTGAGCGCAGCCTGGTACCGGTGGGGATTCATCGGAGGCTTGCTGTTCTTCGGCGGCATCCTCTTGCTGGTCGCGGCCATCTACGACCGCACGCATCGGCGACGCTATGACGACGAATTGACCGCGCAGCCGACCGACTAGGAAGCCGCGGACTGAACGTCTCGGGCGAGCACCGCGCCAGCGGGTGGCGTTCCGCCGTCGACGAGCCCGAGCTCGCCCGCCCTCGAGATCGCATCGCTGCGGCTCGAAACCCCGAGCTTGCGGTAGACCGAGATCGCCTGCGTCTTGATCGTGTTGCGCGAGACGAACAGCCGTTCCCCGATCTCGCGGAACGAGAGGTGAGTCGAAAGTAAAGGCAAGAGTCGAAGCTCCGCTCCGGTCAGGCCAGAGTTGGTTCCCGTCGCAGTCTGAGGCATCTCGTCGGCCTCGACTTGCAGCTTCGCGACTTGCTCGCCGAGCACGCCGACAGCGGGTCGGACGCTGAGGATTTCTTCGGCCTCTGCGAGGCGTGCTTGCGCGGCGTCCCGGTCTCGCAGCGTCACGTACGCGCGGCTCAATTCGAGCCGAACTTGAACGGAAAGCCAGGGGATCGCGTGCGTCAGGCTCGGCGCGAGCCGCTGTGCGATTGTGAGCTGCCGACGCGCATCGTCCCACTGCCCATGCCGAAGGAGCGTCCGGGCCGAGATCGCGATCTCGAGCGCGCTCGTCGCATAGGCATCAAGCTCAGCGTCCTCGATCAGAGAACGCGCTTGCAGAGCCAAGGACTCCGCCTGTTCATTGTCATTTCCGGGGGCGAGCAACGAACGCTCGCAGAGCGCCAGCGCGTGGCTCTCGGTCCTCCCGAGCCGTTCGGATGCGTTGGCGGCTTCGGTGAGGATGTCACCGGCCGGCTCGTCTTTTCCGAGCAGCACTTGAGCGGCGCCGTGGACCAGAAGCGCCCACGGGTGCCAGGGGTGATCGGGCGAGAGGTCCGCCAGGGCCGACTGGGCGTCCGACAACATTTGTTCCGGCCCGTCCGCGCACATGATGGCGCGTAGCACGGAGATGCAGGCCTTGGTGGAGGGGTCATCCTCGTCTCTTGCCACGCCTCGCTGCGACGCCGCGAGCCAACGCTCAGCCTCGTCCGGTCGCCCGCGTAGGGCGTGGACCCGGGCTCCCTCGACGGCGACGGACGGATAGAGCTCCAACAAGGCGTCGTCGTCGAACCGGTCGAGCCACGACTCCACCGCCGCGACCCGGCCGCCGCAGCAGACGGCCATCGCGATCGAGCTGAGGATTCGAGCGGCGCTGTCCGTATTGCCCGCTGCGTGCGAATAGTCGAGCGTCGCTTCTGCGTCGCCTTCGGATTCGAACCAGTCCGCGGCCCGCTGGTTCAGCACGGGGACAAGCTCCGGCTCGCGTTCTTCGAGCTCGCGCCTGAGTAAGTCGCGGAGGAGGTGGTGGTAGCGGTAGCAGCCGCGGTTGCGATCGAGTGGGACGAGGAACAGGTTCGATTTCTCGATCGAGGCGAGCTCGAGCGCCGACTCCTTGCGTTCCAGGACGGCGTCGCAGAGCGGACCGGACATCGTCTCCAGCACCGAGGTTCGGCGCAAGAACGCCAGGCGATCCGACGGGAGCTGCGACAGGTACTCCGAGCGGAAGTAGTCGGCGAAATAGCGATCGTCTCCCCTGATCGCAAGCGCCGAAAGGTGGCGGCCATTGTTGGTTCCACTCGTCTGGACTGCGAGCGCAGCTAGGTTCAACCCGGCCGCCCAGCCTTCCGTGCGGTCGAGGAGCCCGTCGATCTCGGCGTCGGACAGCTCGACGCGAGCGGTGCGGAGAAGGATCTCGGCCTCGCGCCGGCTCAACGCCAGCTCGTAGGCCCCAATCTCGAGCAACGGAACGTCGGCACGAAGGGCCGCGACAGGCAGCCGGGGGAGCACGCGTCCCGAGAGCGCGATCATCGACCCAGGCGGGACTTGGTCGATCAAGGAAGCGACCGCTGAAGCGGAGTCCCGCTCGAGCAGGTCCGCGCCGTCCAGGACGAGGACGAATTGCGACTCACGCGAGGCGATCGCCTCGGCGAGCAGCGGGAGCGCCTTCGACGTCACCGACTTGCCGTTTGGCCGCAACGCGCCGAGTAGCGAAGGCGCAATCGGCTCAATGCGATCGAGCGCGGCCGCGACGTGCCTGAGCAAGACAGCCGGATCGTTGTCGCGTTCGTCGATCGCGACCCAGGCGAATGAGCGTGCGTCTCGATTCGCCCATTGCGAAAGCAGCGTGGTCTTGCCGTAGCCGGCGGGCGCCACGACGATCACGAGCGGGAACGCGCCCGCAGCGCGAAGGCGGTTGACCAGAGCCGTGCGGGAGACCGCTTCAGGCGACACCGACGGCACACGGAGCTTCGACTCGAGCACGTCGAAAGGCAGCCCTGACGGTGCGGGGGTCCCGACCAGGACAGCTTTGGCGCCGGCGCTGCGCAGGCCAAGGCTGACCGGGTCGTCCAGATCTACGGGGCGGCGCACGCCTACGCGCGGACGTGCGGGTCGGTTCGCGATCAGTTTCTCTCCTCTCAGCGGGTGCCTTGTGGGAAAGGCGACCGCTTCCACCGTCGAGTATGGGGGATTGCGGCAGTACCGGTCATGCGGGATTTCGCTGACTCGGACCGGGATTACGCCGGGTAAACCACCACGTTTTCGTACGACGGCATACGCCGAGCCTGCATTCCTTGCCGCTGTGCGGGGCTGCTGCAATACTCAAAAGTGAGAAAAAGTGAATGCAGCGCCCCCGCCCGAAGCGGAGCGGCGCAGGCTTGAGTCTCAGCCGCCGCTCCCGAACAGTCCTGTGGCTGTGCGATCTTCGATCACCAGGAGGTCATCGCGTATTAGCGGTTCTGTCACCACTCTGTCACCCAGCGATTCCCGATTCCCCGCCAGACTTGACACGGCTTCGCACAAAGCGCGGGGAGAGGGAGCTTTCTCGACGGTGATCAGGGTTGTCCTTTGCGATGACAGCTTCCTGGCAAGGGAAGGGATCGCGCGCGTTCTGGAGTCCATCGAGGATGTAGAGCTCGTCGCGAGCTGCGTCGAGCTCGATGAGCTTCGGGCGGCCGTCGAGCGAGAAAAGCCCGATGTCGTTCTGACCGACATCCGCATGCCCCCGACGAACACGGACGAAGGCATCCGCTTCGCACTTGAGCTGCGATCGTCACATCCGGCGGTCGGAGTTGTCGTTCTTAGCCAGCACGCGGACCCGTCCTACGCGATGGCCCTGTTCTCGGACGGGTCAGAGCGGCGCGGTTACCTGCTCAAGGAGCGCGTGAAGGACGAAGATGAGCTGGTACGAGCGCTCCACGAAGTCGTCGCCGGGGGCTCACTCGTCGATCCACGCATCGTCGACAAGCTCGTCTCCGCACGCGTGGACAAGGATCCAGGGCTCGAGCGGCTGACGCCTCGCGAGCGCCAGATTCTGGCGATGATCGCCGAGGGGCGCAGCAACAATGCGATTGCGGACAGGCTCATGGTCACGAAGCGCGCCGTCGAGCGGCATATCAACGGCATCTTTCTCAAGCTCGACCTCGGGGAGGCTTCCGATGTGAACCGCCGCGTGAAGGCGGCGTTGCTGTACTTGACGGGCGAGGAAAGCTGAGCCAGATCTCCGAAGCTGCGCTTTCGCACGATGCCCGGGCGAGGCCTTGGGCAAAGTGGCTCGGCAGCGCACCGGCTCGCTACACGATCGGAGTGGTGTCGCTGGCGGGCTTGTACTACGCGACCGCCAAGATGGGCTACCTGCTCGAGTTCGCTGGGCCCGTAGCCGCGATCCTCTGGCTGCCCGTCGGCGTCGGCATCGCTTTCCTGTACCTCGGGGGTCTTCGTTACTGGCCCGGAGTTCTGATCGGCGACCTGTTCGCGAACAACTACATGGCGCTTCCCGTCGGCGCCGCCCTCGGTCAGACGTGCGGCAACATGCTCGAGGTGCTCCTCGCGACGGTGCTGCTGCGCCGTCTCGTTCGACGCGGATCGCCGCTGGACAGCGTCGGCGGGGTGGGTTGGTTGGTGGTGGCAATCGCGGCGGGAACGGCTCTCAGCGCCACCGTGGGCGCGCTCTCACTTCTGCTTGGTGACGTGATCACCTGGCATGCGGCACCCAAGGTCTGGCGGACCTGGTGGCTCGGCGACTCCTCCGGTGCCCTGATCGTCGTTCCCCTCGCACTTGCCTGGTACCGGCCGCTGGTGCGGCGGTGGAAGCGTCGTCGAGGGCTCGAGGCCGTCGTCATGCTCGGAACCGTCATCGCGCTGGGCGAGTACGCCACGCGGAGTCACCGTCCGCTGACTTACCTCGTCTTTCCGGCCTTGATCTGGGCTGCACTCCGTTTCGGCCAGCGTGGTGCCACCCTTGCCGTGGCGGTCACCGCCTTCTTCACCGTTTGGAACACCATCCACTACTTGGGGCCGTTCCATTTCCAGTCCGTCACGCGCAGCGTCCTCAGCGCGCAGCTCTTTATCGCCGTTGCTGCGCTGACGACGCTCTCGCTGGCAGCCGTTGTCTCGGAGCGCGAGCAGTTCGCGAGGCGACTTGGCGCCTCCCGTTTACGTCTCGTCGCAGCCGCAGACAACGCGAGGCGGCGGCTCGAGCAGGATCTCCATGACGGCGCTCAGCTTCGATTGACGTGGCTCGCCGTTCAACTGCGGGATGCCGCCGAGCTCTCGCGGCTAAATCCTGAGCGGGCCGCGGTGGTCATCGGGGAGGCGGAAAGTGAGTTGGAGCTCGCGATCGACGAACTGAGGGAGCTCGCTCACGGCATTCATCCAGCCGTGCTGGTCGACCTTGGTCTCGCCGAAGCAGTCAAAAGCCTCGTACTCCACTCGGACATTCCGGTCACGCTGGTCGAGCTGCCTTCGAGTCGGGTTGACGAGACGGCTGAGACGATCGCGTACTACATTGTCGCCGAGGCGATTGCGAACGCCCAGAAGTATTCGCGCGCCTCCTCGATCCAGGTCCGCATCGTCGCGGGAGTGGACAGGCTCCGCATCGAGGTCCTCGACGACGGGGTGGGCGACGCGGCGGAGCGCCCGGGCTCCGG
>MNDB01000014.1 GCA_001914705.1 Actinobacteria bacterium 13_2_20CM_68_14 | reverse complement strand
CCACTCGACAAGCCGCTCCGTCACCTCCTCGGCGCCCGGCCCGCTCGTTTCCGGGAGCAAGATGGCGAATTCGTCGCCGCCGATTCGGAACGCCTTGTCGCCCGGCCGGAGCTCAGTACGAAGAAGCCGGCCAACTCGGACGAGGCAATCGTCTCCCGCGGCGTGACCGTGCCGGTCGTTCAGCTGCTTGAGTCCGTCGAGGTCGAGCACGATCAGCGCGAGAGGAACGTCGGCGGCGACCGCCTCAGCCACGCCGCGATCGAGTTCACGCATGAACGCGCGCCGGTTCGGCAGCTGTGTCAGCGGATCGTGGTCGGCGAGATAGCGCATCTGCTCGAACTGCGTCGCAAGCGTCAGTGCGCTCGCCGTCTGGTTGGCGAAGATCCGCAGCGCTTGCAGCCTTTCCTCGCTCGGTAGCAGCCGGTCCTCGGGCTCGTCGACCCAGATCACGCCGATGACCTCCTCCTGCGGTCCGTGCAGCGGGATCACCAGCCAGTGGTGGTTCCATGCGTGCGGACCGCGCCCGTTCAGCTCGGACTCGTAGATGACCTGGCTCGTCGCCACGCGGTTCCGGGCGATCTCGTCCGGGACGAGGAAGCAGCCGGCAACCTCGAACTCGGAGTCGAACAGCGACGCGATCTCGGTGAGGGAGAGGTTCTCGGTCAGCAGGGGGTCGGTGCCCGCCCACCCGGCTGCGGCCCGTGTCACGAGCGTCGACCCGTCCTCGGCGAGGAGGTCGACGCACACCTTCTCGAAGCCGAGTGCGTTCGCGATCCCGTTACACACGGATTGCAGGATTGAGTCCGTTGAGAGCGTCTGCGTCAATCCCGAGGAGACGTGCATCAGCTCTTCCAGGGCCGCACGATGCCGCGCGCGCACGATCGCCGCTTGCGCGGCCGCGAGGGCCTGCGCGGCGTAGTGGGCGAGACCGACGAGCAGCCCGAACTCTTCGTCGCTCGGCCGCAGGCCCGAGGCCGGGTCGCCGAGCGAGAGGATTCCGAGCAGCTCCTCGCCGGGTCCATACAGCGGTACGAAGACTTCGTCATCCGGGTTCCACGCCTCCGGGTGCTCGCTGACCTCGCGGACGGGGACGTAGCGCTTGCCGGTGTCGTTTTGCCAGTCGAACTCGCCGTGCTTGATGAAGAACGCGCCGTCGCGGAGGAAGCGGTCGTCGAGCAGCTGCGTCCAGCTCTCCCGGCTGTAGGTGCTGCCGAGCAAGGCGCGCTGCACTTCCTTGTCGCCGTGAACGGTCGCGACGCAGAAGTCGTCCCACTCACGGCGGTAGAGATTGAGAACGACGGTGCCGAAGCCGACGACTTCCGCGACCGTCCGCGCGATCAGCGAGAGGACGGTCGGAAGGTCGCTCTCCGCACGCACGAGCTCGGTGACGCCGACGAGCGCTCCGACTCCCACAAGGTCGCGCGGCCGGCGCCTCGCCCGCGCGAACAGGCGCGTCAATCGCGCGTGTCGCCGCCCATGAGCCTTTCGGGTCATCCTCTCGCCGCCGATCGAACTGCCCTCCTCTGAACCCTGCCTATCGCCGCACTCCCAGCATCAGCCATCCCAACGGAGTTCGAATCGCCCTGGTGGGGGATCTCGTCTCCCAGGCTGGTCAGGCGGTTCGAGTCACGACGCGAAGCGGTTGCGTCGTCCGCACGGGGTCGCGATCGGTCGCTCCAGGTCGCTCGAAGACGCGAAAGAACGCGTCCACGACCACCGGTGCGAACTGGGTGCCGCGGTGCCTCCGAAGCTCCGCTTCCGCCTCGCCCGGATCCAGGGCGCGATGATATGGGCGGTCGGTCGTCATCGCGTCCCAGGCATCCGCGAGCCCGACGATCGCCGCGCCGAGCGGAATCGAATCGGCTGCGAGCCCGTGCGGATACCCCTGCCCGTCCCAGCGCTCGTGGTGGTGGTGGATCAGAGGGACCGCATCGCGCAGTCGCCCGAACTTCGCAACGATCTTGGCGCCGTCGGCGGGGTGTTGCTTCATCAGCTCGTACTCCTGCTCGGTCAGCTTCGCCGGCTTCGTCAGGATCGCGTCCGGCACGCCGAGCTTGCCGATGTCGTGGAAGAGTCCAGCGTGGCCGATCGCATCGAGCTCGCGCCCTTCGATTCCGAGCTCCCGCGCAACGGAGAGGGCGATCTCCTGGACGCGCTGCGAATGGCCGGCTGTGTACGGATCACGTGCGTCGACCGTCGCATTCAGAGTCGCGACCGCCTCGAGCGCGTCTTGCTCGAGCACACGAGGAGAGCGAGCGCCAGATAGAGAAGGAGGAAGACCATCGTCACCGCCGCCCAGATCGCGTGCTTGTTCGCCGTGATCAGGTGCTCGCTTCGCTTTGGGTCGGCGTAGATCTCGTAGGCGCCGATCGCGCGGTGATTGCTCGCGTCCTCGATCGGAGCGTAGACCTCGAGCAGCCGCCCGAAACCGAGGCTCCGTTCGACGGCGTTCTCTTCCCGGTCTGGTACCTCGATCTGCGCAACGGACTCGTTCTTGCGTAGCGCTGCCCCCAGGCTGCCGTCGATCTCGAAGCGCTGGCCGATCCGGCGCCGGGCGCGATTGGTCCACGCGAGAACGCCGTTCGAGCGCCAGACCTTCACAGTGACGATCTCCGGTCGGCGGCGAAGCTCGTCGACGAGTTGCCGCGAGAGCTGCGGGTGGACGGCGACTGCGTCGTGCTGCACGAGCTGGGGGTGGAGGACGCCGTCGACGTACTGAGCCAGGCTGGAGCGTGCATCGTCGATCACCTGTCCCTTCAGGCGTGAGCTCAGAACGCTCGAGAGGATGACCGCACCGGCGAGCAGGATCGCGGCACTGGCGACGAGGAACACGCGCAGCAATGTCAGCGAGCGTTGTACCGCCCAGGTGCGCGGGGTGATCGACGCCGCAGCCACGCCGAAAAGAGATCGGCCGCTACCCGCGCTTTCTTCACCTAGGGCGTGGCTCGAACGAGTGATCGGGCCGTTTGTAGTCTTCCGGCGATGTCGGCACGGGATGCGCTTCGGCAGGCAGGGCTCTACGGGCGGACGGTCGCCCGCGTCGCCCAGCGGGGTTTTCGGGAGCCGGGCGGCGATCCCGAGCTCGCGACCGAGCGGATCGTCTTCGTCGTCGGCTCGCCTCGTTCGGGAACGACGTTCCTCGCCGGCGCCGTGGGCTCGCAGCCGGGATTCGTCGACCTCGGCGAGGTTCGGCCGGTGAAGTCGAGCATCAAGCGTTGGGCCACGCTTCCGGAGGACAAGGCCGCGACGGAGCTGCGCTCGACGCTCGAGCGCGTTCGCCGGCTCGGCTTCGTGCGCGACCTGAGGCCGGTCGAGCAGACGCCGGAGCTCAGCTTCGTCGTCGGCGCCGCGGTGCGCGCCTATCCGCAGGCGACCGTGCTGCACATGATCCGGGACGGACGCGACGTCGTCTGCTCGCTGCTGGAGAGGGGCTGGCTTCGCGAGCGGGAGGGTCACGACGACGCCGGTCAGCCGTACGGTCCGCACCCCCGCTCCTGGGTGGAGCCCGAGCGCCGTGACGAGTTCATACGCGCGCGCGAGGCGACGCGGGCGGCATGGGCCTGGCGGCGGTACCTGACCGCGGCTCGCGCAGCGCCCGAGCACACGCTCGAGATCCGCTACGAGGAGATTGCGGCCGATCCGGCGACCGCCGCCGAGCTGATCGCAAGCCGGCTCGAGACGGATCCGGCGCCCCTCGCCGAGGCGCTCCGCCAGGTCCACAGCCGCTCGATCGGCCGCTGGCGCCGCGATCTGGCGCCCGAGCAGGTCGAGGACGTCGAGCGCGAGGCAGGCCCGCTCTTGCGCCAACTGGGTTACGACTGAGCGCTCGAAGGCTCCCCGCAGAGCTGATTCCCCGCATCCCGCGTCCCGTGCGGGCGGTGCTGCGCAATGCCGTCTGGACCTACGGCCGCGCCACCTCGTTCGCGCGGCCGCTGCCGGGCTTCCTGATCCTCGGCGCGCAGAAGGCCGGCACGACGGCGCTCTACGCGTACCTGCGCTGGCACCCCGGCGTCACGGGCCCGGCCTGGAAGGAGGTCAGCTACTTCGACCGGCACTACAGTCGCGGGGTCCACTGGTATCGAGGCCATTTTCCGCTGCGGCCTGGCGACCGGCTCGTCGGAGAGGCGAGTCCCGGCTACCTCTTTCATCCACTCGCTCCGGAGCGAGTGCGGGCGACGGTTTCGGACGCCAAGCTGATCGCGCTGCTGCGCGACCCGGTCGACCGGGCGTTGTCCCACTATCACCACGAGGTTGCGCTCGGCCGCGAGCCGCTGACGTTCGAGGAGGCGATCGAGGCCGAGCCCGAGCGGACGCGTGGGGAGGAGGAGCGGCTCGCGCGGGAACCCGGCTATTTCAGCCACGCCTGGTGGGACTACACGTATCTCGCCCGCGGCCGCTACGCGGAGCAGCTCGAGCGCTGGCTGGCGGTCTTCCCGCGGGAGCAGCTGCTCGTCGTCGCGAGCGACGAGCTGGCCGCGGAGCCCGGGGAGACGTACGCTCGCGTGCTCGAGTTCCTCGGCGCGCCGGCGCACGCGCTCGGGTCGTACCCGCGCGTCTACGAGCAACGCTACGCCGAGATGCGGCCTGATACTCGGCGCCGGCTCGCGGAGCATTTCGCCGAGCCGAACCGGCGCCTCTGCGAGTTGCTCGGCCGCGACCTCGGCTGGCAAGTGATGTAGGTGTACACCTACATCACTTCAGTTTCTGAAGCGTGAGTCAGTAGTCCCGAATCGTCGCGGCCGTGCCGATCACGATTTGCGGCGAAGCGGCCGGATCGAGCCAGGGCAGGACTGTGACGAGCTGCGCCCTCGTCAGGCTGGCGCAGCCGAGCGTCGGACCGCCGCTTGCGCTGACGTGCAGGAAGATCCCGGAGCCTCGCCCTGGGGCGATTGGGTGCGTGTTGTAGTCGATCACCGCGAGATACCGGTACGAGATGGGCGACCGCGACATGTCCTCGCTCGTGATTCGGAAGGGCGGTTTCATCCCGCAGCGGACGTGGTGGAAGCGGTTGTAGAACGGCGAGCGAGTGTCCTCGACCCACCAGTCGCCGCAAACGATGCGGTGATATCGGTAGCGCACACGCGGATTGGGCCCGACGCCGTACATCACCGGCTGGATCCCGAAGGCTCCGGCCGGCGTCGTCTTGTCTCCCTCGCGTTTGGCCTCAGAGACGCCGTTTCGCCCGAGATGGGCCGTCCATGGGCCGTCGACCCCGACCCAGCACTCACCGGACTTCCGCCAGAGGCGCAGCGAGCCGGTGGTCGAGCGCGCCCGCGCCGAGACGACGGTGATCAGTTGGATCGCCGAGCCTGTGTCGGCAAGCTGATTGGCAAGGTTCGCGGGGCACGTGAACGCCCGTGCGTCGCTGCTGCCGCTCGCCGCCGCAGAACAAAGCAAGACCAGGGCGGAGAGTGCGATTCCCCAGCGCATCCCGCCTGCAGAGTACGCTCGGGGCGCGATGACGACGCTGATGCTCGCGATCTTCGCGGCGGTGTCGCTGCAAGCGCCGCCCTTCAGCCACAGTGTCTCGCGCGTGACCGCCGCGCAGTTGCCGTACTCGTGGCACCGGGGCTGTCCCGTGTCGCCCGCCCGGCTACGTCGTGTGCGGCTGACCTACTGGGGCTTCGACGGGCGTGCGCACACGGGTGCGCTGGTCGCCAATGAAGACACTGTTTCGGACCTCGTCGATGTGTTCTCGCGGCTCTACGCGGTGCGGTTTCCGATCAGACGGCTGCGGCCGATCGACGCTTACGGCGGCGAGGACGAGCGTTCGCTCGAGGCCGACAACACGGCTGCCTTCAACTGCCGGTACGTCATCGGCCCCGGGCCGCGGCGCTGGTCGGCGCACGCCTACGGCTCCGCGATCGATGTCAACCCGGTCGAGAATCCCTACCTCGAAAGCGGCCGCGTCCACCCGCGCGCCGGGCGAGCCTACCTCGACCGCGGCAGAGTCCGGCCGGGGATGGCGGTCCGCGGCGGGCTGCTCGTGCGTACCTTCGCAGCCGTCGGCTGGCAATGGGGAGGGCGTTGGACCGGTTCGCCGGATTACCAGCACTTTTCGGCTACGGGCGGTTGACTCTGAGGCGCTGGCTCGCGACGCCCACCTGGAGGCGTCCGGGCTTGGCCCGGCGCCCGTCCAATCCCTGGTGGCAAAAGCAGTTCGGCTGAGACCTTTCCGAGGTTGACTCTGAGGCGCTCGCTCGCGACGCCGACGTGGAGGGCGTCCGGGCTTGGCCCGGCGCCCGTCCAATCCCCGGTGGCAAGAGCAGTTGCGGCTGAGACCTTTCCGAGGTCGACTCTTAGCCTGATTTCACAAAAATTGGCGAGGGTGAACGTACACTCGGCGGAAGTGTGAAGGGACTTCTCTCCATCGTCGTTTGCACGGCCGCGCTCTCGGCAGGCTCTGCGGGCGCGGCGCCGGCGCAGGCGTACTTCGGGCTCCAGCAGGGACTCAAAGCCGGGGCGGGCACCGAGGCGAGCACGAACTGGGCCGGCTATGCGGTCACGGCCCGGAAGTCCTTCACGAGCGTCACCGGCAAGTGGGTGCAGCCGGCCGCGACGTGCGCCGACCGGTCGCCGACCTACTCCGCGTTCTGGGTCGGTCTCGGCGGCTTCTCGAACAATTCCTTCGCGGTCGAGCAGACCGGCACGCTCGCGAACTGCTCGTCCGGCACGCCGTCCTACACGGCCTGGTATGAGCTCTATCCGAAGGCGCCGGTGATGCTGAAGATGTCGGTCCGGCCCGGCGACACGTTCTCGGCCACGGTCTCGGTGGCCAAGACAACCGTCCTCATTCGGATCAAGAACGTCACCACCAATAGGCTCTTCACGAGGAAGCTCCATATGGCTCGGCCCGACCTGGGCTCAGCCGAATGGGTCGCGGAAGCGCCGAGCGGCTGCGACTCCGTCGGTAACTGCACGACCCTGCCGCTGACGAACTTCGGCACGGTGGCTTTCTCGCGTAGCACGGCGAGCGTCAAGGGCCACAGGGGTCGTATCACCGACCCGGTCTGGTCGGAGACGGCGATCGAGCTCCACGGCGACCTTCCGAGCAGCGATTCTCAGGCCGGTGCGAACGCGATTCCCGGAGCCGTTGGCCCTGACGGAGGCTCGTTCGCAGTCACCTGGCAAGACCTGACTCCGCCTACCGGCTGAGTCCCATGTGCTTCGATCTCGACTCGCTGCCGCCGGTCCCCCGAATCGCGGGCGCTGCGGTTTCGCACAATGACATCGAGCTCGAGGCGGCCGACGGCAACCGCTTCGCAGCCTTCGAGGCGACCCCCGAGGAGCCGAACGGGATCGGCATCGTCATTCTCCCGGATGTTCGGGGGCTCTATCGCTTTTACGAGGAGCTTGCCCTCCGCTTCGCCGAGCGCGGCTTCGACGCGGTCGCGATCGACTATTTCGGTCGGACGGCGGGCGCGGCGAAGCGGGGCGACGACTTCGAGTACGCGCCGCACGTCGCCCGCGCGATCTTCACCGTCGGCTTCTGCTTCGGCGGCCGTAACTCCTGGCTGGCCGCCGCCTCGGGACACGGCCTTGCCGGTGCGGTCGGCTTCTACGGGAATCCGGGCGAACGCGACGGCGCCCCGGGGCCGACCCAGCGCGCGGCCGAGCTGGAAGCGCCGATCCTCGCGCTCCAGGCGGGCGCCGACCAGAACATCACCGCGGAGATGAACGAGGCGTTCGAGCGGGGCCTGACCGATGCCGGCGTCGAGCACGAGCTCGTCACCTACGAGGGCGCGCCGCATAGCTTCTTCGACCGCCGCTACGAGGAGTTCGCCGAAGCATCCGAGGACGCCTGGCGGCGGGTGCTCGAGTTCCTAGAAACCAATTCCGCCTAGACGGGCGGCTGCGCGACGTTTCCGTCCGACTCGCGGTAGCGGTAGACGATCCGCCCGCGGGTCAGGTCGTACGGCGACAGCTCGAGCTTGATCCGGTCGCCGATCAGGATCTTGATCCGGTACCGGCGCATTTTCCCGGCCGTGTAGCCGAGGGCCTCATGGCCGTTATCGAGCGCGATGCGGTACATGCCGCTCTTGTAGGACTCGAGAACCTCGCCGTCCACTTCGATCTTCTGCTCCTTTTCGGAGATGGCGCACCTCCCTTCGTGAGATGAGTGCGCGCGGGTGATTGCTCACCCGCGCGCGAGAATTCGGGACTAACCGACGATGCTGACGTTGCGGGCCTGGGGGCCTTTGGGGCCCTCTTCGACCTCGTACTCGACCTTCGCGCCTTCGGTGAGGCTCTTGAAGCCCTCGCCGGCGATCGCGCTGAAGTGAACGAAGACGTCGTCGCCGCCGTCGGCCTGCGAGATGAAGCCGTAGCCCTTCGAGTCGTTGAACCACTTCACGGTTCCGGTTGCCATGTATTCCACCTCCCTGCTCCTTCACGAACGTGCAGCGGAGGCGTGATCGCACTACCGGTACTCGCTCTTGATGATCTGTGGCGCGAGAAAGGTAGCGCATTCGGAGCAGTGGCTGCCTTGGGGGAGATCGTCGCATCCTCAATTTGGCCGGGTTTAACCGGCCGCGGCGGCGAAGCCGCCACGGCCTCTTGTGCGGCATCGCAAGCGATGCCTTAGTCACCATCTAGGGGCTGGCCGAGACTGCCTGCGGCGCGGTTGCGCGCGCCTGCTCGGCCGCGGCTTTCACACCCTCGCCGAAGGTCGGGAACGTGTGGTGCGCGCTGGCGAGTTGGTCGACGGTGACGCCGAGACGCACCGCGATCGAGAGTCCCTGGACGATGTCGCTCGCGCCTGGCGCGACTACGTGCAGCCCGAGCACGCGCCGGCTGGGGCGGTCGAAGACGATCTTGTAGAGCCCGTGCTTCGCGTCGATGTAGGACGCCCTGCGGAGGTGCTTCAGCGGGTGAACGACGGTCTCGGCTTCGAAGCCTTGCTCCTCGGCTGCCGACTGAGTCAGCCCGACGCCGGCGAGTTCTGGGTCGGTGAAGATCGCCGTCGGCAGGACCGAATAGTCCGCCGCGGGGCCTTCGCCCGGGTGGAACATGTCCTCGACGGCGATCCGTGCCTGGTATTGGGCTACCGGCGTGAACAGCGCCTGGCCGTTGACGTCGCCGGCGGCCCAGATACCGGGGACGTTGGTGCGTAGGCGCTCGTCGACGACGATGCCGAGCTTGTAGGTCTCGACGCCCACGGCTTCGAGGTTCAACTCCTCGATGTTCGGACGGCGTCCCGAGGCGAGCAAGAAGCAGTCGAACTCGACCTCCTGCTCCATGCCGCCCTCGCGCGGTGTGATCGTCGCGACATTGCCTCCGTCCCGAGCGGCGACCTTCGTGACGAAGCTGCCGAGGATGATCGGAATTCCCTCGTCCGTGAGGGCCTCGCGAAGCTCCATCGCGGCGTGGTGGTCGGTGTGCGGCGCGATCTCGTCGACGGCGTCGACGATCGTCACCTTTGTGCCGAAACGGGAGAACGCTTGGCCGAACTCGAGCCCGACGGCGCCGGCGCCGCAGACCAGCAGTCTCTCGGGCAGTTCTTCGATCTCGAGCGCGCTGACGTGATCCACCCAGTCGATCTCCTCGATCCCCTCGATCGGAGGCACCGCGGTGCGCGAGCCGGTGGCGATCAGGATCTTGTCGGCCTTGAGCTCGACGTCGCCCAGCCGGACCGTGTGCGGGTCGACGAAGGTCGCCGTGCCTTCGTAGGTGTCGAAGCCCGCCGCGTGGAGACCCTCGACCCACTTCTGTTGCGGCTTCTTCAGCGTGTCCTTCCAGGCCTTCACGTTCGCCAGGTTGGTTGTCGCCGGGCCGACTTCGATGCCGCGCTCGTTCGCCAGCGTGTTGATCGAGTGCGCCAGATCGGCCGCGACGAGATAGGCCTTCGTCGGCACGCAGGCGACGTTGGGGCAGCTGCCACCCCAGCGCTCGCCCTCGATCAGCGCGACCTTCGCTCCATAGTCCTTCGCTGCCTTGTTGGCGCCGTCCCGAGCCGCGGAGCCGGCGCCGATCGCAATCAGGTCGTAGTGCTCGCTCTTCATCGGATCCTCCTTGCTTTTCTCGTGGCACAGTCGCACGCCGGCGCGCGCTGTTACAAGCGTTGTAGCCACCGTTGTCCGGTCCGGCCATTGTCCGGGGTCTGACCCCGGACAATGGCTCAAAGCGCCAGACCGTCGACCCCGACGCGCAGGGCACCCGCGTTACAGTCGGCGCGTGGACGACGCTGCCGTGATCGCAGCCCTCCGCGCGCGAGACGAGAGGGTCTTCGCGGAGCTGATGCGGATGTACAACGCTTCCCTCCTGCGGGTCGCGCTGATCTACGTCGCCACTCGGGCAGTCGCCGAGGACGTCGTCCAGGAGACGTGGATCGGCGTTCTCAACGGGATCGACCGCTTCGAGGGCCGCTCGTCGCTGAAGACCTGGATCTTCCGGATCCTGACGAACATCGCCAAGACGCGAGGGCAGCGCGAGCGACGGACGGTGCCGTTCTCCGCGCTCGAGCGGCCCGACGCCGTCCCCGAGGCGGCGGTCGACGCCGACAGGTTCCTGCCGCCCGATCACGAGCGCTGGCCGGGTCACTGGGCGTCGAGGCCCGAGCCCTGGCCGGAGGAGCGCTTGCTTGCCGCCGAGACGCGCGCGGTCGTCGAGCGCGCGATCGACGAGCTGCCGCCGGCACAGCGAGCGGTGATCAGCCTCCGGGACATCGAGGGCTGGAGCTCGGACGAGGCGCGTAACGCTCTGGGGATCAGCGAGACAAATCAACGAGTACTTCTCCACCGCGCGCGCTCGAAGGTCCGGCAGGCGCTGGAGGACTACCTCACGGAGGCCATGTGAGCGCAAGCATCGAACAGCTGAGTTGCCAGGAGCTCGTCGAGCTGGTGACGGACTACCTCGAAGGCGCGCTGCCGGAACGCGAGCGCGACAGCTTCGAGCACCACATCGAGGGGTGCAAGGGCTGCCACGAGTATGTCCGGCAAATGCGGGAGACGATCGAGCTCACCGGCACTCTGGCGCCGGCCGACATCAGCCCCGAAGCCGAGGCGGCTCTGCTCTCGGCCTTCCGGGACTGGACGTCTCGCTAGCCGATCCCGTCGCGCTACGATTCCGCAGCCGTGTGGCTCTACTTCATTCCGCTCTACATCGCCGGCGCGATCATCTTCATGCTCGCGTTGTTCACCCTGTTGGCGCGGGTCAGGGGGGGCAAGTACGCGCGGCCGATCATGCAAGGGATCGCAAAGATCCCCGGCGTTCGAGGTCTGATGATGAAGGCCTCGCGCGCGGCGCTGGCGAAGCAGAACCCCGAGGCCGCGAGCGCGCTCGAGAAGCTCGAGCGGGCCGGGGTCGCGAACGATCCGCAGCGGGCGCAGGCCGCCCTCTCGCGGCTCAGCGCCTCGGAGCGGCGCGCCTATCTCGAGGCGGCCGGCCAGGAAGGCGCGTTACCTGAGCCGCAGAACCGCCAGCAGCGGCGTGCGATGGAGAAGCTCCAAAAACAGCGCCGGGGGCGCTAGAGCTTCACTAGGCGTAGGGCCGAACCGCGCCGACGTAGCGGCGCGCGTACTGATTGAGGCTCGAGATCTTGACGACGTCGCCGGTATGCGGCGCGTGGATGAAGAGGCCGCCGCCGATGTACATGCCTTCGTGGCCGGGGATCCCGAAGGCGCCGGGGTCGAAGAAGACGAGGTCGCCGGGCTGCAACGCCTCCGGCGGCACGGGCTTACCCTCGTGGAGCTGGGCACCGGTGTAATGGGTCAGCGGGACCCCGAGCTGTCCGTAGACGTACATCGTCAGCCCGGAGCAGTCGAACCCGGTCAGTGGGCTCTCGCCGCCCCAGCGGTAGGGAACGCCGAGGTACTGCGCGGCAATTGCGACCGCACGGCCGCCGATCCCGTTGGCGGCCGGCAGCGCGCCGGCGAGCAGCGGCTCGGTGACGACGGGCAGTCCGGCGATGGTCGGCGCCGCGCCAAAGCCGAGTGACGCCCACGGCCCGGCCGCGGTGACGACGCGGCTCGCGAGCTGGTTGGTGCTGACATTGCCCCGTTCCCGCAGGCCGACGAGTACCTGGGCGCCGCTGGGGACACCCGGATAGCCCGTCTCGACGCTCAGACGCAGCCCCACATAACCCGTCTTCTTGCCGATCACGGCCTTCTGGCTGACGACCAGGTAACTGCCGGTGTCGAGCTGGAAGAGCGCGTTCGAGCTCGCATCCCGCAGCAGGCCCTGGACGACGAGCCCGGAGATCGCCGCGCGGCGTCCGTGCCTGATCGTGACGCGGTCGGCGTGGACGCGTCCGCCGAGCATGGAGACGTCGTCGAGCTCGACGCGCGTCTCAGTCGCGAGAACCTTGCCGATCGAGAGCACCGAGCCGTCCCGCGGATAGGTGAAGGAGCCGTTACCGGCAGCCGCGAGCAGCTTCCCGTCCCCCGTGCGTACCTGTGCCGTGCCGAGAATGTCGGCCGCCGCCGCGGGCGCCCCGACGAGCGCGATCGCGACCATGAATGCGAGGGCGCGCATCCACCGGCACGATAGAGACATGCGTGCCATGGTGCTAGACCGGCCGGGCTCTCCACTACGGGAAGCGGAGCTGCCGGAACCCACGCCGGGGCCGGGGCAGCTGCTCGTCAGGGTGCAGACCTGCGGCGTCTGCCGGACCGACCTCCACGTCTTCGACGGCGAGCTGACGCACCCGAAGCTGCCGCTCGTGCTCGGCCACCAGATCGTCGGAACTGTCGTCGGCGAGAATCGTCGCGTCGGGATTCCCTGGCTCGGCTGGACGGACGGTGAGTGCCGGTTCTGCCGTTCAGGCCGCGAGAACCTCTGTGACAACGCCCGGTTCACCGGCTACGACCTGGACGGCGGCTACGCCGAGTACACGGTCGTCGATGAACGTTTTTGCTTGGCACTTCCCGAGCGCTATTCCGGTCTCGAGGCAGCTCCCCTCCTGTGCGCCGGCCTGATCGGCTATCGCTCGCTTCGGCTCACGGGCGACAGTGAGCGGCTCGGGCTCTACGGCTTCGGCGCCTCCGCGCACATCATCGCGCAGGTCGCGAGGCACGAGGGACGCCGCGTTTTCGCCTTCACGCGTCCGGGCGACGAAGACGGGCAGGCGTTCGCGCGAGAGCTGGGCGCAGTCTGGGCCGGCGGCTCGGAGGAGCGACCGCCGGAGGAGCTCGACGCCGCCATCATCTTCGCTCCCGTTGGTGCGCTCGTTCCGCTCGCGTTGCGCGCGCTCGCGAAGGGTGGCAGCGTCGTCTGCGCCGGCATCCACATGACGGACATCCCGGCGTTCCCATACGAGCTGCTCTGGGAAGAGCGCGTGCTGCGCTCGGTCGCCAATCTGACGCGTCGGGACGGCGAGGAGTTTCTGGCACTGGCGCCGCAAGTGCCCGTGCGGACGGTGGTCGAAGCGTTCGCGCTCGAGCAGGCGAACGACGCGCTCGAGAGCATGCGGAGCGGCCGGCTCCGCGGCTCCGCGGTGCTCGCCGTGGCCGGCGAGTGACAACCGAGATCGTCTTCGAGACGCACGCGATCAGTACCGACAACGAGGCTGGGATCGCGACCGGGTGGCTCGAGGGTCAGCTCTCGGAGGAAGGGCGGCGGCTTGCGCGGCGCCTCGGCGAGCGCCGGCGGGGCGAGCGGATTGACGCCGTTTACACCTCCGATCTCGGCCGCGCGGTCGAGACGGCCGAGCTCGCCTTCGGCGACAGCGGCATTCCGATCCGCCAGGACGCCCGCCTGCGCGAGTGCAATTACGGGTCGTTGAACGGTTGCCCGGTCTTCGAGGTCGAGCGAGA
>MNDB01000046.1:19188-20020 GCA_001914705.1 Actinobacteria bacterium 13_2_20CM_68_14 | reverse complement strand
TGATCTCGGTCGGCAGCCACGAGGAAGCCGACCCGCTGACGTTCTTCTACAACCCGGCGCCGCCGGTCGAGTTCTTCGCTCGCGGCGTCAACGTCGAGGTTCCCTGGGTCGGCGGGACGAGGATCCGCTCGTCGGGCAACAGCTTCGCAACGCCGCACATGAGCGGGATCTGCACCCTGATCCTCGCGAAGCACCCCGAGCTCACCCCGTTCCAGCTGAAGAGTGTCCTCTACCTGACCGCGTCGAACGTCGGAGGCGTCGAATGACGGACCAGAATCTGCAAGCCGCCGTCTCCGCCGGCGTCATGTCCGCCGAGAGCGAGCATCGTGCCCTGCTCCAGTCGATCGTCGAGGTCGCGCGGGCGATCTTCTCGGCGAAGGCCGCTTCGATCTTCCTGCACGACGACGCGGCCGACGAGCTCGTCTTCGAAGCGGTCGCCGGCGAAGGCTCGGACAGCCTGGTCGGCACGCGCTTCCCCTCGAGCACGGGGGTCGCCGGCTGGGTGCTCGTCACCCGTCAGCCGCTGATCATCGACGACCTCGAGCAGGATCCCCGGCACTCACGCGAGACCGCCAAGAGCACCGGCTACGTGCCGAAGGCGATGATGTCGGTGCCGCTCTTGCACGAGGAGCGAGCCCTTGGGGTGCTCAACGTGCTCGACCGCTCCCAAGAGATCGAGTTCTCGCTCGGCCAGATGGAGCTGCTCGGCCTGTTCGCGAACCAGGCTGCGATTGCGCTCGACCTTCTCCAGCGCGCGCGCCACGCACGCGCCGTGTTGACCCGAAGCGGCGGCGACGCCGGCGTCATCGCGCGAATCGCCTCGGCGCTCGAG
>MNDB01000046.1:0-19180 GCA_001914705.1 Actinobacteria bacterium 13_2_20CM_68_14 | reverse complement strand
GTTCTAGAAACACGTCGGGCCGGGAGATCCCGGCCCGAGCGTTCAGACCCCTTGGCTCTTAGAAACACGTCGGGCCGGAGATCCCGGCCCGACCTGATGCGAACTCTTTGGCTCTTAGATGACCGGAGGCTCGCCGGTAGGCGGCCGGCCGGTCGGGGGCAGATGCGCCTCGACGTCTTCGTCCTCACTGCGATGTGCCTCGCCGGTAGGCGGCCGGCCGGTCGGGGGCAGATGCGCCTCGACGTCCTCGTCGTCGCTGCGATGCGCCTCGCCGGTAGGCGGCAGGCCGGTTGGGGGCAGGTGCGCCTCGACTTCCTCTTCCTCTGGCCGATTCTCCTCACGTGGCTCGTCCGTCATTACTCCTCCTTCCGAAACTTTGCTGTCGATTCACTAGACGCCGCTTCTGCACTGAATCTTCCCTGGTTCGCTTCAAAAACACAATCGGCCCTGCAATCCTTCGGCGAATGCAGGCTTTGCGGCGACAGCTTGTCGACTCCCTCCGCGCGTTCGCGAGCCTCTATCGCAACCCGCGCCTGCGGCGTTTGCAGCTCGCCTGGATCGGGTCGTCCGTCGGCACCTGGGGTTACGTCGTCGCGCTGATGGTCTACGCCTACAAGCAGGGAGGCCCCGGCGCGGTCGGGCTCGTCGGGCTGATTCGGTGGTTCCCTGCGGCGGTGGCGGCTCCTTTCGGAGGAATGGTTGGCGACCGCTTCCCTCGTCTGCGGGTGATGGTCGTGTCCGACGTCATTCGAGCGGCCGCCCTGGGTGCTGCAGCGGCGGCGATCGTGATCGACGCACCAGCGACGATCGTGTATCTGCTCGCAATCCTGGTAACGCTCGTGTCGCAGGCTTTTCAGCCGGCGGAGTCGGCTCTACTCCCGACCCTCGCCGAGTCGCCGGAGGAGCTCGCCGCAGCGAACGTCGCCAACAGCACGATCGAGGCCGCGGGCTACTTCGTCGGTCCTGCGCTCGGCGGCCTCCTGCTCGCCGTCTCGAACGTCGAGACCGTCTTCGCAGCGACGGCGGTGGCGTTCGTCTGGTCGGCGTTGATGCTCGCCCTGATCCGGCTGCAAGAGCCCGAGCCAACGACTGAAGCGGCCAGAGGTAGCTGGCAACACGAAGCGCTCGCGGGCTTCCGGACGATCTGGCGGGACTCGAGGCTGCGCGTGATCATCGGGCTTTTCGCCGCGCAGACGCTCGTCTACGGCGCGTTCGTCGTCCTGACGGCGGTGGCGTCGATCCGGTTGCTCGGGCTCGGGTCGCCCGGAATCGGGTACCTGAACGCGGCCCTCGGCGTCGGCGGGCTGGTCGGCGGGATCGTCGCCGTGGCGCTGGTGGGCAGCCGCAGGTTGGGCCTCACCTTCGGTCTGGCCCTGATCCTCTGGGGCACCCCGATCCTCCTGATCGGGGTCTGGGCGAAGGCCGCCCCCGCATTCGCGCTGATCGGGCTCGCCGGCCTCGGGCTGACACTCGTCGACGTCGCCGGGTTCACGCTGTTGCAGCGCGCCGTTCCCGAACACGTGCTGGCGCGGGTGTTCGGGGTGCTCCACAGCGCCTTCTACGCGACCGCGGGCATCGGCGCGATCGTTGCGCCGGTGCTGGTCAGCTGGCTCGGGATCCGCAGCGCATTGATCGTGGTCGGCGCCGTGACCCCCGTGGTCACGATCCCCTCGTTCGGAATGCTTGCCCAGATCGATCGCACCCTCACGGTGCCGACCGCCCAGCTCGAGGCCCTGCGCGCGATCGAGATGTTCGCCCCCCTGCCTGCACCCACGCTCGAGGCGCTTGCTGCGAGCCTGACGCGGCTAGAGGTTCCGGCGGGCGAGACGATCTTCCGCCAGGGCGACCACGGCGACCGCTTCTACATCATCGATTCCGGCGAGATCGAGATCGAGATCGACGGCCGGGAGGCGAACGTGCTCGGGCCCGGCGACCACTTCGGCGAGATCGCGCTCCTGCGCGACATTCCGCGCACCGCGACCGCGCGGGCGCGGAAGGAGACGCAGCTCTTCGCGCTCGACCGCGACGCCTTCCTCGGCGCCGTCACCGGCCACGCCGGCAGCAGCGAGGCGGCGGAGACTGTCGTCGCCGCACGGCTAGGCCTGGTCGGATAAGCGCTCTCCGAGCGCGACGAGATCGTCCGCCGCCCGCGCCGGGTCGCCGCTGAGCGAGGCCGTCTCCGCGCCCGGCAGCTCGACCACGACCCGGCCGCCGAAGACGACGCAGCGGATGCCCTCCTCGAGACAGATGCGCAGCGCCTCGCCGGGCGCCTTGCCGGTGGCGGTCGTCGTATCGATCGTGCCCTCGCCGGTGACCACGAGGCTTGCTTCGCGAACGCGGTCTCGGAAGCGCAGACGCTCGAGCACCTCACGAGCACCGGACACGAGCTCGGCGCCGAGCGCAGCCAGGGCCGCACCGAGACCGCCCGCGGCGCCGGCTCCGGGCAGCTCGGCGTACGGCGCGAGCTCGCTGATCGCGGCGAGCCGGCGCTCCAACAGCTCGACCTGCTCCGGTGTCGCCCCTTTCTGAGGCGCAAATCGCAGGGCCGCGTCGCGAAGCGGCACGAGCGCGTCGCAGAGGACGGTCGTCGGCGCGGGAAGCTCGCGCAAGACCTCGCGCAGGCCGGCGCCTCCGTCCACGTTCGCCGTGCCTCCGAGACAGACGAGCAAGCGCTCGGCTTCGACCTTGGCGATCAGCTCGCCGAGACCGCGGCTGGAAGCAGCCAGCGGATCGAGCCGCAGCGGGTCGAGGGGAATCGCCTCCGCCGCCTCGACCACCGCCGTTCCGTCCGGCAGGGCGCGAATCGGCGCCTCGCGCTGGCGACCGAAGGCATCGCTGACGCGCACGCGCACTTGAACGCGCGCGCCGAGCACCTCGGCCGTTCCCTCGCCGCCGTCGGCGATCGGCAGCTCCTTCGCCTCCGCCCCGCCCCTGCGAAAGCCCTCGGCCAAGGACGCAGCCGCGTCTCGAGCGGAGAGAACCCCTTTGAGGCTAGCCGGAGATGCGAGCGCGCTCACGGGATTCCGCCGCCCGCGTCTGGTCCTCAGGCATCTCCACCGCCTCCGCGCCGGGCATGACGCGGAGCATTGCGAACGAGAGGCCCTCGCGCGCGAGGAAGATCATCCCGACCCCCACGCCCACGGACGCCTCGATCGCCTGCAGGCCGAAGCCGAAGGCGATCCCCAGTGCCTTGGGGACCCCGTACGCGATCAGCGGCAACGCGACCGCCGCCTGGACGAGTCCGACGTTGCCGGGCCAGAGCGGGAAGATCGTCGCGACGTTCACGAGGACGAGGACGAGAGCGGCGGCCGGAAGGCCTTCGTAGATGTGGAAGGCACGCATGGCGAAGAAGACCGCGAGCAGCTGACAGAACCAGCCAAGGCACTGGAAGAACGCGGCACCCACCGCAGGCAGCGGCGAGTGCAGCACCCTGAGCCCCTGACCAGCCATTGCGAGCAGGCGCCTGACCTGCCCGAGCTCGTCGAGGACCGGGCGGCTATGCCGCCGCGCGCTGGCGAGACCGAAGGCGAACAGCGCAAAGCCGACGCCCAGCACGATCTCGAGGCTCGTGTACGCCCAGTGCGGCACCTTCGCGGTCAGTAGCGCATAGGTGACGAGCAGGAGGGCCGGAATGAGATCGAAGAGCCGGTGGGCGAACACCGTCCCGATCAGCGCAGCCCAGGCACCTTTCCGTCCCGGCAGCTTGCGAGTCAAGACGCCCACGCGCGCGAGCTCGCCGATCCGTCCCGGCAGCACCGCGTTCGCAAACAGCCCGATCGAGAAGGCCGAGAAAACGAGCGGGAAGCGCGGATGCGGCTCAGCCAGCGCCTGGTCCATGACGATCTTCCAGGCGACCGCACGAACGAGGACCGAGAGGAGGTTGAGGCCGACCGCCACCACGACCCATTCCCAGCGGACGATCGTGAACGCGTTTCCGACCTGCCCCCAGTCCGGGCCCCGCCACCAGAACAGCACCGCGACTCCGGCCGCCAGGGCGAGAACGAAGGCAACCCGCAGCCAGCGGTTACGCGCGAGCGAGGTGAAGGTCACCCGGCCGCCGCGAGCGTCGCGGGCGACTCCCCGGTGACGAGCTCATAGATCGCGAGCAGCCGGCGGCCGATGTCGTCCCACGAGTACGCCCGGGCCCGGCGGCGGGCGCCCGCGCCGAGTTGCAGCCTTCGCGGCTCGTCCGCGAGCAGGCCCACGATCGCTCGAGCCAGACAGCGCGGATCGTCGGGAGGCACGAGCACGCCGGTCTCCGCCGTCATCACGTCACGATATCCCGGAATGTCGGATGCGACGACCGGCGTGGCGCAGGCAAACGCTTCGGTCAGCACCATGCCGAAGCTTTCGCCGCCGAGTGAGGGCGCGACGAAGGCCTTGGCCTTCAGCAGCTCGTCTGTCCGCTCTCGCTCCGAGACGAAGCCGAGCGCGTCGATGCCCTCGTCGGGGATCCGGTGGCGCGTCAACAGCAAACGAACCTGGAGCGGGTCGGCGCCGACCACCCGAAGTCGCGCGCCGGTCTGACGCCTGATCTCGGGCCAGGCGCGGAGCAGCACCTGTAACCCCTTGCGCGGCTCGTGGCGGCCGACGAAGACGATCCTGTTCTCGCGTTCGCCGGGGTCGGCAACCTCGGGCATCGCGACACCGTTCGGAATCACCTCGTACTCGCCTGGCAGGTACTTCTGCACGGTGGTCGCCGCGTCCGGCGATACCGCGATCCGGTGGTCCAGCCGCTCCGCGAGGAACCCCCAGACCGGAGTCGCCAACTTCATCCAGGCGAGCTCCCCCGAGGCGTGGAAGGTTGCGACGAGCGGCACGCGTGCGAACGAGAGCGCGGCGACACCGATCGCCGGTGTCATCGGCTCGTGCACGTGCAGGACGTCGAAGCGTTCCCGCTCGAGCACACGCTTGATCCTGAAGATCGCGTTCGGGCTGAGGACGATGTTGGGCAGAGCGCCGTTCGCCGGCACGATCACGGAGCGCCCGACCGGGATCACGTGCGCCGGCGGCGGCTCGTGCCGACCCTCGCGCGGGTGGAGGTACTTCGTCAGCCGGCCGGGCGGGTCGTGGCCGATCACGGTCCGTGTGTCGACGCCGAGCTTCTCGAGAGCTCGCGCCTGGTGGTCTGCGTGCTCCGGAACACCGCCCCAGAACGACCACGAGTATGGGACGACGATCCCGACCTTCATGCGTCGGGATGATGCCCGAGTCAGCGGGCCTGCTGTGCGGGCTGAGTCGGTTTCGCCGACTCGTCTGCCTTGGCAGGTGTCCGCCGCTGGTCGACAGTGGCGCGCGCCAACGTCTCCTTGTCCACGTTCAGAGGGTGGTGACAGGCCGCCAGGTGCCCGTTCCCGTAGTCCACGAGCGGCGGCTCGAGCTGCGTGCACACCTCGGTCGCGTAGCGGCAGCGTGGGTGGAAACGGCAGCCGGAAGGCGGGTTGATCGGCGAGGGGACGTCGCCCTCGAGGACGATGCGCTCCCGGGCCGCCGACTCGCGCGGATCCGGGATCGGAACCGCGGAGAGCAAGGCCTCCGTGTACGGCATGATCGGCCGCTCGTACAGCTCCTCGGCGGGCGAGAGCTCGACGATCTTGCCGAGGTACATGACCGCGATCCGGTCCGAGACGTGGCGGACGACCCCGAGATCGTGGGCGATGAAGACGTACGTGAGCTCGAAATCCTCCTGGAGGTCGGCAAGCAGGTTGATCACCTGTGCCTGGATCGAGACGTCGAGCGCCGACACGGGCTCGTCCGCGATCACGAGCTTGGGCCGCAGCGCCAGCGCCCGGGCGACCCCGATGCGCTGCCGCTGCCCGCCGGAGAACTCATGCGGGTAGCGGTTGTAGTGCTCCGGCGAGAGCCCGACCTTCTCCAGCAGCTCCTGCACCTGCCGCTTGCGCTCTCGCCGGTCGCCGATGCCGTGGATTGCGAGCGGCGCGCCGACGATCTGCCCGACCCGCTTGCGCGGGTTCAGGGAGGCGTACGGATCCTGGAAGATGATCTGCAGCTCGCGCCGCAACGGGCGCATCCCGCGCCGGGAGAGCGTCGAGATGTCCTGCCCGTCGAAGAAGATCCGGCCACCCGTCAGCGGGAAGAGGCGGACGAAGGAGCGACCGAGGGTCGACTTGCCGCAGCCGGATTCCCCGACCAGGCCAAGTGTCTCGCCCCGTTGAACCTCGAGGGAGACGTCGTCGACAGCGTGGACCCGCGCGACCTCGCGCTGGATCACGATCCCGCGCTTGATCGGGAAGTACTTGATGACGTGCTCCGCTTGGAGCAATGGACCCGAAGGGCTAGCCATTTAAGAGACGCTCCGGTCGACTAGACCGGGATTAGCCGGCCGCACGGGCAAAGCCCGCACGGCCTCCAGGCGGCGCCGCCAAGTCGGCGCCTTGCCATTCTGTGAACTCACGCCGTCTCCGCCAGCTCGGGGTTGATCGTCTTGTCGCGTCGCTCCCGCTTGTCCTCGACCGACAGGTGGCAGGCGTCTAGGTGCCCGTCGCCGACCTTTGCCGTCAGCTGCGGATCCTCGGCGCGGCAGCGGTCAAACGCCTGCGGACACCTCGTCCGGAAGCTGCAGCCCTGCGGCCGGTTGATCAGTGACGGCGGCTGGCCGGCGATGGCCGTCAACCTGCGCGCCCGCGGCCGGTCGAGGCGGGCGATCGACCCGAGCAGCCCCCAGGTATAGGGGTGCTGCGGGTCGTAGAAGATCTGCTCCTTGTTGCCCTCCTCGACGATCCTGCCCGCGTACATGACCAGAATCCGGTCGGCGACGTCCGCGACGACGCCGAGGTCGTGGGTGATGAGAACGACAGCAGACCCGAACTCTCGCTTCAGGTTCTTGATCAACTCGAGAATCTGAGCCTGGATCGTCACGTCGAGCGCGGTCGTCGGCTCGTCGGCGATCAGCAAGTCCGGGTTGCATGAGAGCGCGAGCGCGATCATCACGCGCTGTCGCATTCCGCCGGAGAACTGATGCGGGTAGTCGTCGATCCGCTGCTCGGGCTTCGGAATGCCGACCTGAGCAAGGAGTTCCATCGCCCGCCGCCGCGCCTGGCCCTTCTTGAGGTCGTTGTGCTCGTTGAGCTGCTCCTCGATCTGCCAGCCGACGGTGTAGACCGGATTCAGCGACGTCATCGGGTCCTGGAAGATCATCGCGATCTCCTCGCCGCGAACCTCCCGCATCGCGTCCCTCGACAGTCCCATCAGGTCGCGGCCCTTGTAGATGATCGAACCCTGATAGATCACGTTCGGGTCGGTAATCAGGCGCATCACGGTCATCATGGTCACGCTCTTTCCCGAGCCCGACTCGCCGACGATTCCGAGAACTTCCCCCTCGTCGAGCGTGAACGAGATCCCGTCCACGGCCCGTACGATGCCGTCCTCCGTGCGGAAGGAGACCTTGAGATCGCGAACTTCGAGCAGAGGCTCAGCCATCAGGCGAGGCGAACCCTTGGATCGAGCCAGGCGTAGACAAGGTCGACAAGAGCGCTCGCCAGCGTGATGAAGAAGGCTGCGTAGATGACGGTCGTCATGATCACGGGCAGGTCGAGGGCGGTGAGCGAGTTGAAGGTCAGCAGCCCGACCCCCGGCAGGCCAAAGACGACCTCGGTCAGGAGCGCGCCGCCGCCGACTAGGACCGCGAAGTCGAGCCCGAACAGGCTGACGAAGGTGATCATCGACGTGCGGAGTGTGTGACGGAAGAGGACGCGTCGTTCCGACAGCCCTTTCGCGCGCGCGGTGCGAATGTAGTCCTCGCTCTCGGTCTCGATCAGGTTCGCGCGAAGCACGCGCGCGTAGAAGCCGATGTACAGCACTGAAAGCGTCAGCCACGGGAAGATCAGCTGCTTGAACCACATGAATGGATCCTGGGTCAGCGGTGTGTAACCGAGCGGCGGAACCCAGCTGAAGAGGAAGGAATCGTGGAGGCGGCTCTGGGTTATCAGGTTGACGACCTCGCCGAGCCAAAAGACCGGGATCGAGATCCCGATCAGGGCAAGGATCATCAGGAGCGGGTCGAAGACGGTGCCCCTGAGGACCGCGGCGGCAACCCCGAAGAGAATGCTGAAGACGATCCAGATGATGGCCGCTCCGAACACGAGCGACAGGGTCACCGGCGCCGCACTCGTGATCTCGGGGATCACCCGGGTGTGGCTGCCGTAGGAGATCAGGTCGCGCGTGATGAACATGTGCTTCATCATCAGCCCGTAGCGAACGGGCAGAGAACGGTCGAGCCCGAACTCGTGCTTGATGCTCTTGATCGTTTCGGCCGACGGGTTTCTACCGGCCATCTGGCGAGCGGGGTCGACACCCGGCGTGGCAAAGAAGATCAGGAACACAAGCACAGAGATCGCGAACAGAACGAGGGCCATCCAGAGAAGACGGCGGACGATGAAGGCAAGCATTCAGTGCCCCTTCCAGTGACGCTGCTGAGCTTCGGAGTCCACTAGCCCTTCACGCGCACCTTCGACCGCGGGTCGAGCGCGTCGCGCAAGCCGTCGCCGAGCACGTTCAGCGCGAGAACCGTCAGCACGATCATGATTCCGGGTGCGATCGCGACCCAGGGGCGGGTGTAGAGCAGCGACTGGCCGTCCTCGATGATCGTCCCCCAGCTCGCCTGGGGCGGCTGGACACCGATCGACAAGTAGGACAGCGCCGACTCAGTGAGGATCGTCGTCGCGATCATTAGCGGCATCAGGACGATCACCGTCGAGGCCACGTTCGGCAAGACCTCGTTGAAGATCAGGCGGAAATTCGAGGCGCCTTGAGCGATGCCCGCCTCGACGAACTCTTTCTCGCGAAGCGAGAGAACTTGCCCGCGAATCGGCCTGTAGATGTAGGGGACGTAGACCAAACCAATGATCAAGAGCGGGACCCAGAGACTGCCCGCGCTGAGGTGGATGAAGCCGATCTTGAGACCGTTGGGAGCGGTCAACAGCACCGTCGCCAGCGAGATCGCGAGCAGATAGAGGGGAAACGCCCAGATCAGGTCCATCACCCGCGAGATGATCGCGTCGGTCCAGCCGCCGAAGAAGCCGGCGACGAGCGCAAAGACCAAGGCGATCGCGGAGGCGAGCAGCGCCGATCCGATCCCGATCTCCAGCGACGCGCGACCTCCGTAGAGCACGCGAGCGGCGACGTCGCGACCCTGGTTGTCTGCCCCGAGGAAGTACTTGCTGTGCCAGGTCGGCCCAATCGGCGTCTCGCCCAGGCCGAGCTTGCCGCCGCCCTGCTGGAGCACCGGCTCCGTCTTCCCGTTCAGCGTGACCGTCCCCGAGATGTTCGACGCGAACGGATCGGTGTCCGCGACGTAGTTCGAGTACAGCGGCGCCGCAAAGCTGACCGCGACGATCAGGACAAAAAGGGCGAGCGCCGCGAGCGCGAGCTTGTTCCGTACCAGGCGCCGGCCGGCGAGCGCCCAGGGGCTACGGCCGACGATATCGCCGCCGGTTTCCTCAGCATCGAAGACGATGCCTTCGGCTTCAGGCTCGAAAACGGCCACGCCGCCCCGCTTCCTTCCGTCCTTACTTCACGGACGCCTGTGCCAGCAGGAAGTACCACTGCGGGCTGAACTGGTAGCCCTTCACCCGCGTCGAGAGGAAGTCGATGTACTTCGGGTTGAACAACGACACCCACGGTGCCTGGTCCGTGACCGCCTTGTCGACCGCCTGCCACTTCGTGTTTGCGCCGGTCGGGTCCGTGATGCCCTGCTGGAGTGCCTGATCCATCTGCGCCTGAATCGGCTTGTTGCAGAACTCCGCGATGTTCGGGCTCGCGTTGGAGTTCGGGATGAACGACCCGCAGCCGAGCAGGATGTTCAGGAAGTCGGAGGCTGCCGGATAGTCCTGGTACCAGCTCGACCAGCAGAACTGAACCTGGTTCTTCGAGTTCTGGCAGTACGGGTACTGGATGTCCGGGCTGAGCGCTTGCAGCGTGGCCTTGTAGCCGAGCTGGTTCAGCAGCCCGACGAAGTAGAGGCCGAGCGCCTTGTCGGTCTCGACAGTGTCCGTGTTGACCTTCACCGAGGCGCCCTTCGTTCCGGAGGCCGCGATCAACTGCTTTGCCTTCGCCATGTCGGGCGCCGTCCACTTGCCGCTGCCCGGGTTCTTGGTGTACGGGCAGTACGGCTTGTAGCCCGGGAAATTCGGGGGCAGGATCTGGCACGTCGGCACGGCGAGATTCGGGCCGCCGTAGATCTTGACGAGTGCGTTCCGGTCGGTCGCGAAGTTGACTCCCTGCCGCGCCTTCAGGTTGTTGAACGGCGGGATGCGGACGTTGAACGCGAAGTACCAGACCGCCGTCAGCGGATTGACGTGCACCTGGTCGGCGTGCTTGGTCGAAATCTCGCTCAGGCGATCCGACGGTGGGTTGTCGAACATCCAGTCGGCCTGGCCATTCTCGACCTGAGTCACCTCGGCCTCAGCCGAGAGACCGAACTTCTGGATGATCACGTCGGGGTTGCCGTTCGGCTGCGCGTCCTTCGACCACTCCTTGAAGTTCGTGTTGCGGACGAGCTTGATCTCTTTGTTCGGGTTGTACTCGACGAACTTGTACGGCCCCGTCCCCGGCGGCGGGATCTGAACTTCCTTGTTCGGCGTGCCGGTCGGGAGGATGAACGCAAACGGAACCGCGAGCTTGTCGAGGAACTCGGGGTCGCCCTTCGTCAGGTGGAACGTGACCGTTCCCTTCGCGTCGTCGACGACGACTCCCTGGTTGAGATTGCAAGTCTTCGGGCTCTTGACGCAGGCGTCACCGCCGACGATGACGTTGTACCAGGTGCCGGCGTTCGGGCTCGAGCCGATCTTGAAGAGCCGCTCGAAGGTGTACTTGACGTCGCTCGCCTTCAGTTCCTTGCCGTCCGAGAACTTGATGCCCTTGCGAAGCGTGAACGTGTACGTCTTGCCGCCGTCCGTCGGCTTAGGCACGGACGTCGCGAGATCGGGGACGAGCTTCGTCCCTTCGGTTCCACTCGCGCGCTTGAAACCGACGAGACCGTCGTGGGTGATGACCAGGAGCTGCCACTCCTGCAGGGTGTAGTTGATCTGCGGGTCGGGTGAGCCTGACGGCGCGCCCTTAGCCACCGTCATCAGCGTGCCGCCGGCGTTGCCGGAGGACGTAGCGCTCGATTTCTTCTTGCTACTTCCGCCGCAGGCGGTGAGGACGAGCGCGGCCAGACAGGCGACAACCAGAAGACTGAAGAGGGAACGCGAACGCATCACTCGGACCTCCCGCTGAGACGTATGGATACTTATGAAGACGGTGCTGGGCTTTGCGATGTTAGTTGCGACGACGCTGGGCCGGTCGCAGTTACCTACACTCACTCGCCCGTGAACCTCGTCGAGACGCTCGGGCTCGAGATCGGCGTCCGCCAGGCCGGAACGCCGGCCGCGGACCGGGCCGCCCAGGCCGTGGCCGACGCCTTCGGCGATGCCGGGCTCGAGCCCGGATTCCATGAGTTCGGCATGCTCGGCTACGAAGCAGACGAGCCGGAGCTCGAAGTCGAAGGCGAGCGCTGGGACGCCGGCCCCTGCATCTACTCGAACCCGACCGACGGCACCGTCGAGGGCCGAGTGCGCCGGCTGGGCACGCACTCGATCGGCGGGTTCTTCCCCGAGGCGGACGTCTTCGCGGTCGAGGACGAGGACGGCCGTGAGCTCGCGCGGCTGCTGATGACCCCCTTCGGCGGCCCCGCGATCCCGTTCCTGACCGGCGCGCGCCAGATTGCGGTCGGGCCTGCGGTCTTCATCTCCGGCGAGGACGCGGCCCGGCTGCGCGAGCGAGAAGGCGTTCTCGCACGCGTGCGCGTGGGTGGGCGGTTCGTGCCCGGCCTGACGGAACGCAACGTCGTCGCCGAGCTGCGCGGTCAGAGCGAGGAGGCGATCGTCGTCTCGGCCCACTACGACTCCGTCTGGCGGGGCCCGGGCGTCATCGACAATGCAACCGGCGTCGAGGGCGTGCGCCGAATCGCCGAGAACCTCGCCGGCCATGGACACATGCGCTCGCTGATCTTCATCGCCTTTGCCGCGGAGGAGATCGGCTGCATCGGCTCGCGTTCGTGGATCTTCGACTCGGAGGTCACCGGGGAGCTCGGGCGAATCAAGGCCTGTGTCAACCTCGACTGCATCGCCCACGGCGACCGGCTCGAGCTGATGGCTTCGCCGAAGGCGCTCGCCGACCGGCTCCAGGGGTTCGCCGGCGAGCTCGGCCTCGGCGAGCGCTACGACCTGAACATCGGCCCGGCCGGGCCTGGGGTCGACGCCTTTCCCTTCCATGAGAAGGGGATCCCGGCCGCCACGGTCTCGCACTTCGGCTACGACGAATACCACCTGCCGACCGAGCGGCTCGAACTGGTCGACGAGCAGCGCCTCGCGGACTCGGTCGAGGTGGCGACCCTGCTGATCGAGAGCCTGCTCGAGCAACCCGTTCAGCGCGGGTAGCCGCGTCGTGGATCACCCTCACCGCCTCCACCAGCCGCGCAAGTTTTTTTTCCAAAGAGGCCCTAACTCGATCGAGCGACCCTCGAACGAGTCATCAAAACGGGGGGTCGCCCTTGCCGATTTCCTCGTCGTGGCTTCCCTCTTCGCGCTCACCGCCCTGCTCGTCCACCTCGCGTCGCCGACGGTGCCTTCGTCACCGCAGCGACACGCCTCGCCCCCGGTCGACTCCGGCGGAGCGGTCGTCGCTGCGGTCAATCCGGGTTCGAGGCTGGCGCTCTACTCTCGCCCGAACGGGAACCCCGTCGGGGTGCTCAGCTCCCGCACGGTTTACGGCGGGCCGCTGAAGCTGCCGGTCGTCCGCACGAGGGGCGACTGGCTCGGCGTCTTGACGGCGGCGATGCCGAATGGGCGTCTCGGCTGGGTGAAGGCGGAGCCCGGCGCGCTCGCGTTCGGACGGGTCCGCCTGGAGCTCGAAGCCGACCTCTCGCGGCAGATGCTTCGCGTCTGGTCCCACGGTCGCGTCGTCCGCCGGATCCGCGTCGGCATCGGCCGTCCTGGGACGACCACGCCGAGCGGGCGGTTCTCGATCACCGACAAGATGCCCGGCTCTGCCCTCGGCCCCTACTACGGCTGCTGCCTGCTCGCCCTCTCGGGCAACCAGCCGCACCCGCCGCCCGGCTGGACCGGCGGCGCCCGCCTGGCGATCCACGGCGGCGCCTACGGAGCGGTCAGCGCCGGCTGCCTGCACGCCTCGACCGCCGACCTGCGCTACCTGATGCGCGTCGTGCGGTTGGGCACGCAGATCGTTATTCACGGGTAGGAGGGTTTGACCCCGCTTGGACGCGGTAGGCAAGCGTCCATGAGCACAACCTGGATCATCGTGATCGTCGTGGCAGCTGTCGTGCTGCTTGCCCTCGTCTTCGCTGTAGTCGGACGCCAGCGCAGGCTGGAGAAGCGCCGCGAGAAGGCTGCAGGACTGCGCGAGCAAGCCCAGACCCGAGCCCGGAGCGCGAAGCAGGCCGAGCTCGCCGCAGAGGAACAAGCGGAACGGGCAAAGCGCGAGCGCCAGGCCGCCGAAGAGCATGCGGCCCGCGCCCGCGAAGTCGATCCTGACGTCGACGACGACTCCGATCGCGAAGGCGATCGCCAAGACATAGCGGCCCGCTAAGGCCGCGCCCGATTGAGATAATCGGCCGATCTTCGCCGGATGAACGCCGCCCTGAAGGAGCGAGCAGAGCGCCGCTAGGCTTCGTCTATGGAGGGCCTCGCCGAGCTGCACACGCATCTCGGCGGCTCGGTCTCCTCGGACATTCTCTGGAGCCTCGCGCACGAGCAGGGCATCGCTCTACCGGTCAAGGACTACTGGGAGTTCGACCGCCTGGTGACCATCGCCGACCCGCGCGGGGTCGCAGACCTAAACGCGCTCGACGCGATTTACCACTGGACGGAGCTGATCCAGTCGAGCCCGATCGCGGTCGAGCGCTCGGTGCACGCCGCGATCGGCGGCGCCTACCGCTCGCAAGGGATCACGACGCTCGAACTGCGCTTCAACCCGATGAAGCGAAACCGCGGCGGCGAACGCGATCTAGATCACATCATCCTCGCCGCGATCCGCGGGCTCGACCTCGCCAGCCTCGAGTACCCGCAGGTCAACGCCGGCCTGATCCTGATGATGGACCGCACCTTCAGCCAGGAGATGAACGCCGTCATCGTCGACAAGGCGATCCGCTGGGCGCCACGAGGGATCTGCGGGATCGACGTCGCCGGCCCCCGCCCGCACGGCGAACGCTATGCCTACCGCGAGCTGCAGCCGCTCGTCGAAGAGGCGCGCGAGGCGGGGCTCGGCATCACGATCCACGTCGGCGAGGAGGGCGGCGATGCCGGCATCGAGGAGATCGCCGAGGTGATCGAGACGCTGCGCCCCGACCGAATCGGCCACGGGATCCTCGCCGCCCGCGACCCGGAGCTGATGGAGACGCTGCGCGCGACCGAGATCGTTCTCGAGATCTGCCCGACCTCGAACCTGCTGACGAAGGCGCTGGAGTCGGAAGAGGCCGTGCGCGAGACCTTCCGCGCCTTCACCGACAACGGGGTTCTGTTCACGATCGCGACGGACGGCCCCGAGATGATGCGGACGCACCTGCGCGACGAGTTCGAGCTGCTGGTGCGAATCGGCGCGCTCGAGCGCGAGCAGCTCCCGATCGCGAACGAGCGCGGACACGCGGCCTCGTTCGTGCGGAGAGAGCCGGTACTGCCGGCGGCGTAAGGCGCGAAATACGCCTATCGGTCAATAGCCAAACGAGGACTTCGTTGTTACCGTCGAGACCATGTCAACGATGCTGCAAGCGAGCCCGCCCGTTTTGACTCCGCGACAGAAGCAGGTCGTCGAGTTGATCGCGGACGGTTGCTCCAACGAAGAGGTTGGAGAGCGGCTTGGCATCTCGCCAAGGACGGCGAAGGCGCACTGCGATGTCCTCAGGCAGAAGCTCGGCGTCGCGCGGCGGAGGCAAATCCCGCGCGCGTACCGAGAACTGACCGGGGACGATCCGCTCTCAAAGGCCTCGCTCCCGGGCGTTCCGGAAGCGGGGGACTGACGGCACCGCACCCGTGGCCGTTCGCGGTCGCGGGTGCGGCTTGTCTCAATCCGACGGTCGTAAATCGTTGCCGAGCGCATTAACCTGTCGGCGGGGCGAAGCAGCCCCAGCTGGCAAACATGGAAGCAGGGCAGGCGAATCCAGAACCCGCGGCGCGGCGCCACATCATCGAGCGCCCCCGACTTACGCGGCTGCTCGATCAGACACAGGCGCGGGTCATCGCGCTTGTTGCTCCCGCTGGTTACGGGAAGACAACTCTCGCTCGCGAGTGGTTAGCTTCGCGACAGTGCGCTTGGTACCCCGCGAGCGCCGCGTCATCCGATGTGGCTGCTTTCGCGGTCGGGATCGCAAATGCCGCAGCGCCGCTCCTCCCACGCGCGAGCCGCCGAGTGTCGGAGTGGGTCGAGCGTTGCGCGGACCCGACGGCACGTGTTCAGAAGCTAGCTGACGTCGTCACGCAGGAGCTTTCGACTATCCCGCGAGAAACCTGGCTCGCAATCGACGACTTTCATCTGACAATGGACTCCGAGGTGGCGAGTCTCTTTTTTGAACACTTTGAGGCGGATACGGGAATGCGGATACTTCTGACGAGTCGTAGGCGACCTTCTTGGGTTACAGCTCGGCGACTTCTGTACGGCGAGGTCTACGAGCTCGGACAGGCCGCGCTCGCGATGACCGAGGATGAGGCAAATCAAGTTCTTGGGCATTCGACAGGTCGGTCTGTCGGGGGCCTCGTTGCGCTCGCCGAGGGTTGGCCAGCGGTCATTGGGCTCGCCGCCTTCGCAAAAGCACCCATACCCTCGGTGGGCGCGGTACCTGAGGCGCTATACGACTTCTTTGCCGAAGAGCTCTACCAGAAGGCCAGACGCGAAACCAGAAGCCATCTTTCTGTGTTAGCCGCGATTCCATCGTTGACACGCGACGTCACAACGGATGTCTTCGGACGAGCAGACTCCGAGCGCCTTCTTGCCGAGGCGTCGCGGCTTGGGTTTGTTTCAGTACGTCAAGGTGGCGCGTTTGAAATGCATCCCTTGCTGCGAGCGTTCCTTCTTTCCAAATTGAACGAAGCCACTCGACCGTTTCGCGACGATGCGACACGGAGAATTTTCAACGCGTGCGTCGCTAAGCACGCGTGGGACGACGCATACACGGTCATCACCGAAACGGACGCTTCGGCACTCGTACCCGAACTGGTTGATTTCGCCTTGGCGGATGTTCTTGATGCTGGACGAGTCACGACGCTCGAGAACTGGTTGGGATTTGCGCGCCAGCGAAAGGTGCGGTCACCCGTGCTGACTTTGGCGCACGCGGAGATCGCGTTTCGTCACGGTTGGCACCAAAAAGCGGAGGCAATGGCTCGCCAGGCCGTTAGTCAATTCACGCCATCAGACCACATGTATGGGCGGGCAAATTTGCGCGCTGGTCAGGCTGCCTACTTTAACGAGCGTCACAATGAAGCACTCAGCAACTTCGAATCTGTCCGCTCGCGCTCGTCAGAAGAAACAACCAAGCGGGAAGCTCTTTGGTGGTCGTTTGTCACAGCGATCGACCTTGAGGACCCATCGGCTGTTGCGTTTCTCAAAACGTATGAGCGACTCCACAGCCATGGCCCAGATGACGCTATGCGAGTGGCCACGGGCCACTTGACGCTTGCGTGTCGACTCGGCCGCATCTCTGAAGCGCTGGAAAAGGCACGATCTGCGTCATACCTCGTGAACGAGGCCCGCGATCCGATGGTTCGATCGTCTTTCTGGAACGCGTATGCATGCGCCTTGACGCTCAATGGTCGCTATGACCAAGCACTGGAGGCTGCTAATCGGGTTCTCGGAGAAGCGCGCGATCACGATCTTGACTTCATCCTTCCGCATGCAGGACTTGTAAGTGCACAAGCGCACCTGGGCATTCGTCAAACGCTGCAGGCGGGCCGTCTTTTGGACGAGGTTAACCTCGTTGCGTTGGAGCGAGCAGACGACTTTCTTGCCGTAAATGTGCGGATTCTGCGAGCCCGAATGTACCTGGTGAACAATCGGGTCGACGAAGCTTTCGTGGCTCTAGACGAGATGGAGAATGCGCCGCAAAGCAGAGCCACGCGGAGCGAGCGCTCAGCGCATAGAGCGCACAAAGGAACAACGGCGCAAGCAATGCGAACCCTCGCGAATCTCGTAATAGGACTGATCGCATCGGAGACCGAATCTTGCAGGCCTAGGCTCCCCGCGGTGATCTCATCTCTCTGGAGGATTGGACAATTCGACGCCCTAGTCCTCGCGTATCGAGCGCGTCCTACACTTCTTCTTGATCTTGCAACAACGGTCAATGAGCACGATCTTGCCGGCTTAATCAGCCGCGCGCGCGATCGCCCTCTCGCTCGTACGATGGGGATCACCGTCAGTGGCAACGACGAACAAGGCTCTCATTCGCTGTCTCCGAGAGAGCGGGAGGTCTCCGTGCTACTCGCGCAGGGACGTACAAATGCCGAAATCGCCCGAGCCCTGTACATCAGCGAAGTGACCGTCAAGGTGCATGTTCGTCACATCTTGCAAAAGCTCGGCGTGCGGAATCGCGCTGAGGCTGCCGTACTAGTGGCTACCGAGACAACGACCCCAGGTGCATAACTCGAAGTGATGAGCCGCTAAGCCCTGGGGACGCCTAAGACCGTCTACCCCGAGGCGGACGCGACGCGGAGTTGGCGAGGTTCAACGCCCCACGCAGTCCTGCTGCCTTGGCGATAATCATCAGACGCGCTCGCAAGAATCGCCTCGAACGCCGCCACGACGGTAGTGTCGAACTGAGTATCAACCGCCTGGGCAATCCTAAGACGCGCTACTCGAGAGGGCATTGCTTCGCGGTACGGGCGGTCAGACGTCATCGCGTCGTATGCGTCCGCAACGGCGAGGATCCGGGAAATAAGTGGGATGCCGTCGCCGACCAGGCTGTCCGGGTAGCCATTGCCATCGACGCGCTCGTGGTGGTGGCGGACGATGCGGGCGATTTCGGTGTAATTCTCGACATTCGCGAGAATCCGTTCCCCGACCGCTGGGTGTTCTTCCATCTGCCGGCGCTCCTCGAGCGTGAGGGGGCCAGGCTTCTCGAGCAATCCAACCGGTAGGCCGACTTTTCCGATGTCGTGTACGAGGCCGCAGAGGTGGGCGAGTTGCTGCTCTTCATCAGACAATCCGAGCCGTGCGGCAATGTCCTTCGAGTACCTTGCGACGGCTGCCGAGTGTCCTGCCGTGTATTGGTCTCGAGCGTCAAGGGCTGCGACGAGGGCAGAGGCAAACGAGAGGCCAGCGCGTTCGAGGCAACCATTTGCCAAGCGAAGCTCATCGGTCAGTTCTCTCTGCTCCCGGTACATGGCGAACAGACGTTGAGCCGCGACCGCCGGTACTAGGAACAAAGGCAAAGTCCAGGCTGAGACTTGCGTGTACGCAGCCGCCAAAATGGCGACTACCGGTACGTACATCGGGAGCGCCGCGAGGGTGAGCGGCGCGATCACGCGGACGGCGTTCATCAAGGTTCCGTTCCCGCGAAGGCGGTGTGTGGTCGCTGCAAACGCCGTGTCTGTGACTTCGGCGACAACCGCTGCAACACCA
The DNA here is from genome assembly GCA_001914705.1 of Actinobacteria bacterium 13_2_20CM_68_14. Lineage (GTDB taxonomy): Bacteria > Actinomycetota > Thermoleophilia > Gaiellales > Gaiellaceae > 13-2-20CM-68-14. The sequence goes on along the minus strand of MNDB01000046.1, from coordinate 556 downwards.
GTTGCCGCAGCAATTTGGCCGAACTTACCGGCGGAAATTTCTGTGGCGCCAAGGGCAGCAAAGCCGGCAAGAGCCCCGGTGATCGCTCGTGTGCATGTATAAACGGCGAGCTTCATGTAAGGCGGCCGAAAGTCACCGAGGAGCGATCCCGCGCCGACCAGGAGAGCAGCCAAAGGGCCTAGTACGACAGCCGCGAAGATCACAGGCAGAAGCGCGATCGAGCTCTCCATCGTTCCGCTGAGCTGTACCCGGCCTCGTTCAGATAGGGCGGCGACAGCAATAAGCGCGATGACGGCCGAAACCTCTCCGGCGAGTGGGTGAGTGAGCTCCAAGATCAGCGCCAGAGCCAGGGCTGTAAGTACAAGACTCGCGACGTACGCTTGAAGCACCGCGTCCCGTGCGGCCAGCAGGTGGGGGTTATTCGGTGTTTGCGCGAAGCTACTCATCGAATCACTTGAAAACTCCCCCAAAAGGGGTATAAGCTCTTTTTGCCGTTAGTCCCCAACAGAGGAGCTGTTGTGTCTCAGGCTCTCCGTTTTCTCTTCCGCGCAACGCT
>MNDB01000032.1:5523-10629 GCA_001914705.1 Actinobacteria bacterium 13_2_20CM_68_14 | reverse complement strand
GACGCCGATCTTCGTCCCGGAGAGCCGGGCCGACATGCCCGACCGCCGCTTCGACGCCGCGGGGGCAGTGACCGTCACAGGCGGGTTGGCGCTGCTGGTCTACGCGATCTCGAAGGCCCCGGACGTCGGCTGGGGTTCGGCGCGAACGATCCTGCTGCTGATCGCCTCGGCGGTCATCCTCGCCGCATTCGTGCTGATCGAACTACGTGGCCGCGCCCCGCTGATGCCGTTCAGCATCTTCCGGATCCGCTCGCTCCTCGGGGCGAACGTCGTCGGGTTCCTGCTCGGTGCCGTGATCTTCGCCGACTTCTTCGTTCTGACCTTTTACGTCCAGGAGACCCTGCACTGGTCGGCACTGAAAACGGGCGTCACGTTCCTTGCGACCGCCGGGACAACGGTGATCTGGGCCGGTGTTGCGCAGGCTCTGACGACGAGGTTCGGGCCGCGGCCCATCATCGTCGCCGGGCTCCTGATCCTCGCGGCCTCGATGGTGCAGTACACGCAGATCCCCCTCCACGGCCACTACTGGCCGGATCTCCTCCCGGCCTACCTCGCCTTCGCGCTCGGGCTCGCGTTCGCGTTCGTCCCGGTGACCATTGCGGCCCTCGCCCAGGTCGCTCCGCGCGAAGCCGGCCTCGCTTCCGGCCTGATCAACACGAGCCAGCAGATCGGCGGAGCAATCGGGATTGCGATCGTAACGACCATCTTCAGGACCAAGGCCAAGGATCTGGGGTTCACGCCGCAAGGGTTTGTGACGGGCTATCAAGACGCGTTCTGGGCATTAATCGCATTGGCGCTGATTGGCGCGGTGGCCGCGTTCATCTTGCTGCGCGGGGTCCGCAGGGAAGACGTCGTCGAGCAGGAGCCGGCCGAGGTGGCTGTCTAAGCTTCGCGGGCGAATGGCCCGTGAATATCCCGCACTGCTCGACCTCGTCGGGAGGACCCCGATCGTCCGGCTCGACAAGCTCGGGCGCGACATCGAGCCGACACTGCTCGCGAAACTCGAGCACCTGAACCCGGGCGGGTCGGTAAAGGACCGGATCGGCCTGCCGATGATCGAGGCGGCCGAGCGAGAAGGAAAGCTCCGGCCGGGCGGCACGATCGTCGAACCGACCTCGGGCAACACCGGCGTCGGCCTCGCCATCGCCGCCGCGATCAAGGGCTACCGCTGCATCTTCGTGATGCCCGACAAGATGAGCCAGGAGAAGATCGCGCTGCTGCGCGCTTACGGCGCCGAGGTCGTGATCTGCCCGACCGCCGTTCCTCCCGACTCTCCCGAGAGCTATTACTCGGTCTCCGACCGCCTGGCCGAGGAGATCCCCGGCGGGTTCAAGCCCGACCAGTATTCGAACATGGCGAATCCCGACGCCCACTACGAGGTGACCGGGCCGGAGATCTTGGAGCAGACGGGCGGCGAGCTCGCCGCGATCGTCATCTCCGTGGGCACCGGCGGCACGATCTCCGGCGTCGGGCGCTTCTTCAAGGAACGCAGGCCCGAGATCCTGATCGTCGGGGCGGACCCCGAGGGCTCGGTCTACACGGCGCAGGAGGAAGCCGACGTCCACCCGTACCTAGTCGAAGGAATCGGCAAGGACAGCTGGCCGCAGACCATGGATCCCGAGGTCGTCGACGAGTGGATTCGGGTCTCCGACCGCGACTCGTTCCTGACCGCGCGCAGGCTCGCGCGAGAAGAGGGCATCCTCGCCGGCGGCTCGGCCGGGACGACGGTGTGGGCGGCACTTCAAATTGCTGCGCGCCTCGGCCCCGACGCTCAAATCCTGACGATCATCCCCGATACCGGACGCAACTACCTGTCGAAGTTCTACGACGACAACTGGATGCTCGACCACGGCTTCCTCGAGCGGCGGACGCCGGCTCCGACCGTCGGCGCGGTTCTGCTGGCCAAGCGCGGCGAGGACCCCGTGGTGCCGGAGTTCATCGTCATCCGCTCGCATCAGAAGGTCGGCGAGGCGATCGAGCTGATGCAGCGCTACTCGATCTCCCAGCTCCGTCGTCGGCTCGCTCCAGGACCGGGACCTGCTCGACCGCGTCTTCAAGAACCCGGACGCGCTGCACGAGGACGTCGCCAACGCGATGCAGCCGCCGCTGGCGACGATCGACGCCGGCGACTCGCTCGACGAGGTCTTCCCGACGCTGACCGGACGTACGAATGCGGTCGTCGTCGCCCGACAGGGGCGTCCGGTCGGCGTGATCACCCGCTCCGACCTGCTCGAGTTTCTCGCCCGCCAGCGCGGAAATTCGGGAAACTGACGATGGCAGTTGACCGTTTGCGAAGCCTGCTCGAGCAGGCCTTTCCGGGCTCGGAGGTGGACGTCCAGGACCGCACCGGCGGCGGCGATCACTTCCAGGTCACGGTCGCGAGCGCGCGCTTCGACGGCCTGCCGCTGATCGAGCAGCACCGGCTGGTCAATCAGGCTCTCGCAGCCCCCCTCGGCGATGGCACGATTCACGAGTTGCGCATCCAAACGAAAGGGAGTCAGTGAGCGAGCTTCGCGAGCAGATCGAGAACGTGATCCAGTCCGAGGATGTCGCCCTGTTCATGAAGGGGACCCCCCAGTTCGTCATGTGCGGGAACTCCTCGCGCGCGCTAGACGCGCTCCGCGCGGCCGGTGCACCCGTGACGGCGGTCGACGTCCTGCCCGATCCGCGGATCCGACAGGAGCTCTCCGCGGTGTCGAGCTGGCCGACGATCCCGCAGGTCTTCGTCCGCGGCGAGCTGATCGGCGGCGCCGACATCGTCGAGGAGCTCGCCCAGAACGGCGAGCTGGAACGGACGCTCGAGGAGAAGCTCGGTCCCGACTACCGCGGCGCAGCGCCTGAACGGGTAGTAACCGTCACGTAACCCCGTTAAGCCGCAACTAGAATCGAGCGTATGGAGTTCGAGACCCTCGCGATCCACGCCGGCCAGGAGCCCGATCCCACGACCGGCGCCTTGACGGTGCCGATCCACCAAACGTCGACCTACCTCCAGAGCGCGGTCGGCGAGAACAAGGGCTACGACTACTCGCGCGCGGCGAACCCGACGCGGAGCGCCCTCGAGACGTGCCTGGCTTCGCTCGAAGGAGCCGAGCACGGCGTTGCGTTCGCCTCCGGCCTGGGGGCGTCGACCACGCTCATGCATCTGATCAACCCCGGCGACCGCGTCGTCGCGGTCAACGACGTCTACGGCGGCGTCTACCGGATGTTCGCTCAGGTCTACGAGCCGAAGGGCTACCTCTTCGAATGGGTCTCGCACGAGGAGATCAACGAGAATCTCGCGGCGCACCTGGACGAGCGGACACGGATCGTCTGGCTCGAAACGCCGACGAATCCGCTCATGAACGTGGTCGACATTCGGGCCGCGGCCGACGCGGCACACGAGGCCGGCGCGATGGTCGTCGTCGACAACACGTTCGCCTCCCCCTACCTGCAGCAGCCGCTCTCCCTCGGCGCAGACGTCGTCCTGCACTCGACGACCAAGTATCTCGGCGGCCACTCCGATCTGATCGGCGGCTTCGTCGCCACAAGCGATCCCACAGTCGCCGAGCGTCTCTACTTCCTGCAGAAGTCACTGGGCGCGGTTCCCGGGCCGCTCGACTGCTGGCTCGTTCTCCGCGGGGCGAAGACGCTGGCGGTGCGGATGCGCCAACACTGCGACAACGCAATGGCGATTGCCGGCTTCCTCGACAGGCACCCCCGTGTCGAAAAGGTGCTCTACCCGGGGCTGCCTCACCATCCGGGTCATGCGATCGCCTCGCGGCAGATGCGCGACTTCGGCGGGATGATCTCGTTTCTCGTCGAGTCGGAGGACGAGGCGGTCGCGCTCGTCGAGCGGACGAAGATCTGGAAGCTCGCGGAGAGCCTCGGCGGCGTCGAGAGTCTGATCGAGATCCCCGCGTTGATGACGCACATGTCGACGGCCGAATCGCCGTTCGCGGCGCCGCCGAACCTGATCCGGCTTTCTGTCGGGCTCGAGGCGCCGAAAGACTTGCTCGACGACCTCGAGGTCGCACTGGCGGTCTCGGTGGCAACCACCGGCGCCTAGCCTCGCGCGTGTCGCGCGAGCCGCTCGACCTGCTCCATCTCGGCCGCGAGCGCGTGATCGGCGCCTACCTGCTGGACACACCCGACGGCCCGGCGCTCTTCGACTGCGGGCCCACCACCTGCGTGCCGGCCCTGAAGGCGGGCCTGCAGGGGCGTGGACTGGAACTGCAGGACGTGCCGCACCTGCTGCTCTCGCACATCCACCTCGACCATGCGGGCGCGGCAGGAGTGCTCGTGCGCGCGCACCCGAAGCTGCAGGTGCACGTCTCGCCGATCGGCGCGCCGCATCTCGTCGACCCGAGCCGGTTGGAGCAGAGCGCGCGCCGGCTCTACGGCGACGAGTTCGACACGCTCTGGGGCGAGCTGGCGTCCGTGCCGCAGGAGAACGTGCGTGAGACCGGCGACCGTGTGCTCGGCCTCGACTGCTTTCCCTCCCCCGGGCATGCCTCCCACCACGTCTGCTACCTCGACAGTGACGGAACGCTGTACGCCGGCGACGCGGCTGGCGTCAGGATCCAGCCGAGCGCGTTTGTGCTACCGCCGACGCCGCCGCCCGAGTTCGACCTCGCGGTCTGGGAATCGACGCTGGACGAGCTCGAACGGCGTGCTCCAGAGCGCCTCGCCCTGATCCACTTCGGCGTCGCCGACGACCCGCGCGAGCACCTCGCCGAGCTGCGCCGGCGACTGGGGTCTTGGACCGCCCTCGTTGGAGACGGAGCCACCGAGGAGGAGTTCGAGGCGGCCGCGCTGACGGAACTCGGTGACGACGCGCCGCCCTACGTTCAGGCGATGCCGCCCTGGCAGTCCTATGCCGGGCTCCGGCGCTATTGGGACAAGCGGCGCACCGAGACCGCTTGATTGAGGTCAGGCAGCGTCACGTCGCTGTTCCCTCGCGATTTCGGTGAGCAGTTCGTCGACCGCCTGGGTGTTGTTCAACCGCACGAGGCGGCCGAGGAGCCCGCGCCGTTCCCACCAATAGGCCTGCATCGCGGCATCCGCAAGCCGAAGTGCGCAGCAGACGCAGACCCTCACGTGCCGTTCCGTCTCCGGATCCACAGTTCC
>MNDB01000032.1:0-5452 GCA_001914705.1 Actinobacteria bacterium 13_2_20CM_68_14 | reverse complement strand
CTCTAGTAGCTGACGCTGAGCGCCCCGGACACTCGTGCCTTGTAGATCACGCAGTGCCCGAACAACGAGTAGCGATAGTGCGTCAGCGTGACCACGAAGCTGCCCGAGCCGCCCGAGGTGGTGCTTGTCCTGACGTTCTCCAACCCGTCGCTGACGCGGTACTGCTGATTGGTGCAGTTCGCTCCCGCGTTCAGCGTCGTGATCGTGCCGCCGTGGTAGGCAAACGTGCCTCTGACGAAGTCGAACGCACCACTCGGGCTAGCCGTCGCCATGGTGAACGAGCCGCCGTCGACATAGGTCGGGTTCGAGCCGAGCCGGTCATGCTCGACATGGGCGTTCCAGACAGCGGTCTCGCCTGCATTGCCGCTGCCGCGGCCGGCAAAAGAACCGGCGGTCGAGGTGAAGGAGTACTCGTAACCGACGATCGCGAAGCTCGTCGAGGCGGGCGCCGCCGCCGCGGCCGAGGGAGCGACAAGCGCGGCAACCACGACCAGGGTGGTGGGCAAGACTCGAAGCGCGGCTTTCATCGCGGAACCGTCCCGATAGTAGCTTCCTCTCTCGGAGGCCGCCGCTCTTCGCTGTGATCATGCGTCGTCGGCTGGAGGCCTTTTCGTGACTCCGACGACGAGCTCCGCATCGTCCGCTCGTACTCGGCGGGTGCTTCCATTCTCGGCGTCCTCGAGCTCGAGCAAGGCAGGTGTGACGCTCATCGGCGTTACGCCGAGGACGACGTAGAGCCGCCCTTGGTAACTGACGATGGTTCCAATCTCGAATCGGGCCACAGGCATACGCACAGGTGTGTGCGCAAGTAAGGAATCGACCGCTTCATGTGCTGCACCGATCCCTTGTTCTGAGGCTTGCACCGTCTGGCCCCAACTCGCGAAACGGCCCGGGGCAGGCATCCGGGCCGCTTCGCTCGAGGCTGGGATTCGCAGATCCCTTCCTCAGACTCCTGCTCGCGTGCGAGCAGTTGAATGGGATGCCCGAGACTAAGCCGTTGGCGTTGCGGCGCCGTTAACGTCGCATTGCTCTTGCGTTAAGCCGCCGCTCGTGCCCGGATCCCCGCAAACCTCGCCCACACAGTGGCCGGGTAGCTCTTGCCGACTATCTGCAGAACACGTTCAGGCACTGCAACGGATTGCCGTTGCCGGATGCCTTGTTGCCGCCGCCATCCGTAACGCCGAGGACAGCCTCGATACCGAAGTCGCCGTTGTCGTTCGCCGTGTTCCGGGTCAGTACAACACTGTTTTCGGGGATGGCGCCACCACTATCGATCTCGATGCCGTCGTCGTTGTTCGTCGCGACGTTCCCGACGAACTCCGACCCACCCCGACCGCGCGAAGGGACTCCACTCGGCCCTCTCCCAGAGCCGCTCGCCGCACACCGTGCAGCGTGGGAGTACTTGGTGAACGGTTACGCGGTTCCCACAGGCGGTGCAGGAGAACTGACCTTTCGCCAAGGCACCAGCGGGCCAGAACTCCACGCACTCGTCGTCGGCCGCGGTAGCTGATGAGACTCTGAGCTGCGACTCCTCCACGTCATCCCCTTTCACGAGTGAACCCTGGACAGCGAGCCGCAATACCCTCCTTGTAGGTTCGCACGGAAGGTCTGTCAACAGCCGGCGCCGGCGTTTGATTTCGAGAACCCGTAGGCATCCGCCTCTGCCACCCGAACGTTCGGGCAATGTCAGACCTACGGGGGAAGCAGCCGGATCCAGCGTCCGAGATCATCTTTGAGAGCCGGGACAGGGGCTTTCGCGCCTAAACGGTGAGTGCCGCAGGGCGCCAGGGAGAGGGAAGGCTCCTGCCCCGGACCTAGAACGTCCATTGTGCGCCCGTCTGAGGCGATACTCAAGAGCCGACATTCGCGCCAACGTCGGCTTCCGCTGGGCTTGAACCCGACGTCAGCCTGGGGTTGCGCTGAGGCCGGCCGGGGTGACGACGACATCGCCGGTCGAGGCAGGCAGTTGAACCGCCTTTCCGTTCAAGGTTGCGTCCACGTTCCACGGGGCCCCGATCCGGATCCAGAGTCGCGTCGAAACGAAGTGAGCGGTTCGACCCTGCTCGAGCGTCCTCTCGTAGACCAATCTGCCGGTCGCCGAGCCCTGGTGCACTGAGAGCCAACAGCGACCTCGCCTAGCCACCAGCACGATCCGAGCGACCGTCAGCGGCTGCCTGGCCGCGGGGGGCGTGGTTGGAAGAGCCGCCCGCGTGGTCGTGCGGGTCTGAGCAGGCGGGGGCGCGGCGGTGGGGTGGTGGCCACCGTTGCTCGAGAGCCGCCAGGCAACGACGGCGATGCCGGCTGCCAGCACTGCCACGGCGAGCAGCCGCGGTGCAAGGACGAACCGGCGGCGGCGTCGAATCCTAAGCTGAGGGGGTGCCGCCGGCTCCTCCTCAGGAGCGAGGCGTCCGTTGTACTCCTCAACGAAGCGCTGTCCGTCGAGACCGAGGTAGTCCGCGTAGGTGCGGAGGAATCCTTTCGTATAGGCAGGGCCGGGTAGGACCTCGAAGCGTTCGTCCTCGAGTGCTCTGAGGTACTTGGCACGGATCCGCGTGTCGCCCTCGGCTTGGGACAGCTCCAGCTTCTGACGTATCCGCGCGGCGCGGAGACTGTTGCCGATCTCGAACATGGGCAAGCCTGTTCCAGATGCAGACTACGCGCTTGACGTCGATCGCCCGTTTTGGGCACGGTCCGGCGGGTGCGAACGATCATTCTGCTTCGACACGGCAAGTCGAGCTGGTCGGATCCGACCCTCGCCGACCTCGACCGCCCGCTCGCGCCGCGTGGCGAACGCGCCTCGCAGAGGATCGCCAAGTACATACGACAGAAGAAAATCCGCCCCGCTCTCGTCCTCTGCTCCCCTTCGCTTCGCACTCGCCAGACGCTCGAGGCAATCGAGTCTTCGCTCGGCAAGCAGTCGGTGATTGAGCTCGAGCCGCAGCTCTACGCCGCCTCGGAAGGAGAACTGCTCCAGCGGCTCCAGGCGCTTCCCGAGTCTGTCGACTCGGTGATGCTGATCGGGCACAACCCCGGCCTCCACGAGCTCGCGCGTACCCTTGCTTCTCGGGGCGACGAGCTGCCGCAGCTCGAGGAGAAATTCCCGACCGGCGCGCTCGCCACGCTCGTTGTCGACAGCGAGAGCTGGGCCGCTCTCGGCCCCGGCGATGCTGAGCTCGTCGATTACGTCGTCCCCAGGCAGCTCGGCTGAGCCGCGTCAAAACCCCTCGACCGAGGCGCCGACTAGACGACAAACAGCTGGACTACGACCGCTCCGGCGCAGGCCTCGCGTGGGACGCCGAGATCTCGGCGAGGTCCGGCCTGCTGATCGCGTCGGAGCCGATTACCGCGACCCGCGACGAGCGGACCGCGCGCAGGGTTGCAGTGCGACGCCCGTCCCCGAGCACCGCCCGCTCCCCCAGGATCGCGCCCGAACCGACTTGCGCGACGACCTCGCCGTCGATCTCGACGTCGAATACCCCGTCGAGCAGCACGAAGAGGTCGCGACCCGGCTCTCCCTGCTCGACGAGCGTCTCGCCTCGTGCCACGCGACGTCGAACGAGCTTCGCGCCGTCGCGGAGGATCGAGGTCGCGAGCCTGCGTTCGAGCTCCGATTCCACTGCGGCGGCAAAGGCCGGCGTCCCCTCGTCGCCCCACGGCGTACCGTCGCCGAGCTCGAACTCGTCCGCCCCGAAGACATCAACGAGCCGCCGGTCGGCGGCGTAGAGCGAGTGGCGGGGAAACGGGCTCGCGGCGACGAGCCTGGTCTCGCTCGTCCCGTCCGCGTGGATCAGGAGCTCGAGCGTCGTCCAGGCCGAAACGGCGCCGACGTGGAAATAGGGCCGGCCGACGACAGGCCTGTGCGCCGGCAGGCCGATCCGGCCGCCGACGGTCTGCGTGAACCGGACCCAGCCGTCGCCGACCTCCGGCTCCGGCTGGATCACTGGAAACTCGACAGCAGGGAAGAAGACCTGCTGCGACTCGAGCTCCGGCCCGTCGCCGATCAGGCTCCTGCCGGTCTGCCCGTAGTCGACGACCTCGCCACCATCGACCTCGATCCAGGCGCGAAGCTCGTTGGCCTCGCGAAAGGCATCCTGGCGGCGAAGCTGGTCAATGTCCGGAACGGTCTCCGGCGGAGGTTCGTCGTAGTGAGCGACGGCGAGCTCGAGCGGGACCAACGGGATCCGGTCGAGCGCGGCAAACGGTAGCCATGTGATCGCGGTTGCCGAGGCGTCGATCCGCATCAGACGGCGGTTCTTCGATCTTCGCGCGCTCGAGCTGCGTCGGCCAGGGCCTCGATCGCTTCCTCGAGGCGGGTCCGGATCTCGTCGTCGGTCAGGCCGCCGTCCTCGAAGCGCGTGTGCGCATGCGGGACGGGCAGCTCGAGGTCGAGGACGCGCGCGCCGACTGCCGCCAGCACCTTTCGCAGCTCGGCTTGTGCCCAGACCGCCCCGAAGCCTCCGGTGCTCGCGCCGACGACGGCCACGGGCTTGTTCCGGAGCGCGTTCGTCGCGACCGGGCGCGAGACCCAGTCGATCGCGTTCTTCAGCTGGCCTGGGATCGACGAGTTGTACTCGGGCGTGGAGAAGAACACCGCGTCCGCCGCTCCGATCGCCTCGTTCAAGCGCGCGACGCTCTCCGGGCGCGGATGGACGTCGTCGTCCTCGTCGTACGGCGGAATCTGCTTGAGGCCGTCGTAGAGCACGAACTCGATGTCCGGGCCGGCGGCCTCTGCCGCGGCGCGCAACAAACTCGTGTTGTGCGAGTCGCGGCGGAGGCTGCCTGAGATGCCCAGAATTCGCGTCACGGTTCTAGCTGTCGTCTCCGGGCTTGACGAACTGCAGCTCGGCGAGGATGGTGACGTCGTTCGCGAGCGACGGCTCGCCGCTCGGGAGTGGGTTGTTCCAGTTGATCCCGAAGTTCGTGCGGTCGACCTTCGTGGTCAGGTTGAGGCCGATGCGCTCGGTCCCGTAAGGATCGGCCATCGGCGCGGTCACCGTCCCGGTCACTGTGACCGGCTGGGTGACGCCCTTGATCGTCAGCTCGCCGTCGACCGAGACCTTGCCGTCGCCGTCGAGACCGATGTCCTCGGCGGTGAAGCGAAGCTCGGGGTATTGCTCGGCGTCGAAGAAATCGGGCGACTGGAGGTGGGCCGAGAGGTTCTCCTCGTTGACATCGATGCTCGCGACGTTCGTCGTGCCTTCGAGCGTGGCGCGCTCGTCGTCGACGGTCAGTTTTGCCGCGATCTCGTTGAAGTGGCCCTTGAACGTCCCGGCGAGGTAGGAGACCTCGAAGTCGACCCGCGAGTGAACGGAATCCAGGTTCCAGGTACCGGCCGGGGCAATTGTCAGAGTGGTGTTCATGGCGCTTGTTGCTCCTTTCGTTGCGTGGTGTACTATTGAGTACGCAAACAACACTACCATTATTCCTTGATGACGCAAACTTTGACAGAGCA
>MNDB01000010.1 GCA_001914705.1 Actinobacteria bacterium 13_2_20CM_68_14 | reverse complement strand
GCCGACGCGTCGTCGGGATCGAAGTTGACGCCGCCGTCCGAGAACGAGTCAGGAGTGACGTTGACGACCCCCATCACCGACGGGCGCGGAAATCGCTGCTCGAGAGGCAGGCTCACCGGTGGCAGCGTAGTCCCCCACGTCCCAAAGCTAGATTGGCCCCATGGGGGCAGTAGAGGTGCGCCGCCGCGCGGCGTGGCGTTTCGTGCGCGCGATCGTCCGCTCACAGGCCGGCGGTGTCGTCGGCGCGGTCCTCTCCGGGCTGCTCTGGCAGACCGGAGCGATCGCGGCGCCGCTGATCGTCAGCTACACGATCGACCACGGAATCGTGCCGCGCGACCGCCACACGCTCGTGGTCTGGCTGCTGGCGCTGCTCGGAGTCGGGCTGCTCGAGGTCGTCGCGGGCGGCATGCGCCACATCTACGCGATCCGCAACCGCTCCGCAACCGACGCGCGGGTTCGCGACGCGATCTTCGCGCACGCGCTCCGTCTCGACGCCTCCTACCACGATCGCGTCGGCCCGGGCGAGCTGATGAGCCGCGCCTCCTCGGATTCGGAGCACGTCGCCCGGATGATGGACGCGATCGGCCACACGATCGGCTACGCGCTCACCGTCGTCGCCGTCTCGATCGTGATGCTCGTCGTCGACGCGAAGCTGGCCCTGCTCGTACTGCTGCCACTCCCGTTCGTCAGCGTCGTCGCCTGGCTGTACTCGCGGCGCTACGACGAGCGCACGCGGCGGCTGCAAGAAGCTTGGGCTGGCGCTGCGACGCTGGTCGAAGAGTCGGTCAGCGGCATCCGCGTCGTCAAGGGCCTCGGCGCCGGGGGCGCGCTCTCCGGTCGCTTTCGGAGTCGCAGCGACGAGATTGTGGGGCGAGCGCTCGATGTCGCGCGCCTGGACGCCGTCTTCAATCCGGCGCTCGAGGTGCTGCCGCTGATCGGGATCGCCGCAGTCCTCTGGGTCGGCGGCAGGCAGGTGATGTCAGGCGGGCTCAGCCTCGGCCTGTTCGTGGCGTTCAATGCCTACGTCGTCATGCTCGTCTGGCCGCTCCGCGTGCTCGGCCAGCGGGTGTCGACCCTGCAGAAGGCGCTCGCCGCCAGCGCGCGGATCACGGAGGTGCTCGAAACCGAGCCCCGGCTGCGTGAACCGCGGCATCCGCAGGAGCTCGACCAGCCTGTCCGCGGCGAGGTGCAGCTGGAGAACGTGCGGTTCGGCCACGAGGGCGACCGCCCGATCCTCGATGGGCTCGATCTCGAGCTGCGCGCGGGCGAGTCGGTCGCGCTCGTCGGCGCGACGGGCTCCGGCAAGAGCACGGTCGCCGGCCTCCTCGCGCGGCTCTACGATCCGGACGGCGGCCGCGTCCTCCTCGACGGCCATGACGTCCGTGAGCTGCGGCTCGCCGACGTGCGGCAGGCGGTCGCGCTCGTCTTCGAGGAGACCTTCCTCTTCACGGAGAGCGTGCGCGAGAACATCCGCTTCGGCCGTCCGGACGCCGACGATGAAGCGGTTGCTCGCGCCGCCGCGCTGGCCGGTGCGGCGGAGTTCATCGCGGGACTCCCGGACGGGTACGAGACGGTGCTCGGCGAGCGGGGCTTCTCGCTGTCCGGCGGACAGCGCCAGCGGATCGCGATCGCGCGCGCGATCCTCGCGGATCCGGCGGTGCTCGTCCTCGACGATGCGACCTCCGCCGTCGACGCGACGAAGGAGCACGAGATCCGCGCCGCCCTCGCGAAGGTGATGCGCGGCCGGACGACCCTCGTAATCGCGCACCGGCCGGCGACGATCGCGCTCGCCGATCGCGTCGCGGTGCTCGAGAACGGTCGGATCGTCGAGGAAGGCACGCATGCGAAGCTCGTTGCCAGGTCGGCGCGCTACCGCGAGCTGCTCGCGCTCGAGAGCGAGGCGGCGTGAAGGCGTCGACTCGGCGAAGCCGCCTGGAGGCCCGGCCGGCTTTGCCCGTCGGGCCGTTTCGACCCGGTTTGGGAAACGCGGGCGGCTTGAAACGCGTGGAGGCGACGTGAACGAACGCGCGTCGTTGCGGGAGGTTTGGGCAGTTGCGCGCCCCTTGATCCGACCGGTGCGGGCCCGTTACCTCGGCGCGGCCGCGGCCGTGATCGCCTCGACGTTGATCACGCTGTCCGGCCCCGCGCTCGTCCGCTACGCCATCGACTCCGGGATCTCGAAGCACGCGCGCGGCCCGCTCGATGCTGCGGCGATCGCCTTCCTCTTTCTCGCCGCGGCGAAGCCCTTCGTCGTCCGCGCTCAGACGCTGCTCGCGGCGAGTGCCGGCGAACGCTTTCTCGGCTCCCTGCGGACGGCAGCGTTCGACAAGCTCCAGGCACTCCCGCTCGGCTTCTTCGAGCGCGAGCGAGCCGGCGTGCTGCTCTCGCGGCTGACCTCGGACGTCCAGTCGTTGACCGAGTTCATCCGCGAAGCGCTGATCGAGGTCGTCGGCAGCGGCCTGCAGATCGCGCTGACCATGGTGGCACTCGTGATCCTCTCGCCGACCCTGGCAGCTGTCTCGCTGGTAGCGCTGCCGATCCTGATCGCGTCGAGCTGGACGTTCCACCACAGCGCGGGCCGCGTCTACCACGCAATCCGCGACCGAGTTGCGGAGACATTGACGGTCTTGCAGGAAGGGCTGGCGGGCGTGCGCGTTGTGCAGGCGTTCCGCCGTGAGCGGCGCACGCTCGAGGCCTACAACCCGCACAGCCAGGCGCAGGTCCACGCGTGGCGCCGCGCCTCGTTCGTGAACATCCGCCTCTTCACGATGATCCCGCTCGCGCAGACGGCGGCGCTGCTCGCGGTCCTGCTCGTCGCCGCGTCGATGTATCGCCACGGGTCGATCTCGAAAGGGACGATCGCCGCCTACGTCCTCTACCTGGTGCAGCTGTTCGACCCGGTCGCCCGCTTCAGCGAATGGCTCGGCGAGTTCCGCCAGGGCCTCGCCGCGCTCGGGAAGATCGTCGGCCTGCTGCAGACGCCGAACGCGATCGTCGAGCGCGGCGGAGCGGTCGCCCTCCCGCGCAGCGGAACACTCGCGCTGCACGACGTCACGTTCGGCTACGACGAAGAACGGCCGGTCGTTCACGGCGTGACGGTCGAGCTCGAGGCCGGCGAGCACGTCGCGCTCGTCGGCGCGACCGGAGCGGGCAAGTCGACCCTGGCGAAGCTGCTGACGCGCCAGTACGACCCGCAGCGCGGCGCGATTACGTTCGCCGGCGTCGACCTGCGCGACGCGACGCTCGATTCCCTTCACCGGCGGATCGTGATGCTGCCCCAGGAGGGCCACCTGTTCAGCGGCACGATCGCCGACAACGTGCGCCTGGCCGACCCGGACGCCTCCGACGAGCAGGTCGTGCGCGCGCTGAACCGAATCGGCGCGCTGGAGCGCTTCGAATCGCTGCCCGAGGGGCTGGAAACCGACGTCCAGACACGCGGCCTGCGGCTCTCAGCGGGCGAGCGCCAGCTCGTCGGGATCGCCCGCGTCGCGCTGGCGGACCCGGCTGTGATCGTGCTGGACGAAGCGACGTCGAGCCTCGACCCGGCGACCGAGGCCGCGGTCGAGCGCGCGCTCGCAGCGGTCGCCGCGGGCCGAACGGTCGTCACGATCGCGCACCGCCTCTCGACGGCCGAGCGCGCCGACCGCGTCGTCGTGATGGAGTACGGGCGCGCCGTCGAGGTGGCATCCCACGAAGAGCTCGTCGAACAGGGGGAGCGCTACGCGAAGCTGTGGACGTCGTGGCAGGCGGGCCTGGCCGCCGACCCGGTCTCGTAACCTTTTTGACTCCCCGAGTAATTCGTAATGCGCGTCAACGCGCCACGAGCGCGCCACGTGTCACTCACGTTGAAGGTCGGACCCCGAACGAAGTCGTCATGGCTCGCGCGAAGCGTGAGCCGGACTTCGTTCGGCGAGGCTAGCCTTTGGCGCCTTCCGGCGGCGGTGGCTGCATGGTCGCGCCTGGGAGCGGGAATGGGCGCGGCTTCGGCTTCGGCAGACGCTTCGGCTCGTCGGCCGGGGCCTCGGCCTCCGGCTGCTCGTCCTCGGCGAAGATCTCCTCTTCGGGCGCGCCGGCGAGCAGGCGCTCGAACTGGTCCTTGTCGATCGTTTCGCGCTCGATCAGGATCGCCGAGATCTTGTGCAGCTCAGCCATGTGCTCCTTGAGCACGGTGATGGCGAGCTCATGCGCCTCCTCGATCACGCGCTTGATCTCGTCGTCGATCTCGCGGGCGATCTCCTCGGAGTAATCCGGCTCGTTGCCCATCTCACGGCCGAGGAACGGCATGTCGTGGTTTCGGCCGAGCACGCGGGGACCGAGCTTGTCGCTCATGCCGTAGCGCATGATCATCTGCTTCGAGATCGACGTGACCTTCTCGAGGTCGTTCGCGGCGCCGGTCGTCACCTCGTGGAAGACGAGCTCCTCCGCAGCGCGGCCGCCGAGGGTCATTGCCAGCTGCTCCATCAGCGCGGTCTTCGTCGTCAGGTAGCGGTCTTCGCGCGGCAGCGAGATCGTGTACCCGAGCGCCTGACCGCGGCTGATCACGGAAATCTTGTGCACCTCGTCGGTGTGCTCGAGGTAGTGCCCGACGAGCGCGTGGCCAAGCTCGTGGTAGGCGGTGATCTTCCGCTCCTCCTCGGAGAGCAGGCGGGTCTTCTTCTCGGGCCCGGCGATCACGCGCATGATCCCTTCCTCGAGCTCCTCCTGCTGGATCACCTTCTTGCCGCGGCGAGCGGCGAGCAAGGCGGCCTCGTTGACGAGGTTCGCAAGGTCGGCGCCGGTGAAGCCCGGCGTGCCGGCGGCGAGCGTGTCGAGATCGATCTCAGGCGCGATCGGCTTGCCCTTGGCGTGCACCTCGAGGATCTTGCGGCGGCCTATGCGGTCAGGCCTGTCGACGACGATCTGGCGGTCGAAGCGGCCGGGGCGCAGCAGCGCGGGGTCGAGGATGTCCGGCCGGTTGGTGGCCGCGATCAAGATGATGTTGTCCTTCAGCTCGAATCCGTCCATCTCGACGAGGAGCTGGTTCAGGGTCTGCTCGCGCTCGTCGTGCCCTCCGCCGAGGCCGGCGCCGCGGTGGCGGCCGACAGCATCGATCTCGTCCATGAAGACGATGCACGGGGCGGCCTGCTTGGCCTGCTCGAAGAGGTCGCGGACGCGCGAGGCGCCGACACCGACGAACATCTCGACGAAGTCCGAGCCGGAGATCGAGAAGAATGGTACGCCCGCCTCGCCGGCAACGGCACGAGCGAGCAGCGTCTTACCGGTGCCGGGCGGTCCGTAGAGCAGCACGCCCTTCGGGATCCGCGCGCCGAGCGCCTGGAACTTCTTCGGGTTCTCGAGGAACTCCTTGATCTCGTGCAGCTCCTCGACGGCCTCGTCCACGCCGGCGACATCCTTGAAGCCGATCTTCGGCGAGTCCGGCGCCATCCGCTTGGCGCGGCTCTTGCCGAAGCTCATCACCTTCGAGCCGCCGCCCTGGACCTGGTTCATGAGGAAGATCCAGAAGGCAAACAGCAGTACGAACGGCAGTAGCGAGGTAAGGAAGCCGATCCAGGACCAGTTGCCCGTGCCCTTCGAGTCGTACTGGACGGAAGCTTTGAGGAGCGACGTCTCGATCCCCGGCACCGACTGGTCGGCCGGGTAGTGGACCGAGTACTTCTTACCGTCGGTCAGCTTGCCGCTGATCTGCCGCTTGCTGGGGTTGAACTCGGCGCTGGCGATCTTGCCGGCGGGAATGTCGTCGCGGAACTCCGAATAGGTGACCTTCTGCGTGTTCTTCCCGTGCGGGATCAGCGTCTGGCTCGCCAGGTAGACGAGCAGCACGATTACGAACAGGGGGAAGAGTGCGCTGCGGAAGAACCGGTTCACGAAACCTCTATCGGCAGGGTACCAGGGTGCATGAGGGCCACCAATCGCCCCATTCGGGCTATCCGCAGATCTAAATGTCTTCGGGCAGGGCGTCGTCGCTGAGCACAGCGACGTAGGGGAGGTTGCGATACCGCTCCCCGAAATCCAGGCCGTATCCGATCACGAAGCGATTCGGAATCTCGAAGCCGACGTAGCGGACGGGAACCTCGATCTCCCGGCGGTCGGGTTTTGTCAAGAGCGCGCAGACCTCCAGGGTTGCGGGCTCGCGGGACTCGAGGTTCCGCATCAGGTACGAGAGCGTCAGGCCGGAGTCGATGATGTCCTCGACCACGAGCACGTCGCGCCCCTCGATGTTGATGTCGAGATCCTTCAGGATCCGGACGACTCCAGAGGAGTCGGTCGATGCGCCGTAGCTCGAGATCGCCATGAAGTCGACCTCGCAGGGGATCGTCAGCTTGCGCATCAGGTCGGCCATGAAGAAGACAGCCCCCTTGAGGACGCCGATCAGCAGCAGGTCGCGGCCCGCGTAATCAGCGGAGATCTCCGCGCCGAGCTCGGCGATCCGGGCGCTCAGCGCCTCTTTGTCGATCAGGACCTCGCCGACGGCGCTTTCGAGCTCAGTCTGAGACACGCTCGGCCTTCACCTCGGGATGCTCGACGACTCCTGGGACGGCAACGACCTCGTCGCCGCGCACCACGAGGGGCCATGCCTCGCGCTCCGAGCGTGGGATCTTGGCGTCGACGAACACGTCTTGGATCTTCTTTTGCCGGCCGGCAAGTCTGTCGCCCGGCCTCCAGCCTCGTACCTTAAGGCCTGCGAGCTCAGACTCGATCGTCCACTCGCCCCAGCGAACCGCTCCCTCGAGCGCCACGGGGCCGCGCTCGAGCCAGGCGCGGTCGTACTCGCGGACGAGCTGGACCCCGTTGCCGAGATCGAGCCGTTTCGAGCCGGCCGTCGATCCGATCAGCTCGGCGAGGGCGGGCTGGAGCGTGGGGCGCTGCTCGAGGGCGCGCAGGAGGTTGTCCTCGGCGGCGGGGTGAATCTCGCGAAGGAGGGGCAGGATGCGTTCGCGGATCAGCCCGCGTGTCGTGTCCTTGTTGGTGCTGTCACTGCGGTAGTCGAGCCCCTGCGCCCGGCAGTAGGCCTCGGTCTCCCCCCGCCAGATCGGCAGCAGCGGACGGACGACCCCGTCCTCGCGCTTCGGCTTGATCCCTGTCGGGCGGCCGCTCGTCACCAGCCGGTAGAGGATCGTCTCGACCTGGTCGGAGGCGGTGTGCCCGGTGGCTCGGAGCCGGTCGGTCGCGAAGCCGTACCGAATCTCCCGCAGTTCGACCTCGGTCGTTCCGCCGCGGCCGTCGACGATCTCGGCCCCCAACAGCTCGCGGCAGAAGCGAGCGTCTTCGTCGGCTTCTTCTCCGCGCAGCCCATGGTTGACGTGGAGGGGGGAAACGCGGTAGCCGAGCTCGCAAAGAACGTGCCAGGCACACGTCGAGTCGGCGCCGCCGGAAACGAGCACGGTCACCTCTCCGCCCGGCGGAATCAGCTCGAGCCGGCGGATGTGGTCTTGTACACGCGAGAGCAGGTCGGCTCGCTCCATGCGGAGATTGTTGCAACGCGGGAGCTAGAGCAGAGGTGCCACGTCGCAGCCGCGTTTGGCAAGCCCGGGCTCGGCCTTCAGCAGCACGTCATGGGCGAAGTTCGCCAGCCCGTAGGCGTGGAAGATGTGCTCACCCGCGTCTCGGTGCTTCGCGCGCTGATCCATCGCCTTGCCGTACGCGGTGAACATCGCCACCAGCAGCTTGCGCGTCTGGGCGAGCGACGGGTCGGTCGGGGTGGTGGCGCCGACGATCTTCGCTGCGCGAGCCGACTCGGCCGCGACGTCCGCAGGCGTGGCCTCTCCGTCCAGGTACTGCTGTCCCCAGAGGTCGACAGCGTCCACGTTCGTCTTGGCCCCGTCGAGGAACGCGCGATCGGTCACCGAGCAAGTGTGCGAGACCGGACCGCCCGACTTCGCTCGACTCGACGTTACGTACGTCAGGGCAAGCGCGGAAGCCAGCAGCAAACCAAGCCCGTAGAGGGCGATTCTCCGCATCGCCTCCATCATCGGAGCCAGGCTGGCTCCACGCCTCCCTCTTTCGGTGGTTCACCGCCGGTCAACCACGCGGAGCGGCATCCAACCCGGCCGGCGCGCCGACTCCCTCGGCGGCGGCCCAGGCGGCAGAAGTCGGTGCCCTGCGTATGAAGCGAGCTCCATCGCCACCCAGCGGCCGACCCAGAGGCCGAGCGCAACGTAGGCCAGCCGCCGCACGCGCCTCAGAAGATCAGGCTCCGATACGAGATCGTGTGCCGCATCCCAACCGCCTCGTAAACCCGGATCGCCACTGTGTTGTCGCGGCGGACGAACAGGCAGACGGTGGGCACGCGGGCGAGCAGCAGGCGGCAGAGGTCGCGCAAGCCGCGCTGCGCGTAACCGCGCCCTCGCACCTCCGGGTCGACCCAGACCTGTTGCAGCTGGACCGCCCGCGGCGTCCACGCGGAGGCTTCGGCCTTGAACAGGATCGTTCCGCCCTCGGCCCAGAGCCAGGAGCGCCCCTCGTCGATCTGCGCGCGCGTCCGCCAGCGGAACCCTTCGGGATCCCGCTCGAGCGGATCGATCCCGATCTCCTCCCGGTGAGCCGCCGCACACGCGGGCAGCAGCAGCTCGAAGTCGTCCGGCGTGGCTGCGCGCAACCCGGTCTCCCCCGGCTGGGGAGCGTCGTCGAGCACGTAGACCGGCTGACCGGGGCGGTCCTCGCGCGGTCGCGGCAATCGCGACGAGGCGGCGTCCCAGAGCTCGGTCACCGCGCCTTGCTCGCCGATGATCATTCGCGCGCGCCAACCGTCTGCGAGCTCAGAGAAGGCACCGCAGCCCTCTCCCGACGGCACGAGGTTCGCCCCTGCATGGCAAAGCGCGGTGAGACCGCCGTTCCGCGCCAGTGCGGTGAAGCGACCGAGCCCGCGGCGGGCGATGTCCTCGAGGAAGACACGCTCGACCGGATCCTCGGCGCAGAACGCCAGGATCTCGTCGAGCTCAGGCTCCTTCAGCACGGGCACGCCGCAATCGTGCACGACACGATCGCCAGGCGCCTGAGACGATCGCTCGCGATCGGTTGCTTGGCAGGTCTGCGCAGCGCAGCCCAGCCGGCTCCGCTTAAGGTTGCGTCGTGCCGATTCACGTCCGCGCCGAGCCCGGCGACTACGCGGAGGCCTGCCTGCTGCCGGGGGATCCGCTGCGCGCCCAGTACATCGCCGAGACGTATCTCGACAATCCCGTACAGCGAAACAGCGAGCGCGGCATGCTCGGCTACACGGGTGAGTTCGAGGGCCGGCCGCTGTCGGTGCAGGCGACCGGCATGGGCTGCCCGTCGGCCGCGATCGTGGTCGAGGAGCTGGTGCAGCTCGGCGTGAAGCGGCTGCTCCGCGTCGGCACGTGCGGCGGCCTGCAGCCGGACCTGCAACTGGGAGACCTGATTGTCGCGGTCTCGGCGGTGGCCGCCGACGCCACCGCAAAGCATCTCGTCGGAGGGGAGCCACATACGCCGACGTCGGACTGGGAGCTCGTCCACGGGGCCGTCCACTACGCGAAGGAGCTCGACCAGCCTCTCCGCGTCGGGCCAATCGTCTCGAGCGACCTCTTCTACAACCCCGACGGCGGGCAGTACGAACGCTGGTCCTCTCGGGGCATCCTGGCCGTCGAGATGGAAGCGGCGGTGCTGTTCACGCTCGGCGCCCTCCGCGGCGTCCAGGCCGGCTGCCTCTTGACGGTCAGCGACGTGGTCGTCGAGCAGGAGTTCAAGCGGATCTCGGACGAGGAGCTGCGCGCGGCCGTCGACCGGATGACACGGATCGCCCTAGCGACCGCAACGGCCGAGCCCAAGCATTAGCGCGCCGCGGACCGTTTTTCTCGTCAACCCGGCCTCGGAGAACGGCGCCACCGGCCGGCGGTGGCCCGATATCGCCAACCGAGCCGCAGCCGCCGGGCTGAGCGGCGACGCGCTGCTGTCAGAGAGGCCCGGACAGCTGGCCGAGCTCGCGCGGCGGGCTGCCGAGGACGGCGCCGAGCTGCTCGTGGCCGTCGGCGGCGACGGGACGGTCCACGAGATCGTGAACGGGATCGCAGGCCGGACCGGCATCGACCTTGCGATCGTCCCACGGGGTACGGGGCGGGACTTCGCGCGCACCTACGGGATCCCGCGCAAGCTCGATGACGCCCTGCGGACGGCCCTGGACGGCCCGATCCGGGAGATCGATCTAGGCCTGGCGCGATTTCGTTCCTGGCAGGGCGAAGCGGCCGAGGCGTACTTCGCGAACATCGCCAGCGCCGGCATGAGCGGCGCGATCGCAAAGCGTGCAAACGAGACCAGCAAGGCGTTCGGAGGCAAGGCGTCCTACTTCTGGTCGACGTTCGCAGTCTTCGCGCGCTGGCGGACCTCAGAGATGCTGCTCCGCGTCGGCACGTGCGGCGGCCTGCAGCCGGACCTGCAACTGGGAGACCTGATTGTCGCGGTCTCGGCGGTGGCCGCCGACGCCACCGCAAAGCATCTCGTCGGAGGGGAGCCACATACGCCGACGTCGGACTGGGAGCTCGTCCACGGGGCCGTCCACTACGCGAAGGAGCTCGACCAGCCTATCCGCGTCGGGCCAATCGTCTCGAGCGACCTCTTCTACAACCCCGACGGCGGGCAGTACGAACGCTGGTCCTCTCGGGGCATCCTGGCCGTCGAGATGGAAGCGGCGGTGCTGTTCACGCTCGGCGCCCTCCGCGGCGTCCAGGCCGGCTGCCTCTTGACGGTCAGCGACGTGGTCGTCGAGCAGGAGTTCAAGCGGATCTCGGACGAGGAGCTGCGCGCGGCCGTCGACCGGATGACACGGATCGCCTTAGCGACCGCAACGGCCGAGCCCAAGCATTAGCGCGCCGCGGACCGTTTTTCTCGTCAACCCGGCCTCGGAGAACGGCGCCACCGGCCGGCGGTGGCCCGATATCGCCAACCGAGCCGCAGCCGCCGGGCTGAGCGGCGACGCGCTGCTGTCAGAGAGGCCCGGACAGCTGGCCGAGCTCGCGCGGCGGGCTGCCGAGGACGGCGCCGAGCTGCTCGTGGCCGTCGGCGGCGACGGGACGGTCCACGAGATCGTGAACGGGATCGCAGGCCGGACCGGCATCGACCTTGCGATCGTCCCACGGGGTACGGGGCGGGACTTCGCGCGCACCTACGGGATCCCGCGCAAGCTCGATGACGCCCTGCGGACGGCCCTGGACGGCCCGATCCGGGAGATCGATCTAGGCCTGGCGCGATTTCGTTCCTGGCAGGGCGAAGCGGCCGAGGCGTACTTCGCGAACATCGCCAGCGCCGGCATGAGCGGCGCGATCGCAAAGCGTGCAAACGAGACCAGCAAGGCGTTCGGAGGCAAGGCGTCCTACTTCTGGTCGACGTTCGCAGTCTTCGCGCGCTGGCGGACCTCAGAGATCAGCGTCCGCGTCGGAGCCGAGACGCGGCGCGCTCGGATGCACGATGTCGTGGTCGCGAACGGCCGCTACTTC
>MNDB01000020.1:8915-14539 GCA_001914705.1 Actinobacteria bacterium 13_2_20CM_68_14 | reverse complement strand
ATCGTCCGGTCGCGCACGACCTTCGCGACGACCGACGCCGCAGCGATCGCGGCACTTTTCTCGTCGCCGTCCACGACCGCCTTGTGCTCCGGCGCGGTCGGGCCGAGCCGGAAGCCGTCGACGAGGCAGATCTCCGCGGGCGGCGCGAGCTCCCAGAGGATCGCGCGCATCGCAGCCAGGTTCGAGCGATGGAGCCCGTTCGAGTCGATCTCGCGGGCCGAGATCGCTCGTACCGAAACCTTCGAGCAACACGCCAGGATGGCGCGAAACAGCTCCTCGCGCCCGGCAGGCGTGACCTGTTTGGAGTCATTCAGCTGCGCCAGCGGCCGCACGCGGTGGTCACGCAGACTTCCGTAGTCCAACAGCACGCCCGCGACGACGAGCGGCCCGGCCAGCGAGCCGCGGCCGGCCTCGTCGGTGCCGGCGATGAACCGCGCGCCTAGGCGGCGGTCAAACGCGAGGAGCTTCCGCCCCGGCCTCTTCGGTTTCGGCTTCGGGCTCGGATTCTTCTGCTGCGGACTGGGACTCTTCTGCTGCAGGCTCGGACTCTTCTGCTGCGGGCTCTTCGGCGGCGACGGCCTCAGGCTCTGGCTGCTGCTCGGGCTCGGCGCCGGTTTCGGCGTCTGGTTCAGCTCGAGTCCCGTCGTCGACGGCGGCTGCGACAGCATCGGCCGAGGATAGCGGCCCTCTCCGCTGCACCTCAGGGACGCGCGCCTTCTTCCCCACTTTGCCGCGCAAGTAGTACAGCTTCGCGCGACTGACGTCACCGATCGCGGCGACCTCGATCTTGTCGATCTTCGGCGAGTGGAGCGGGAACGTTCGCTCGACGCCGACCCCGAACGACTGCTTGCGCACGGTGAAGGTCTCGCGGGCGCCGGCGCCCTGACGCTTGATCACGATGCCCTCGAAGACCTGCAAGCGGCTGCGCTGGCCCTCGATCACCCGGAAGTGGACGCGGACGGTGTCGCCCGGCTTGAACCTGGGGCGATCGCCACGCAGTTGGCGCTGTTCGAGGTCTTGAATGATCCGGTGCATAAGAACGGCCCCGTCGGGCCAAGGGTGCATGCTAGCCGACCGCGCTACCGCCGGATGCGGCGAGTTAGACGGCCGCACGGGCGAAGCCCGCACTGCCTCCAAGCGGTGTCGCAAGCGACGCCTCAGAGGCCGGCGGTGAACCCTAGTGGACTGCGCTTTTCCTGGACTTCCGCCGCCGCCTGATTCTTCCCGGCAACCGGAGCATCCCGAGCGCCCCCAGCCCGAACGAGACGTAGGCCGAATAGATCGAGATCCGGTTCGGCGGCCAGTAGGTCGCGAACACCTCACCGATCAGGTTCTTCCTCGGCACGGTGCCCCAGACGCGGGAGTCGCACGATTCGGCCCGGTTGTCGCCCATCATGAAGTACTGCCCCTTGGGGATCACCTGCGGGCTGTGCGTCTCGGTGTCGCGGCGATCCGGCTTGATGTATGGCTCGTTCAGCTTCTTGCCGTTGATGTCGACGTAGCCGTTCCGCTCCGACCAGGTCTCGCCCGGCAGGCCGATCAGGCGCTTGACGAACGTCCCGCCGGCGCCGCAGCGCTGCTTTGCCGCGGGCGGCGTCTTGAAGACGACGATCTCGCCGCGGTGCGGGCTTCGGAAGCGGTAGATGAACCGGTTCGCAAGCACTCGGTCCGAGAGACGGGCTTCGCAACCCTGGCCGCCGGCGCAGTGCAGGGTCGGCTCCATCGACGATGAGGGGATCCGGTACGGGTTGACGACCCATTGCTTGATCGCGAACACGATCGCGACCGCCCCGGCAATCGTGACGATCCAGTCGATCGCGATCCGCCAGGGCCGCGGCAGCCGGTACGTGAGCCGGTCGATCGGATTGCGCGAGTGATGGACCACCGGCTTGGGCTCGGGGGTCGGGAGGGGCGGTCCGCCCGGCTGGTACGGCGGCGCCCCCTGGGGCTGGTAGGGCTGCGCGCCCGACTCGTAAGGAGGAAAACCAGGCTCGTACGGCGCCGGCGCTGGCGGCTCGTGGGCGCGCGCGGAGTCCCCGTTCGCAGCGTCGAGCTCGGCGCGGCGCGACGGATCGGACAGGACTTCGTACGCGTCTTGGATCTCGCCAAGATGCGTCGGCGTCCAGGCCGCCTCCCCCTCGGTTCTATGGAACCTGACCAGGCGCCAGTAGGCGTCGCGGATCTCCTCCGGCGAGGCGTCGGGGCTGACCCCGAGGACCTCGTACGGATTGCGAACCGCGCCGGCGCCGTCTGACTGGTCCATCTCCGTATCGTGCCTCAACCTGCGGTCCGCAGACGGCTCTGCCGGCGCCGCCACTCGTCGATCTTCGCGTGATCGCCTGAGAGAAGGACGGCGGGCACGGGCCAGCCGCGGAAATTGGCGGGCCGTGTGTAATGCGGGTATTCGAGGCCGCCCTCGAGCTCGGCCGAGAAGCTCTCGACGAGCCCCGATTCTGCCGAGCCGAGCGCCCCCGGAAGCCGGCGCGCGATCGCGTCCACGAGCACCATCGCGGGCAGCTCGCCCCCGGAGAGCACGTAGGGGCCGATCGAGATCGAGTCGGAGGCGAGGTGCGCGAGCACGCGCTCGTCGAAGCCCTCGAAGCGCGCCGAAAGCAGGGTGAGCCGTTCCTCGCCGGCGAGCTCCTCGACCACTTCCTGCGTCAGCTGCCGGCCTTGCGGCGTCAGCGCGACGACGCGATGCGCGGGCGAGCCCCCGTAGGCCGCTTCGAGCGCGGCCGCGACGACGTCGACACGAAGCACCATCCCGGCGCCGCCGCCGTAGGGCTCGTCGTCGACCTGTGAGCCGGAGAGCGGCGTGTAGTCGCGGTAGCTGAACAGCCGCAGGTCCAGCTCGTCGCCGAGCACGGCCGCAACGGGCCGCTGCTCCGTCAGCCACGCGAAGGCTTGCGGGATCAAGGTGAAGACGTCGAGCTGCAAAGGAAGCCGCCGCTCAGGGTAGCTGGGGCTCGGCGAAGCCCGCGGCGATCACGATCCTGCCATGCTCGAGATCGACTTCGCGCACGCAGGCCTCGACGAGCGGGAGGGCGAGCCCGGAATCGAGCTCGAGCACGTCGTTCGCAACGCCGGGCGCCACCTGGGCGACCCGGCCGAGCATGCGGCCGCCCTCCTCCTCGACCTCGAGACCGACGAGCTGGAAGGCGTAGTACTCGCCCTCCACCGTCGGCGGCAGCGCCTCGCGCGGCACGGCAAGGTCGGCGCCGCGCGGCGCCTCGCGGTCGAGCCGGATCACCGGGCGGCCGCCGGAGCCGCGCTTCGACACGACGACCTCCGCCCGCTCGCTGTCGACGTAGACGACCGCGCCGACCGCGAACCGCTCCGGATCGTCACTGGCCTGCTCGACGAAGAAGGAGCCGTCGAGGCCGTGCGGCCGTCCCACACGGCCGACGCTTACAAGCTCAGTCGACGATCTCGACAAGGATGCGGTAGCTCGACCGCGCCGCGCCCGCCCGGACGATCGTGCGCAGCGCCCGGGCGATCCGGCCCTGGCGGCCGATCACCTTGCCGACGTCGTCCTTGGCGACGTGCAGCTGCAACACGTGCGCGCCGTCGCGCTCGATCTCCTCGACATAGACAGCGTCCGGGTCGTCGACGAGCCGCCGCGCGAGCTCGGCCAGCAGTTCAGCCAATGTCCTTTGCCTTCAAGAGGCGCTTGACCGTGTCGGAGGGCTGCGCGCCCTTCGAGAGCCAGTCCTTGACCTTCTCCTCGTCGAACTCGATCGTCGACGGATCGGTCTGCGGGTTGTAGCGCCCGACGATCTCGATGAACTTGCCGTCGCGCGGGGAACGCGTGTCGGCGGCGACGACGCGGTAGATCGGATTCTTCTTCGAGCCGACCCGAGTCAGTCTCAACTTGACTGCCATCTATCTCCTCGCCTTCTTTTTCTTCTTTCGTTTGCTCTTGGTCTTTCTCGCCGTGGCCGCGCGGGCCCCGTTCGGCGCGCCGGGCGCCTCCAATCCTGGCAGGGAAGGCATCTTGCCGCCTTTCATCTGCTTCATCATCTTCGCCATCTGCTTGCGCGCCTCCAGCAGCTGGTTGACCTGCTGGACGTCAGATCCGCTGCCGCGGGCGATCCGCAGCCGGCGCGAGCCGTCGATCACATGGGGCAGCGCCCGCTCCCGGGGCGTCATCGAGAGGATGACCGCCTCGACGCGCGCGAGCTGCTTCTCGTCCACCTGGTCGAGCCCCTCGAGCTGGTTGCCGAGGCCGGGGATCAGCTTCATCACGCCCTGCAGCGGGCCCATCCGGCGCAGCATCTTGTAGCTCTTCAGGAAGTCGTCGAACGTGAACTCGCCCTGCATCATCCGGCGCTCGAGCTCCTCGCGCTCGTCCTCCTCGACTGCCGCCTCCGCCTTCTCGATCAGGCTCAGCACGTCGCCCATCCCGAGAATCCGCGAGGCCATCCGGTCGGGATGGAAGTACTCGAGCTGATCAACCTTCTCGCCGACCGAGACGAGCTTGATCGGCTTGCCGGTGACGGCCTTGACCGAGAGCGCCGCGCCACCGCGCGCATCGCCGTCGAGCTTCGTCAGCACGACGCCGTCGAAGTCGACGCGCTCCTGGAAAGCCTGCGCGACCGCGACCGCCTCCTGCCCGGTCATCGCATCGAGCACGAGCAAGACATTCGTCGGCCTCGCCTCCTTGCGGACAGCGGCGAGCTCCTCCATCAGCGCCTCGTCGACATGCAACCGGCCCGCCGTGTCGACGATGACGACGTCGCCCTCGGCGGCGTCGATCCCTTCGCGGGTGGCCTTGACGGGATCGGACCGCTCGCCGCTGAAGACGGGAACCTGGATCTGCCGGCCGAGCTGCTCGAGCTGTTCGATCGCCGCCGGGCGCTGCAGGTCGGCGGCGACGAGCGCCGGCTGCTTGCCTTCCTTGCGCAGCAACAGCGCGAGCTTGGCCGCGGCCGTCGTCTTGCCCGAGCCCTGCAGGCCGGCGAGCAGGATCACCGTCGGGGGCCGTCCGGCAAACGCGAGCCGAGAGTCGCCCGAGCCCATCAGCGCGGTCAGCTCCTCGTGCACGATCTTCACGACCTGCTGGCCGGGCGTGAGGCTCTTCAGCACCTCCTCGCCAACGGCGCGCTCGCGGACGCGGGCGACGAAATCCTTGACGACCTGGAAGTTGACGTCGGCCTCGAGCAGCGCGAGGCGGATCTCGCGCATCGCCTTCGAGATCGCCTCGTCGTCGAGCTTGCCGCGCTTACCAAGGTCGCCGAGGGCGCCCTGAAGCCGGTCTGAAAGCGTGTCGAACACGACGGCCAGTGTACTGGCGGCCGTTTTCGGTAAGGCCTCTCCTCATGGCCACGCGAACGACTGTCGTGAAGCGCACGCGCGGAGCTGTAGAGCTCCTGCACGAGCGCTTCGCCGACCACGAGCTGCTCACCTATGCGAGCGCGCTGGCGTTCCAGGTTCTGAAATCGCTGATCCCGCTGACGCTGCTCGGACTGGCCCTCCTCGGCGCCGTCGGCCGCCAAGACGTCTGGACGAAACACATCGCGCCGGCGCTGAAGTCCCGTCTGGACCCGCCCGTCTTTCACGCGATCGACTTCGCCGTCGAGAAGATCTTTGCGAGCAACAGCGCCGGGCTGATCGCCTTCAGCGCC
>MNDB01000020.1:5215-8734 GCA_001914705.1 Actinobacteria bacterium 13_2_20CM_68_14 | reverse complement strand
CCGCGCTGATCGCGGTGACGGGCCTGCTCGTCCGGCTCGCGCCGGTTCGACCCCGGCCGAAACGCTGGGCGAGCGCAGGCGCGGTGCTCGTGATCGCGACCTGGATCGTCGCCTCGTTCGCGTTCCGGTGGTACGTGACCTCGTTCGCGAACTTCAAGACGGCCGTCGGGCAGCTGACGGTCTTCCTCGTCTTGATGGCCTATGCCTACGTGTCCTCGATCGTCCTGCTCGTCGGGATCGAGATCGACGAGCTCCTGCGAGAGGACGCGAGCTCGGAGGAGCGCGGCATTCTCGACGTGCTCTTCGGGCTTGGGCGCTGAGCGCTTTCCGTTTGGGTCTCGCCCAGGCCGGTTAGAGATTCTGCGGCAACGACCGTTGGGAGGACGAGATGGCTGACGTCGCCAAAGTGATCACGATCATCGGCTCATCGCCGGAGAGCTTCGCGAAGGCCGCCGATGCTGCGGTGCAGGAGGCCGCGAAGACGGTTCGCGGGATCTCGGGTGCTCATGTGGTTTCGATGAGCGCACTTGTCGAGGGCGATCGGATTTCTCAGTACCGGACAACCGTGGACATCGCCTTCGCGATCGAGCGTTAGGAGGGTTTGACGGGAGCGTCCATATCCGTAGATATGGGCGCGACTGCGTAAACAGAGCGGAGCTGGTGGGCGAGCAGCGCGGCCCGGCGGCACAGACTGTATTTCGCCAAACCCTCCTAGCCCGCGATCAGGGCTCGCGCGAAGTCCTGCGGGTCAAAAGGCCGGAGATCATCAAGGCTCTCCCCCACGCCGACGAGCGTGATCGGTAGCCCGAGCTCGTTGGCGATCGCGATTGCGACGCCGCCTTTCGCGGAACCGTCGAGCTTCGTCAGCACGACGCCGGTGACGCCGACGGCTTCGCCGAACAGGCGCGCCTGCTGGACGCCGTTTTGCCCCGTGGTCGCGTCGACGACGAGCAGCGTCTCGTTGGGTGCGCCCTCCTGCTTCTGAGCGATCACCCGGCGCACCTTCGCGAGTTCCTCCATCAGGTTCGCCTGCGTGTGCAACCGGCCGGCGGTGTCGACGATGACGACGTCGCGGCCGCGCTGGGCCGCGAGCTCGATCGTGTCGTAGGCAACGGCGGCCGGGTCGCCACCGCGCTCGCCGCCGACAAAGTCCGCTCCGGCGCGCTCGGCCCAGATCTCGAGCTGCTCCTCGGCGGCGGCGCGAAAGGTGTCGGCGGCGCCGAGCACGACCGTGCGCCCGTGCTCGCGTAGGCGGTTCGCGAGCTTGCCGATCGTCGTCGTCTTGCCGGTGCCGTTGACGCCGACGACGAGGATCACGCTCGGGTGCCCGTCGAGGGAGAGCCGGCCAGGTTCGCCGAGCAGCGCCGCGGCCTCTTCGACCAGCGCCTCGCTGAGATCGCCGAGCTCCCCCCGGGCTTCGAGTCGACGCACGAGCTCGGCGGTCGACGGAACGCCGACGTCCGCGGCGATCAACGCCTCCTCCAGCCGCTCCCAGGCAGCATCGTCAGCCGCGTCGAAGGTCCCCGCGGCGATTTGCTCGGTAAGCGCCCGCCGGCTCTTGCCGAGCGAATCGCGCAGCCGCGAGAAGAAGCCGCCCGCCTCCGCGCTCTCCTGCGGCCCGGCGGCCTCGTCGCCGAGCAGCTCCGCCCAGGTGCGGCTCACGCCTGCGGCGCGTGCTTCCGCAGTTCGTCCTTCAGCCGCCGCGCCGCCGGCAGCCGCTGGTCGGTGACGATGGCCACCCCTCCCGCCGCGGCGAGCTTCCATGAGCGACGCAGAACGCCGAGGCCAAGTAGGGCCGCGCCGACGGTTGCCAGCGGACCGAGGACGACGTCGGGGCCTTTCATGCCGGCGATTCTAGGGAGAGGCTTGGTGCAATGTGTCGAGCTAAGCCGGGGCTACGGCACAAGGTCGGTTCAACTCGCACCGGTGGCGGTCGCGGAGCGTGAACGGCTGCGTGCCCCAGAGGTCAGGAATGTCATCTGAGGCGTTGCTCTAGTCTCACGCGGTGGTTTCTCTCTGGCCGATCACCGACGCAAATCGGGAAGCCGCTGATGCGCTTGCCGTGACGCCGGATCAGGGACGCTTTGTGAGCGGTGTCCGCGAGTCAATTCTCGAGGCGGCGAAGGAGCCGGACGCTCGGGCCCTCTACTGGGCGATCTATGACGAAGAGACGCCGGTGGGGTTCGTGATGATCGCTGACGAGGTCGGCAGCCCCGACTACATTGCCCACTTTCTCTGGAAGCTGCTCATCGACGAGCGCTACCAACGACGAGGCTTCGGTACAGCAACGCTCGACCTGATCGTCGAGTACTTCCGCAACCGGGGCGTCGGCACGATGTGGACAAGCGTCGGACAGGGCGAGGGCAGCCCGGTCACGTTCTACGAGCGATACGGCTTCAAACGAACCGGAGATTTCCACGGCAACGAGATCCTGCTCCGGCTGGAGATCTCCTAGCACAAGCGAGCCGAGCCTCAACTCAGCGTCAGCGCCCTTGCCTGTGCGAGTCATCAGAAATGTCTCTTGGGGCCGTCGATGGCCAGGTGTCACAGTCGTTAGCAGGTCGGATTCGATCAATCCGGTGCGTCTACCGACCCGCGCGCTCGAGGCCGAGGCGGCGCAACGAGCGTTCGAGCTCAGGTACGCGCGGTCGGAGGCGCTCGAAGTCCTGACCGGAGAGCGAGAGGAGCCGCATCGACGTACGCGCCACGACGGTGGCCGTCCGCTCTCCCGTAAGGAGGAGTGCAATCTCGCCGAGCGCGTCGCCGGGGCCGAGAGTCTGGGTCGCCTCGGCACCCTCGGTCAGGACTTCGGCCTCTCCCTGTTCGATGAAGTAGATGGCGGTTCCGTAGTCGTCGAGCGTGATGACCTTGGCACCCGCCTCAACCTCGACCTCGCTCATCGCGGCCGCAAGCTCGTCGAGCTCCGCTGCAGGAAGATCAGCCAAGACCAAAAATGCTGCGATCCGACTCGTATCCACGGTCGCGGATCGTGCCACAGCGAGCAAACCGAGCGCCTAACGAGGCTAGAAACGGCCGGTCAGAACGAGTATCTCTTGACGAGCCTCGCTATTGCGCCAGTTAAACGCTCGTCGCTGCTCAGAGTAGACTGCTGAGCGTCGCCTTCGTTGCGCGCTTCTCCTGAAGCCCGTTTTCTCGCAGCAGGCACCTCGCCCCGGAAGGGGGCTTCATGACGAACACCATTTCTATTGTCCGCCACCGCGTGGCCGACTTCGACGCTTGGAGGAAGGAGTACGACGGCTTCGCGCCGATCCAAGCCGAGCACGGCGTGCACGGGCACCAGGTGCTGCGCTCAGTCGAGAATCCCAACGATGTCATCGTCACCCACACATTCGACTCACGCGAGGCGGCGAGCGCCTTCTTCGCAATGCCTGAGTTGAAGGAGGCAATGAGCAAGGCGGGCGTCAATGCCGACTCTGTCGAGATCTCCTACTTTGACGAGGTCGAAAGCGGCACGCTCGTAGGCGTCTAGTCAGATCGATAGCCGGGCGGCGTTGCTTC
>MNDB01000020.1:0-5075 GCA_001914705.1 Actinobacteria bacterium 13_2_20CM_68_14 | reverse complement strand
GCTACTGGAATCACGATTGAGCCGAGGATGACGAACGCAATCGCCTGATCGCCCGAGGCTGCGATGGGGCTCAGCACCGCAGCCCGACTTCGGCGCTGACCCAGAAGCCTGCGACCCGGTTGATCATCGTTGTTTGGGTCAGTGTGCGCGAATGTCACCCCAGCTTGCCTCGCCCTCAGGCCGTTCGGAGCACCTCGATCGTCTCTGTGGGGGCGATCCCTTGGACGCGGCGGGCCAGCTCCGTTGTCCGGGGTCACTAATGCGTCTGCCTGCAGCTGCGTGAGCGCGACGAACTCGGCGTCGTAGGTCTCGGCCCGCCCGAGCTGCTCAGCGAGGGCCCAGGCCTTTACGCCGGAGCACTGCGTCGCCGAGCAGGCGTTACCCGTATCAGCCGATCAAGACCAGGGGTACTCGTCATGCTGGGGGAGGTCGTCGAGGATCTCATGCCACGGAGCCTTCGAGCCGACGAAGATGTGCGCCGTCGGCTTGAGCGCCGGCTCGTCGATGAGTGATCCATACGCAACGCGGACATACGTGCCGTCGCGCGCGGTCCAATAGAGAAGCGACCCGCACTCCCCGCAGCGCATCGCGTGATGCGCGTCGGCATCGCCGATCACCATCAGCGAACCTTCCCCCTTCGTCACCCTTAGCTTCACGCGGGCGATCTCGCCAAAGGGCAAGAATGCCGAGCCCGTCGACGCACGGCAGTTCGAGCAGTGGCAGTTGAGCGCGGCGACGAACTCGTCCGAGACCTCGTAACCGACGGCATTGCATTCGCAGCGCCCCCTCAGCACGGCGACACTCTAGAAGGTGCGCGTGGGGCAGCGCTTGCGCCCTCACTCGAGCCTCAGACGCCGCGGGATGCAGTGCGTTCCAGGAAGCGTCTAGGCGACAGCCGCCTCCGGCGCCTCCCGCGGCACCCGCCGGGAGACAATCTGCGAGATGCCGTCAGCGCCCATTGTGACGCCGTAGAGGCTGTCGGCCGCTTCCATCGTTCGCTTCTGGTGCGTGATCACGATGAACTGGGCCCGGTCGGCGTAGCGCCTGAGCAGCTCGACGAAGCGGCCAATGTTCGTGTCGTCGAGCGCCGCTTCCACCTCGTCCAGGAGATAGAAAGGACATGGTCGGGCGAGGAAGAGGGCGAACAGGAACGAGATCGCGCCGAGTGCCTTCTCGCCCCCGGAGAGGAGCGAGAGCTTTGTCACGCGCTTGCCTACGGGCCGCAGCTCGATCTCGACGCCGGGCTCGCTACCGTCGTCGGGGCCGTCCTCGTCGGGCTCGCTCAACCGCAGGCGTCCTTCGCCGCCCGGGAAGAGCGTCTGCGCGACGTCCGCGAAATGCTGCTGGACGGCGGCGAACGTCTCGTCGAACCGTCGTTCGACCGTCTCGCTCAGCTCGTTTCGGAGCTTCTCTAGCTCGGCGAGGCTGCGCTCGAGGTCCTCCCGCTGCGTCGTCAGCTCGGTCAGTCGCTCCTTCTCCTCCTCGTACTCCTGCTTCGCTAGCGGGTTGACGGCGCCGAGGGTCTCCCGCCGGCGTTCGAGGCGCACGAGCCGCTCTGCCAGCGCCTCTCGGTCATCGCCTTCCGCCGGCTCGGCGCCTGCGTCCTCCAGCCGCCTGCGAGCGGCCGATTGTTCGGCCTCGAGCCTGGCCAGCTCGACGTCGATCGCGGCCGTTCGCTCGCCCGCTTCGGCTGCCCCGCGGCGCAGCTCGGCCTCGCGCTCCGCGAGCTCGCGCAAGGCGCCGGCGGCATCGCCGGTGCGCGACCCGCCCGCATCGACACGTGCCCGGAGCGGCGCCTCGAACCTGCGACCGGCCTCCGCCGCTCCTGCAAGCGCGCGAACGAGCCGCTCGCCTGCGGCGACGAGCCGCGGATCGGCGGCGGGAGGAGCCGCGGGATTCAACCGCAGTCGCTCGACCTCGAGCGCAAGCGCCCGGCGCCGCGCCTCGAGCTCGAGCCAGACCGCCTCGGCCGTCTCGCCCGCGAACCAGAGCTCGCCGCGCTCGGGGTCGTAGCCGAAGCCGTCTGGGGTCACGGCCGGAACGGGCGAGCTCAGCAGCTCGGCCTTCGGAACGACCGCGTAGTGCTCGACGAGCTCGGCGGGCCGCGCTTCGACGAGCACAGTCAGTTTCCCGAGGCCGGCCGCATGCGCCTGCTCGAGCAATCGCAGCCCCGCCTGGACGTCGTCGGCGAGCAGCGCCGACCCGCGCGGGCCGAGCGCGGCCGCGACCGCGCGCTCCCGCCCTGGCTCGACATCGAGCTCCGAGAGCGCAAGCCGCGCGCCTTGCTCCGCGAGAGCGCGTGCCGCCGGCGGCAGGCCTTCGCGTTCCGCGAGCGCTCGCTCGACCGCGGACAGCCGCTCCCTCGTCGTTCGCAGTTGCTCGTCGTCGACCGTCGGTAGCCGTAACGGCTCGGCCCGCAGGCGCTCGACAAGCTCAACGGCCGCCTCGCGGCGCAGCTCGAGGCGGTCGGCCGCGCTCCGCAGGCGGTAGAGCGCCGCAGTCGCCTCCTCGCGACGACCGGCCGCGTCGGCGAGGTCCTCCTCTGCCTGGTTGCGCTCGACTAACAACTCCTCGAGCTTCGCGTTCGCGGCCTTTCGCGCCATTGAGGCAGCCGTACCGCGTTCGTCGATCTCGGCGGCCGCCTGGTCGAGCTCCTCCAGCTCGAGCTCCGCAAGCCGCGCCTCGACCGCGGCGATCTCGTCCTTCAGCTTCTCCGCCCGCTCGGCTGCGGTCGCCTGCAGCGCGAGCGGCCGCAGCCGCTTTCGCACCTCCGCCTCCAGATCGCGAGCCCGCTCGGCCTGAACCTGCACGCGCGCCAGCTTCAACTCGGCGCGGTGCCGCCGAGCCTTGAACTTGCCGAGTCCCGCCGCCTCCTCGAGTAGCGCCCGCCGGTGTTCCGGCTTCGACGACAGGATCTCCTCGACTCGTCCCTGCCCGATCACCGAGCTGTGGCCGCCCCCGAGCCCTACGTCGGCTAGCAGCTCCACCAGATCTGTTCGCCGCACGGCGGCCCGGTTGACGAGGTACTGCCCCTCGCCCCCCCGGTGCAGCCGGCGCTTGACCGAGATCTCGCTGAACTCGAGCTCCGGGAACTGGCCGTCCGCGTTGTCGAACAGGAGCTCGACCTCGCACCATTCGGCCGCGGGGAGGCCCGCGGAGCCTGCAAAGAGGACATCGTCGGGCTTCTCCGCGCGCAGCTCCGACGGCGAGAGCGACCCCGAGGCCCAGAGCAGAGCATCCGAGACGTTCGACTTCCCCGACCCATTCGGCCCCACGACCACGGCGACGCCCCGCTCGAGGCGAACCTCGACCGGATCAGGGAACGACTTGAAGCCGCGCAGCTTGATCGCGCTCAGGTGCAAGCCGGCCGAACGCTAGCGGCGAGAGCGGATGTCCTCGGAGCGTCCAGTGGGCTTAAGGTTCGCCGTCAAGCGAGAGGACGCTCGCCCAAGTCAAGCCCGCTCCCCCTGAGCCCTAAGCTCAGGTCTGTCCTCATGCCCGCAGCTCCAGGAGGAGCTCCTCGATCCCGTCGTCGCCCGCGTGCTCGCCAACCTTGACGAACCCGCACTTCTCGAGCACGCGGATCGAGGCGACGTTGCTCTTCGCCACGTATGCGTGCAGCGGGCGCGCGTCGACCACGTCGAGGAGTTCCGCGAGGGCCTGCGTCGCGAGCCCGCGGCCCCAGAACTCTCGCCCGATCCAGTACCCGACGAGCCTGCGTCCGTCGTCCTCCCAGCAGCCGATGTTGCCGGCGACCGCGCCGCCGGAGACGACCGTCCAAGTCAGGGCCGAGTCATTCGCGAGCGTCTTCGCCCAGTGCGCCATGAACGCGTCGCGTTCGCGCGGCGGGAACGCAGCCATCGCCGCCGCTTCCCGGTCGCGCTGGTGCTCGTAGAAGACCGGCAGATCCGCCTCGACGACCTCGCGCAAGACGCCCACGCAACGAGCGTACCGCCGTCGCTACGGTCGACGATTGGCGAGGCTTTCGCCGGAGTCACGCTGGCCTGTGCCGGCTGCTTCGATCGCATGAGAGCGTTGAACTCGTGCCCGCGTCCTCCATCCCGGGCGAGCGACGCCTAGATCACCGTCAGGGTGTATTCCCGCGCACTCGCGCAGCCGACGGTCAGGTCGCCTGGCGCCCAGGAACGCGCGGCGACGGGATCACGTCCGCCGAGGCCGCCGACCGCCTCGTCGAGCGCCGCCTGGCCGACGCCGCCGCTTGGCTAGCTGGTGCAGCTCGAGATCAGGGTCGGCTTCGAGCCGTCGACCGGCACGCGCCAGGTCGACCAGCACTTCTGGCTCCTCGGCACCGAGTTGGCGACCAGCTCGCTCGAGTCCGGCGACCAGGCGGCCGTCGGCGCGTACTTGAGCTGGAGGAGACTGCGCACCTTCCCCGTCGCGACGTCGACGACGGCCAGCTTGCCGAGCGTTCCCGTGCCCGTCTCGAAGGCGATGAACTTGCCGTCGGGCGACCAGCCGAACACGTTCTCGATCCTGCGGGGGACGAGAGCTCGACTCTCGCCGCCCCCGGCCGAGATCAGGCGCAGCGCGACGGACTTCCCGGCGAACGCGACGTAGGCGACTTTCCCGACCTTCGGCGACCACAACGGATGCTGGCCGACTTTCGCCAGCCGCCGGAGGTTGCTGCCGTCCGCCTTCGCCGTCCAGATGCCGAACGTCTTCCCGGAGTCGTTGGACGCGTTGCGCTCGAACACGACCTTCGATCCGTCGGGCGAGAGACTCGGATCGACGTTGTAGAGCTTCTTCCCGCCCACCTTGCCGACGAGGGCTCCCGACTGGGCGTTGAGGATCGTCACCGGCCCCGAGCAGCTGAGGCACGAGGGCGTGCCGGCGCCGGCGGCGATGCGAGTTCCGGCTGCGTTCGTGAGGAAGGAGAAGTCGTTGATCCGGGCGATCTTCCGCGGCTTGCTCCCGGGCGCGAACCGGAGGATGGCTCCGTCCCGCAGCACCAGAAGCTGATTCGACGGCAGCCAGGCGAGCTGGTTGGGCGGGTCGGGGCACTTGCCGCTGCACACCGTGTAGCGGAGCGGCTGCGTGTTCGTCCCGTCGGCGTT
>MNDB01000093.1 GCA_001914705.1 Actinobacteria bacterium 13_2_20CM_68_14 | reverse complement strand
ACCTCTGCATGTTCGGCCGTGCGGCCGGGTTGGACCGTGTAGCGACGATTCGCCGGAATGGTTGTTCTACCGCGCACGGGAGCGAAGAGTTGTGGGAGTAGCTGAGGATGCAAAGCGCGAGCCTCAAGCTGTCGTCTGCGAATGTTCAGATCCGAGCTGTCGCGAGCTCGTCGAGATCACGCCCGACGAGCGCGACTTCGTTCGGCGGGTGCCTAATCGCCGCGTCGTCAGAGTGGGTCATGCCGACTATGAGAACGAGCGCGTGCTGATGGAGGAGCCGGGGCGCTTCCAGGTCGTCGAGCGGTTCTGAGCGCGGCGAAGGCCGCGCTCAGAACGCGGTCAAATGCTTCCGTCTACCCCGCCACCGCGGGCCGGCCCTGACCACCGCGGGCGAACAGCAGTCCGCTGACGATCAGGATCCAGAGCGCGATCGCTGCCTGCGGGAAGAAGATGATCGAGGCCAGCGCGAGGATTCCGGCAATGATCCCGAGCCAGCCTGCCCACTTCGGGATGGCCGTCGCGCGCATGGCCGCCAGCGTGGCCGCGATGATCATCGCCGAGGCCCCGGCGCCGCCGGTCGCGTGCAGCACGTAGCTCGCGTCATCCGCGGCGTGGATCAGCCCCGGGTAGACGGTGTGGTGATACGTGTCGTCGCTCATCGTCCTGATTCCCACGTTGATGGCGATCGCCGCGAAGGCGAGCGTCGCGTAGATCGCGCCGCCGATCGTCGTCAGCGCGGTCAGGAAGCCGTCATCGCCTTCCCAGCGGCGGACGGCGCGGCGCAGGCTGCTCAGGAACCAGAGGAAGGCGAAGATGCCGAGGCCGGCGATGATCCAGCCGATCGAGATCTTGTCGCGGTGGCTCGCCTTGGAGTAGTAGGCGATCACCTTCGCCGGAGACGCGTCCCCGTCCGGCTCGCCGTCGAACATGACGATGACGCCGATGACGAAGAGCACGACGTAGAGAATCCCGCCCAGCGAGGCCCAACGGGCAATCCCGGCGCTCGAGCGCGCGGATGCCATCGTGTTCATAACCTGCTCCTTCTTGTGGGGTCAGATCGGGATCCGATTATCAAGGGGCCTTCGGCTGTTGCCCGGTCAGCCTACGAATGTCTACCCCTGCGATCTTCTAAGGTTGCGGTGATGGCGACGGAGCAGCTCCAGGACGCCGCGGCCGTCCGCGCTGGGCGCGACCGCTATGTGACGCGAGGCGTCGCAACGACGGACATGACGGTCAGTCGCGCCGAGGGCGCGACGATCTGGGACGCCGACGGGCGGGAGTATCTCGACTTCGCGGGCGGAATCGCCTGCCAGAACCTCGGCCACAACTCCGAGGCGGTCGTCCAGGCGATTCACGAGCAGGTCGACCGCTACCTGCACCAGTGCTTCATGGTCGGGATGTACGAGCCGTACGTCGAGGTCTGCCGGCGCCTCGATGAGCTCTGGCCGGGCCACACCGAGACGAAGTCGCTGCTCGTCAACTCGGGCGCGGAGGCGGTCGAGAACGCCGTCAAGATCGCGCGGACGGCGACGGGCCGGCCCGCTGTCGTCGTCTTCGACCGCGCCTTCCACGGGCGGACGAACCTGACGATGGCCATGACCTCGAAGCTCGTCTACAAGCAGGGCTTCGGGCCGCTTGCGCCCGAGGTCTACCGCGCGCCTGCGCCTTACCCGTACCGAGGCGTCAGCGTCGCTGATGCGATCGCCGGTCTCGAGCTGCTCTTCGCCCAGGACGTCGATCCAAAAGAGGTCGCTTGTGTCGTACTCGAGACCGTCCAGGGCGAGGGCGGCTTCATCCCGATGCCTGCCGACTTCGTCCAGGCGCTGAAGCAGATCTGCAAACGGCACGGGATCCTCTACGTCGCAGACGAGGTGCAGTCCGGCTGCGGACGGACGGGGCCGCCATGGGCGATCGAGCATCTGAACGTCGAGCCGGACTTGATCGTCTCCGGC
This sequence comes from Actinobacteria bacterium 13_2_20CM_68_14, assembly GCA_001914705.1. Taxonomy (GTDB): domain Bacteria; phylum Actinomycetota; class Thermoleophilia; order Gaiellales; family Gaiellaceae; genus 13-2-20CM-68-14. Next base: position 7,114 of record MNDB01000093.1, on the reverse strand, counting down.
AAGACCCTCGGCGGCGGGCTGCCGCTCGCCGCGGTGACCGGGCGCTCGGAGCTGATGGACTCCGTGCACCCCGGCGGGCTGGGAGGCACGTTCAGCGGCAATCCCGTCTCGTGCGCGGCGGCCTGTGTCGTGCTTGACGCTTTGGCGGAACCGGGGTTCCGCGAGCGCGCCGAGACCGTGGGCCGCTTGATCCGCGGCCGGCTCGAGCGGATGGCCGAGGAGCAGCCGGCGATCGGGGACGTTCGCGGCCTCGGGCCGATGCTCGCGATCGAGTTCGCCGAGAAATCGGGCGACGAGGCGAAAGCGGTGACGACGAAGGCTCGCGAGAACGGACTTCTAATCCTGTCCTGCGGCCTCTACGGCAACGTGATCCGGCTGCTGCCGCCGCTGACGGCGACGGACGAGGAGCTCGAGCGCGGGTTGGACATCCTGGAGCAAGCCCTCGACAGTCGAGGGTGAGCGACATTTGAGGGCGATGCTTGTGTCGATTGGGCTGGGGAGCCGACTTGGCGGCTCCCCAGCCACTTTCGTCAGTTCCAGTGCTCGAACGTCTCCCAAGCGTCGGTGAATGCGGCGTCGGGGACATCCGCTCCCTGGCACCAGTCCTCGCCGCTGCCTGGCGGCGAGCAGGCGCCTTCCGGCGAGGCGCCGCCCTGCCGGTAGGCGTAGTGGATCGCAGCGGCGATCCGAGCCGCGATCGCGTGTTTTGCGGCGACGAAATCGGCTGCCGAGACTCCTGGGAGGTTGTTCGACGGCTGCCAGGAGAAGCCCAGGCGGCCCCCCGGCGGGCCCTGCGGGTGGCTGCCGGCGTAGTGGCGGACGGCGTAGACCTGCTCTGACACGAACGTCAGCATCGCCTCGAGCGGCATCAGCGTCCAGCCGTGGCCGCAGGAGAACGCTATCAGGCAGGGGTCTGGCGCCCCGGGCCCTTTTGCCGCCCAGGTGGCGTTCCCGAGCGGCATGTACGCGCGGTCGAACAGCGCCCGGGCTGCTCCGATCTCGGCAGGGCCAGCCTCCACGAGGTTCATCACATGCTCCATGTACTGCGTGAGATGTCGCGTGCGGTCGTTCCTGGAGGTTCCTGCAACGCCCCAGTAGCGCATGTCCGGATACACCTCTTTCGTCAAGACGGAGATGTAGGGATCGACGGCGCCCCAGAAGTCGGAGTCCTGCAACCACGCTTTCATCTCCGCCTTGTAGCCCTCGACGTCGGGGATGTTCTGGTGCGTGTAGGCGATGCCGATCTCGACGATCCCCGGGACCGTCGGCCCGGTGCCGTCGCCGTAGTACAGGCCGCGTAGCAGTTCCTTCATCGCAGCACGCGTGTAGACGGGTTCGTCGCGGCGAGTGCTGCGGTCGAACTCGTTGAGGAGCCACGTCTCGCCCAGATCGAATCGATACCCGGCGTCGGCCATGCGCTTACGGAACTCGACGCCCGCGCCGAACCAGGTTCGACCTGCGACGGCTACCCACGCCGCCCAGCCGGTCGGACCGCCGAGCGTCATCTCGGCAACCGGGTGGAAGCGGGGCCCGAGCGCCCTGATGAAATCGTCCTGCAGCACCCGAAGGCGCGTCTTATCCGTAGAAAGGGGCGGGATCGAGATGTAGTAGTCGCCGCATGGAGACGGGTTGGCCGCAAGCTCCTCTCCCAGGATCGGCCAATCATTCCCAGTCCAAAAGATCGCCTCGGCGTGCAGGCGACAGCTTGGCGGGAGCGAATCATCCAGCCGCACGGGACTGGTTGGCGACGCGGCAGCCGCGCCCGACGGCGTCGGTGGGTCCGCACTTAAGCATTCCGAGTCCACTGAGAGCAACGAATCAGCAGCGCTACAAGCGGGATCTACGACGGGCATCGACCCGTCGGCCGCCGCGGATGTCGTGAACACGAACAGCGAGAGCAGCAAGCCTGCAAACAGGCTGAACGACCGCCAGCTCAGCACTCTCTTCATGAGGTCCTCCTCTCACGCGCTTGCAAAAGCGAGGTAGTACCCCGCTCCCTTGGCTACGTCCGGGTCCGCGTGGGAGTCGGAGAGGAGCCGCAGAACTCCGCGGCTTCCATTGGGCCAAGGCGCTTGCAACAATTGTCTCACCTCGCAAGCAAACGTCAAGAGCCACCCCCGCGACCACTACGAACGAGCTCCTGCCTGTCGAGGGACCCGCGCTTCCTTGCGTGTCTTGTTCGGTGCCGGAGGAAGGCGTACCATCGACGAAGACCGACGATCCACGCATGTTCGGCCGCGCGGCCCAGGTTTCGACCGTGTAGCGATTCGCCGGCTTGGTTCGATCCGCACGCGGGAGTGGAGATCGTTGGGAGAAAACGAGGACGAGCAGGGCAGCGCGCGACAAGCGGCGCTAAATCAGGCTCTTAGCCGAGACGTCAACGAGTTGCGACTCGAACGCTCCGAAGAAGCCGAAATCGAATTTGTCTGTGAATGTTCTGATCCGTCTTGCGAGGACGTTGTCTCGCTCACGATCGGCGAGTGCGAGTTCATTCGGAGGGTGCCCACTCGTCTTGTCGTGAAACTGGGCCACGCGGATCACGAGAGTGAGCGTGTGCTCATGGAGGAACCCGGGCGCTTCCAGGTCGTCGAGAAGTTCGGCCCCGGCGGAGATGTGATTGCGCATCTCGACCCTCGCGGACTGAATCGCAGGCGATCTGGCAGCTAGGAGCGCGCTAACGGCTGAGGAGCCGCCCCGCGCGGTCTATCTCGTGCGCAAGGGAGGCCCCGGGCTTGGCCGGGGCCTCCCTTGCTTCGGCTAGTGCTCGCCCTGCTGCTGGGTGTCGGCGTTCGCGTTCGAGTCGGCATATCCACCGGGACCGTCGCTTGCGTCCGATTCCGAGGCTGATTCGCCGGCTGCCTCGGAAGCTGCTTCTGAAGCCTGCTCGGAAGCGGACCCCGTGTCGGGAGCCGACTGATCGCCTTGCTGGACGTTGTCCGTGTCGGGCCCCGCCGATTCCTGGCTCTGCGAGGCGGCCGGCTTCGGCGGCGCGCCCTTCTGGGCGGCTCCTGCAATCGCCGAGCCTCCGACCGCGAGCGCGGCAACTGCCGCGAGCGAGGCTCCGATCTTGGTGAGTCTGTTGCGCATGTCATCTCCTTTCGTTGGGTTCGGTTGGGACATGCGCCGCCAACGTAGGAAGGTCGGGTGAGATGGCTGTGAGAGGTGCTCTCACATTCCTCTCACCTTCGATCGCGACACTCGCGCCATGCGCTTGCTCGTCATCGAGGACGACACGAAGCTGGCCTCGCTTCTGCAGCGCGGCCTGACGGAGAACGGCAATGCAGTGGACATTGCGCCTTGCGGCGAGGACGCGCTCTGGATGGCCGCTGCGCACGAATACGACGCGGTCGTCCTCGATGTGATGCTCCCGGATCTCGACGGCTTCGCGACCTGCGAGGCGCTTCGCGCAGCGGGTGTGTGGTCGCCGATCCTGATGCTGACCGCGCGCGATGCGGTCGAGGACCGCATCGCGGGCCTCGACGCAGGCGCGGACGATTACTTGACGAAGCCGTTCTCCGTTGCCGAGCTGCGCGCGCGAATCCGCGCGCTTGTTCGCCGCGGGGCTGGGGAGCGTCCGGCTGTGATCGAGGTTGGGGACCTACGGCTCGACCCGGCGACACGGCAGGTGTGGCGCGGTGCTGAGGAAGCGCGGCTGTCCGCCAAGGAGTACGCCCTGCTCGAGCTCTTCATGCGCCGGCCGGGGGAGGTCGTCTCTCGGCTGGAACTGCTTGAGCACGCGTGGGACATCGGCTACGAGAACCGCTCCAACGTGATCACGGTGTATGTCCGCTACCTGAGGGAGAAGATCGACCGCCCGTTCGGTCGCCACGCGATCGAGACCGTGCAGGGAGCCGGCTACCGACTGCGGGCGGACGGCGGTTGAACCGCGTTCCGATTCGGCTGCGGCTGGCGGCTGCCTCTGCTTTGGCGATGGCCGTCGTTCTCGCCGCGGTTGGGCTGTTCCTCTACCAGCACCTCGGGAGCTCGCTGGACCGCACGCTCAATCAGAGCCTGCGCGCCCGCGCGACGGACGTCGCGGCGCTCGTGAAGCAAGCCGACCAAGGGCTGAGCGAGTCGCAGGTACTAGCGACCGGCGGCGGCGGGTTCGCGCAGATCGTCGATCAGCGAGGGCGCGTATTCGATCAGACTCCCGGGCTTCGGCGAGCGCCGCTCCTCACGCGCGATGCGCTCGCGCGCGCAACGCAGTCGCCTCTTTTTGTCCCACGCACCGGTCTCAACGGCGAGAGCGCCCGTCTCTTTGCAAATCCGGTCGATGCCCAGGGTCAGCGGCTGATCGTCGTCGTAGGCGCGTCGCTCGAGACTCGCGACGACGCTCTCATAACCGTGCGAAACGAGTTGCTCGTGGGTGGGCCGGCGGCGCTGCTACTTGCGTCGTTGCTCGGGTATCTCGTCGCAGGAGCCGCTCTTCGGCCGGTCGAGCGGATGCGCGCTCGGGCGGCGGAGATCTCGGCGAGGCGACTGCACGAGCGGCTTCCTGTCGTGCCGTCGCGCGACGAGGTCTCGCGCCTCGGCGAGACCTTGAACGCGATGCTCGCGCGGCTCGAGACTTCGCTCGAGCGTGAGCGGAGCTTCGTCGCCGACGCGAGTCACGAGCTGCGCACCCCGCTCGCGCACCTGCAGGCGGAGGTCGAGCTGGCGCTGGAGCGCCCGCGCGACCGTGCGGAGCTCGAGAGCGCACTGCGCACGGTCGCGGGCGAGACCGACCGCCTTTCGCAGCTTGCAGCCGACCTGCTCCTGCTCGCGCGCGCCGACGAACACGGACTGCCACTCCGCCTGGAGGAGGTGAACGCCAGGGAACTGATGGACGGCGTCGCGACCCGCTTCGCGCGGCGCGCAGCCGACGCCAGGCGGACGATCGACGTGCGCGGAGACGTGGTTGCGCACATCGACCGGCTCCGGATCGAGCAGGCGCTCGGGAACTTGATCGACAACGCCTTGCGCCACGGCGCCGGCACGATCACCATCTCCGCCCGCGCGGATGGGGAATCAGTCGTCTTCGAGTTGCGTGATGCGGGAGTCGGATTCCCCGAGCGCTTCGCTGAGCGCGCTTTTGAACGTTTTAGTCACACCGAGGAGAGCCGAACGACTTCTGGGGCGGGTCTGGGCCTCGCGATCGTGGCGGCGGTTGCCGAGGCGCACGGCGGCTCAGCAACACTCGGCGACGGAGCGGTGGTCTCGATTCGCGTGCCGAACGGGCCGCGCCCTGAGGTTGTCGCCGCGGCGAAACGGGTCGCGCAGAACGAGGAGCTGACAGCGGGACGACCTGCCTAAACGACGCTCGCAGGCGGCTTCTGCGCAAAATCCGCTCGTGACCGCAGACATCCAGTACGTGCGCAACGGTGGCGTCGCGATCGCCTACCAGGTGGTCGGGGACGCTGACGTCGACCTCGTCTACGTGTCCGACTACGTCTCGAACCTCGTCTACGACTGGGAGTACCCGCGCTGGCGTGACTTCTACGAACGTCTCGCGCGCTCGTTTCGGCTGATCCTCTTCGACAAGCGGGGAATCGGCATCTCCGATCATGGCGGCCAGTTCGCGAGTCTCGAGACGCGCATGGAGGATCTGCGCGCTGTGTTGGATGCCGTTGGGTCGTCCAGCACTGTCGTTCTCGCAGCCCAAGAGGGATGCGGGATGGCGAGTCTTTTCGCTGCCAGCTACCCCGAGCGGGCGCGCTCGCTTGTTCTCTTCCACCCGGAGTGGCAGGCGGAAGGCAGCGACGAAGAGACGCTCGCGGAACTGCGCGAGCTCCGTGAGCGCTGGGGCACACGGGAGTTCTCCGACTCGCTCCTCGAGGCGGGGTGCCCCACGCTCGCTGCGAACGAGGACCACCGGCGCTGGTTTGCCAACTCGCTTCGAGTCGGCGCGAGCCCGGAAGTGGCTTACGCGTTGAACCGCGCGTTCTCCGAGACCGATCTGGGAGAAGTGCTGCCGGCGGTTCGAGTACCGACACTCGTCCTCTACCGCGAGCCCTTCGAGAGCAAGTCTCTGGAGGTCGCCTCGCGGATCCGGGGTGCACGGGCGATGCGGATCTCTGGAAACGACTATTTCGACATCTTCCTCTCGCCGGACGTCGTCGACGAAATCGAGCGATTCGTCGCAGGCGAGGAAGCCCCCGCAGTCCCCGACAGCGTTCTCGCGACGGTCATGTTCACGGACATCGTCGGCTCGACGGAACGCGCGGCGGCGCTTGGCGACCGGGCGTGGCGCGACCTCCTCGCTCAGCATCACGCGCTCGTCCGGCGAGAGCTCGGTCGCTATCGAGGGAAGGAGCGAGACACCGCGGGCGACGGTTTCTTCGCGACGTTCGACGGGCCGGCGCGGGCGATCCGCGCAGCACAGGCAATCGTCGGCAGCGTGAACGACCTCGGCCTCGAAACCCGGATCGGCATCCACGTCGGCGAATGCGAGCTCCACGAAGACAAAGTCGCGGGCCTCGCCGTCAACTTCGGCGCCCGTGTGGCCGCTAACGCTGCGGCCAACGAAATTCTCGTCTCCCAGACCGTCTGCGACCTCGTTGCCGGCTCAGGCATTGCTTTCGACGCCCGCGGCTCGCACGAGCTGAAGGGAATTCCCGGGACGTGGCAGCTATTTGCGGCGAACGACGGATAATCGCGGCTGACTACGCGCCGGCAGCGCCGAGGCCTGCCTTCGCAGCAGGCCCCGGCGCGCTTAGAGACTAGGCCGGAAGGGGCTCGACGACGGTCAGACCGTTCCCGCTCGGGTCGCGCAGCCTGAACATCGGCGGTACCGGCGCGCCCATGCGCGCGATCTCCGGATCGACGTCGACGCCGGCGTCCTTCAGTGCCGCGTGGTCGGCCTCGATGTCGTCAGTCGAGATGATGATCCCGCTGTCGACCGAAGTCGGGCCGCCCTCCATGGGCGGCGTGAGCGCGATGGCGGTCGCGGCGCCCTTTGGGGCGACCTCGATCCACCGCATCTGGCCGTCGGCGAAAGTGTCGTCCGACCGCACTTCGAAGCCGAGCGTGTCGACGTAGAACTCGAGCGAGCGATCCTGATCGGCCGCCGGAATGGCCACGCGGCCGACCTCGGTGATGTGGAGCTTGTTGGACACGCTGTCTCCTTTCTCGGTGT
>MNDB01000007.1 GCA_001914705.1 Actinobacteria bacterium 13_2_20CM_68_14 | reverse complement strand
GCCTTCCGCTGCCCCTACTGCGGCTCCCAGGACACGACGCTCGAGAACATCTTCGGGCCGACGCCCTGCCGCTCAGTGCGCTACTGCCGCAGCTGCCGGCAGCCATTCGAGCAGTTCAAGACGATCTGACGGCCAGTCGGCGACCTCGCGCACGACCGAGAGCACCTCGTCGACCGGGCAGCCCTTCGAGAGGTAGGCGGCCGCGCCGGCCGCACGGGCTCGGCACACGGTCTCGAGGTCTTGGTGGCCGCTCAGGACGACGACACGCGTGCGTTCGAGTGTGTCGGTGATCTCGCGCGTCGCGAGGATGCCGTCGACGCGCGGCATGCTCACGTCCATGAGTACGACATGAGGCCGGAGTGCCGAGGCCAGGGCGACCGCTTCGGCTCCGTCGGAAGCCCTCCCGACAACCTTCATGTCGGGACAATGGGCGAGCGTCTCTTCGAGGCCGAGCGCAAAGAGGTCGTGATCGTCGGCGATCAGAACTTCGAGCGGCCGGGGGTCGTGGACAAGGACTGACATGGGATGGTCCTTTCGTTCGGCTGTGCGCTAAGAGGTGGCGCAGGCGCCGAAAAATTGCGCTTCCCGAAGCGGAATCACTCGTTCGGGCGAGGGCTATTCGCTGACGGCGACGTTGAAGCTCGGATATCGCTCGGTGAGCAACAAGGCATACCCGGCTGTTTGCTGCTCGTAGCGCACCGCGAAGGCGGCGAAGTTCCGCAGCCCTTCTGGGACACGCCCCATGAGCACCGCGAGGACCCAGCTGAAGATCCCGAGCGCTCGATTCAGGTAGCCAAGGATCCCCGACACGATGAAGGCCGGGATCGCGAGGATCAGCCGGAAGGCGACCATCCAGCGGTTCTGCGGTTGTGGCGGATCGATCTCGAGGTCGATTGGGTAGCCCGGCTTGCCGCCGAAACCCGGGAAGGGATCCGAAATCAGCAGCACGTACGCGTAGACATGCGTCTGGTAGCGCAGGAACGTGGCGAGGAAATTGTGCAGGCCGCCCGGCGACTTTCCGTAAATCAGCGTGGCGACCCAGTTGGCGATCGCTGCCAAGACGGCGACGATCCCCCACAGCGCGAGCCAGATCAGATGCGGGATCGCGAGGATCAGCCGGAAGAAGGAGGTCAGGCGATTTCGCTGCAGGTCGTCCGTGACGACGAGCCGGATCGGGTGATGACCCCGCGCGGTCGCGGGCACTGCCTGCTCCATGCGGCGATCCTAGAACAGAGTCAGCGTCCGTGAAAGTCCGGCGGCCGCTTTTCCAGGAACGCAGCGACGCCCTCGCGGAAGTCCTCCGTCTGCGTGGCGGCCGTCTGGAGCTGAGCCTCCCACTCGAGCTGGTCGTCCAGCGTTGCGGTCGCGGCCCGGTCGAGCAGCCGCTTCGTCATCCCGATCGCGCGGGTCGGTAGGGCGGCGAGCTCGCTCGCGACCTCGGCGGCGCGGGCCGCGAGGGCGTCGGCCTCGACGACCTCGGAAACGACGCCCCATCGCTGCGCCTCGGCCGCGGTGAGACGCCGGCCGGAGCAGAGCCATTCGAACGCACGCGCCTGGCCGACGAGGCGGGTGACGAAGAACGTGCCGCCCGAGTCAGGGACGAGGCCGATGTTCACGAAGGCGGGCACGAAGGTGGCCTGATCGGAGGCGATTCGCAGGTCACATGCGCAGGCAAGCGAGAGGCCCGCCCCGGCCGCGGCGCCGTTGACCGCGGCGATCACCGGCTTCTCGAGCGCCCGGATCGCCTTGATGGTCGGGTGGTAGTTGCCGCGCAGCCGAGAACCGATGTCGCCAGCGTCTTCTCGGAACTCGGTGAGGTCCTGGCCGACGCAGAACCCGCGGCCCGCGCCGGTGATCACGACGGCGCGAACGTCGTCGCCGCGCGCGGCCTTGAGCGCTCCCGCCAGCGCCTTGTGGGTGGCGGCATTGAGGGCATTCAGGACGTCGGGTCGGTTCAACGTGATCGTCAGAACCGCGCCCTCGCGTGTTGTTTCCACTTCGGCCACGCGATGCGAGCCTAAATCACGCCGCAGGCCGACACTGCATTGCTAGCTTGGCCGAATGCCGGAGCTGACCTTCATCTCGTCTTCCGATGACGCTCGAGAGGACGAACCGCTCGACGCCTATTCCAAGGCCGTGACAACGGTTGCGGAGCGGCTGACGCCGTCGGTCGCGAACCTCCGGGTCTCGCGGCGCGTGCGGGGCGGCCGTCGCCTGGACGGCGGCGGCAGCGCCGTCGTGATCACGCCCGACGGCTTCACCCTCACCTCGGCGCACGTGATCGAGCGGACCGACGGCGGCCGCGCGTCGTTCGTCGACGGTCGCGAGCTCGAGTTCGAAGTCGTCGGCTCGGATCCGATGTCGGACCTGGCGCTGCTTCGGGTCGACGCCCGCGACCTGAGGCCGGCCGAGCTCGGCGACGCCGAGCGGCTGCGGGTCGGCCAGCTCGTCGTCGCGATCGGCAACCCGCACGGCTTTGCCGGTTCCGTGACGGCCGGCGTCGTCTCGGCTCTCGGCCGCTCGCTGCCGACCCGCGGTGGGCGCGTCGTAGACAACGTGATCCAGACCGACGCTGCGCTCAACCCGGGCAACTCCGGCGGCGCGCTCGCCGACGGACACGGACGGGTGATCGGCGTCAACACCGCCGTCGCCGGCGTCGGACTCGGGCTCGCGGTGCCGATCAACCAGGTGACGCGGACGATCGTCGGCGCGCTGATGACCGAGGGACGCTTCCGCCGCGCCTACCTCGGCATCGCCGGGGGGACCAGGCCGCTACCGCCGCGGGTTGCTTCGCGGCTGCGCCGGGCCAGCGGCGTCGAGGTAGTCGAGGTCGTCGACGGCAGCCCCGCTGCTCAGGCAGGTCTCCGGCCCGAGGACCTGATCGTCGAGCTGAACGGGGTTCCCGTCGAGACGGTCGACGACATCCAGCGCCTGATGGTCGGTGAGCTGATCGGCTCCCAGGTTCACGCACGTGTGCTCCGCGAGGGCTCCGAGCGGGAGCTCGATCTCGTGCCGGTCGAGCTCGTCGGCTAGTCCAGTCGGGTCAGCGAACGGCGGACGCAGGCGCTACCTTGCCGCGTAACAGTTTTTGCAAGCGGGAACTGGAACCGGGATCGGATGAAAACGCGCGTGTTGACAATCGGCTCTGCGGCCGTGGTGCTCGTCCTCGCGGCGGGTGCCGGCGGTCTCTACGCCTACGACTCGTCGCGGTCGGACACGATCGCGAAGGGGATCACGGCTGGGGGCGTCGACGTCGGCGGGCTTAGCGCCGCACGCGCACGTGACGTGCTCAAGCGCAGTCTCGGCCCCAAGATCGGCCAGGGCGTCGTCCTGAAGTGGGGCGCGCAGCACTGGACCTTGCCCGCGGCCAGCATCGACGCGAGGCTCGGAGTCGACCGGATGGTTCGCGAGGCTCTGAAGCGCAGCCGCGAGGGAAGCTTCCTCGGCCGGGCGATGCGTGACCTGCGCGGCGAGAAGCTGCAAGCCACCGTCCCGTTGCGGGTCGCGAATTCACGCGAGAAGCTCTACGGCTTCATCGACGTGATCGCCAAGGAGATCGACAGACCTGCGGAAAGCGCGACGATCAGCCCGACCGGTTACTCCCTCAATGTGACGGCGTCGCACGTGGGGGTCGCCGTGCAGAAGCGTTTTCTCGCGGCGCGGATCCTGCGCCAACTGCGAGACCCGACGTCCACGCACGTCGCGTTGATCCCGACACGGACGCTGCGCCCGCACGTCAGCAGCGCACGGCTCGCCTACAAGTACCAGACGTTCATCACGATCGACCGGGCCCATTTCACCCTGCGGCTCTGGAAGAACCTCCGCCTCGCCCACTCGTACAGGATCGCGGTCGGCCGCCAAGGTCTCGAGACTCCGGCCGGCATCTACGAGATCAACGACCGGCAGGTGAACCCATCCTGGCATGTCCCGAACAGCGCCTGGGCCGGCGACTTGGCGGGCCGCGTGATCCCGCCGGGCCCCGACGATCCGATCAAGGCCCGCTGGCTCGGCTTCTACAACGGCGCCGGGATCCACGGCACCGACGAGATCTCGTCACTCGGCACCGCGGCCTCACACGGCTGCATCCGCATGTCGATCCCGGACGTCGAGCAGCTCTACCCCCTCGTGCCACTGCACACGCCGATCTACGTCGGTTAGCCAGGGACTGTCCCCGAAGGGGACTGTCCCTACAGCCGCGACGAAGTTCGCAACCGTTGTAGGGACAGACCCCTGCGGGGTCAGTCCCTTCGTTCCTCACCGCCCCTTGAACTCGGGCTCGCGCTTCTCGGTGAAGGCGGTGAGGCCTTCGCTCGCGTCCTCCGACGCGAAGGCGAGGTAGAGCGCTCTGCGCTCGGCTTCCAGGCCCGCCTGCAGCGTCGTCTCGTACGCCCGGTTGACCGACTCCTTTGCCAGCCGGGTCGCGACCGGACCCTTCGCGGCGACCTCGCGCGCCAGGCGCTTCGGCTCCTCGAGCCACGCCTCGCGGGCGACCACGCGTGACACGAGGCCCGCCGCCAGCGCTTCCTGTGCCGTCAGCCGCCGGCCGCTCAGGATCACGTCCATCGCCAGCGCCTTGCCGACTGCGCGCGTCAGGCGCTGGGTGCCGCCGGCGCCCGGGATGATCCCGAGCGACGTCTCGGGTTGCCCGAACTGCGCCGTCTCGGAGGCGACGATCAGGTCGCACGACATCGCGAGCTCGCACCCGCCGCCGAGGCAGAACCCGGAGACGGCCGCGACCAGCGGCGTCCAGAGCGAGCGGATCGCGTCCCAGCGCTCGACGCGGCGCTGGTAGTAGAGGTCAATCGCCGACGAGCGAGCGAGCTCGCCGATGTCGGCGCCGGCCGCGAAGGCGCGCTCGTTCCCGCCGAGGACGATGCAGCGGACCGCCTTGTCGCGGTCGAGCTCGGACAGCGTCGCCACCAGCTCGTCCATCAGCTCGTCCGAGAGCGCGTTCAGCGCCTCCGGCCGGTTGAGCAGGACGACCGCGACCGGACCGGCGCGCTCGAGGAGAACTAGTCCTCGCCCTTCGCCAGGAATCCCCGAATCGCCTCCTTCGCCTCATCGCCGAGCATCGACATCGCCAACCAGTCGCGTGCGTGGCCGACCGTCTCGTGCCAGGAGATGTCGCGCCACCAGTTGAGCTGCTGCTTCGTGTACCGGATCGTCTGCGGCAGCTTGACGGCGAGCCGCTCGACGTAGTAGTCGACCGCTGCGTCCAGCTCGGCCGCCGGCACCGCCCGGTTGACGAGCCCCCACTCCTCGGCTTGCTTCGCAGGGATCTCGTCGCAGAGCAGCAGGATCTCGCGCGCGCGGCGGTCGCCGACGAAGATCGGCAGCCACTGCGTCGCGCCGCCGGCAGGCACCGAGCCGTGTTCGGGGCCGACGTGCCGGATGAACGCGTCGTCCACCATCACCGCCAGGTCGCACGCCATCTGCAGCTCGTTACCGCCGCCGACCGCGATCCCGTTCACCCGCGCGACCGTCGGCTTGCCGATCTCCCGCAGCCGGTCGTGCATGTCCTTGAAAGCGCCGAACCACTTCCAGTACTCGCGCGGATTGTCGAGCAGGTCGGCGCCCCACGCCTTCAGGTCGGCGCCGACGCAGAACGCACGCCCCGTGCCGGTGACGACGACGACCTTGATCTCGTCGTCCCACGAGGCGTCCTCGCAGGCCCGCGCCAACTCGCGCAGCATCCGGAAATCGAAGGCGTTCAGCACCTCGGGCCGGTTGAGCGTGATCGTCGCCCGCGGCGGCGCCTTCTCGTAGACGATCCGCTCGAACCCGAGCTCTTCGGGCGAGACTGGCCGCGGCGCGTCGGGCTCGGTCACGGGCGCGAGCCTAACGGAGGCGCGTCTAGCATCCCGCCGATGTCGGGAGGGAACGCGCTGGCCGTCAGCATGAGTCTCGTCGCCGGCGTCGCGGGCACGGTGCAGATCGCCGTGATGGGACGGCTCGGCGACCGGATCGGCGTCGTGCCGGCCTTCGCCTTCGCAGCGGCCGTCGCGGCCGGCTTCGGTGCCCTGGCGCTGCTTGCCGCGCGCCGCTCCTTCACCGGCTATGCGGACGCGGTCCATCAGCCCTGGTGGCTCTGGCTCGGGGGCCTGATGGGCGCCTTCGTCGTTCTCACGATCACGTATGCCGGGCCGCGGCTTGGCACAACCGCCACCGTTGCGGTCTTTCTCGTCGGCCAGTTCGCAGCCGCGGCAGTCGTCGACCGCTACGGCCTCTTCGGCCTCGACCGCATCCCGGTGGGCTGGCCGCGAGTGCTCGGGCTCACCCTCCTCGCGGTCGGCGCCGCGCTGACGCTGAAGAAGTGAGCTACTCGATTTCCGCGAAGTAGACACGGAAGGGCACGCCAAGCCCTTGCGCGTCCTCGGCCGCCCTCACGAGCCCGTCCTGCGCGGCCTTCCAGGTCTCGCGATCCGGGAACTCGTACTCGAAGTAGTGGGCGATGTCGGACTCGCCCTGCGGCGTCCCGAGGATGCGGCCGTGGCGGATCGTCGCGGTAGGAACCTCGCGCCGGTTGAGCTCGACATGCTGCTCGTACCGGTCCGGGTCCGGCGCATCGGGGTAGAGGACGAAGACGCGGATCACGGTTGGAGCCTAATGGGACGAATGGCGAAGGCGCGCACGTTGTGACGAGAGTGAGTCGCAAGTCAAGAATCTGGATCGCGCTTTGGGTGGTCTACATCGTCTGGGGCTCGACCTACCTCGGAATCGAGCTGGCCGGCGAGACGATCCCGCCCTTCTACGCCGCGGGCACGAGGTTTCTGATCGCGGGAACGCTGATGCTGGGGATCGTCGCCTGGCGGCGCGGAACCGCGGTGCTCCGTCTGACGAAGGCGGAAGCCGCATCGGCGGCGGTTGTCGGAGTGCTGCTCCCGGGCTCGAACGCGCTGCTCTTCCTCACCGAGCGCCAGGTGCCGATCGGCCTGGCCTCCCTGATCATCGCGGCGATCCCGCTCTGGGTCGTCCTGCTTCGCTTCGCCGCGCGAGAGCGACCGGATCTCGTCTCGGTCACCGGCCTCGTCGTCGGCTTCGCGGGGATCGCTCTGCTCGTCCGTCCCGGCGGCGACTCGGGATCGCTCTTCTACCTGCTGCTGACCGTGCTCGGCTCGTTCACGTGGGCGTTCGGCTCCTTCCTCTCGCCGCGGTTGCCCGTGCCGCGGGACGCGTTCGCGGCGACCGCATACGAGATGCTCGCCGGCGGCGTCGTGCTGATGACCGCGGCGCTGATCGCCTACAGCCCGAACCAGCTCAACCCGGCCCACTACTCGGCGCGCTCGCTCTTCGGGCTCGCGTACCTGATCGTCTTCGGCTCGCTGATCGGCTACAGCGCGTACGCCTGGCTGCTCGCGAACGCGCCGATCGGCCAGGTCTCGACGTACGCCTACGTCAACCCGGTGATCGCGATCGCGCTCGGAGCGATCGTGCTCGGCGAGTCGATCACCTGGCGGATCGTCGGCGGCGCGCTGCTCGTCCTCGCTGCGGTCGCGATCGTCGTCCGCAGGGAGTCCAGGCAGGATGTCGCAGCCGAGGGCGCCTCGTTCGGCGGTGCGGCCGGTTCAGAGCCCGACGATCTCGTCAGGACTGACGGGCACACGGGTGAGCTCGCGGCCGGTCGCGTCGCGAAGCGCTGAGACGACGGCCGCGGTCGAGACGACCGTCGGCGGCTCGCCGACGCCCTTGACCCCGTAGGGCGCGTCCGGCTCGGGCTCCTCGACGAGCTCCGCGTCCACCGGCGGCATGTCCAGGGTCGTCGGCACGAGGTAGTCCGTGAAGCTCGCGTTCGTGATCAGGCCGTCCCGGGTCTGGATCTCCTCCATCAGCGCGAGCCCGAGCCCCTGTGCGATTCCGCCCTCGATCTGGCCGTAGACGGCCTGCGGGTTGACTGCCTTGCCGACGTCTTGCGCCGTCCCGATCCAGACGACGCGGGTGAGGCCGAGCTCCACGTCGACCTCGGCGACGACGCGCATCGCGGCGCAGATGTAGGCGACATGAGCGCCGTCGCCGGTGACCTGACCCGTCTCGGGATCAAGCGGCGTCGTCGGGCGGTGGTGGTAGATACGCTCGACGTCGATCGTCTCGCCCGGCGCGAGATTGCCGCCGCGGCGCGCGAGCTCCTCGTTGGCGGCTCGCGCCGCGAGCCGCACTGCGCCTGCGGCCATCCAGGTCATCCGCGAGGCCGACGCCGAGCCGGCGGAGCCGACCGAGCTGGTCGTCGCCGCGCCGAGCACGACATCGTCGAGGTCGAGCTCGGTACGAGCGGTCTGCAGGATCACGTTGACGACGCCCTGACCGACTTCCGCGGCGGCGCAGTGGACCTCCGCGGCGAGCTCCTCGTCGCTTGCGGTCAGTCGCACGCGGGCCGCGGTCGAGTCATCGAACCCCTCGGAGTAGCAGACGTTCTTGAAACCGACGGCGAAGCCCACCCCGCGCCTGACGCCCTCGCCGCGCGTCGTGTTGCCCGAGCCGCCCGGAAGGCGCAGGGCGTCGCGCGGCAGCTCCTCTGGCTCGGGTACTGGCAGGGCAGCGGCGCGGCGGATCACCTCCGCGGCCGGGAACGAGCCGGTGATCCGCTGGCCGGTCGGGAGCGTGTCGCCGGGTGCGAGCGCGTTCCGGAGACGGAGCTCGACGGGGTCGATGCCGAGCTCGGCGGCCAGCTTGTCCATCTGCGCCTCGTGCGCGAAGCAGCTCTGCACGGCGCCGAAACCGCGCATTGCGCCGCAAGGCGGATTGTTCGTGTAGACGCAGGTGCACTCGACGAGCGCGTTCTCGACCGCATACGGGCCGCAGGCAAAGGCCGACGCGTTCGCGGTCACGGCTGCGGAGCTCGAGGCATAGGCGCCGCCGTCGAGCAGGATCCTCGCGCGGACGTTGACGAGCTTGCCGTCGCGGTTCGCCCGGTGCTCCATCCAGATCTTCGCGGGGTGGCGATGGATGTGGCCGACGAACGACTCCTCGCGGTTGTAAACCATCTTCACCGGGCGGTCCGTGTGCAGCGCGAGCATCGCGGCATGGATCTGCATCGAGAGGTCTTCGCGGCCGCCGAAGGCGCCGCCCACGCCCGCGAGGTGGATCCGGACCTGCTTGGGCTCGAGGCCGAGGCACGGGGCCACCTGGTCGCGGTCGATATGCAGCCACTGTGTCGCGACGTAGACGTCGACGCCGCCTTCCGCGTCGGGGATCGCGAGGCCCGACTCCGGGCCGAGGAAGGCCTGATCCTGGATGCCGAGCTCGTAGACGCCGGAGACGGTCACATCGGCCTCCGCGTCCGGATCGCCGTGGCGGATGACGATCGTGCGGACGACGTTCGGGCGCTCGTCGTCACGGAAGCCGTGGCCGGCCGTCGGCCGGCCCTCGTGGATCGGCTCGCGCTCGGTCGCCTGTTCGGGATCGACGACTGGCTCGAGCGGCTCATAAGCGACGCGGATCCGCTCTGCGGCGCGCCGCGCCTGCTCCGGGTGCTCGGCCGCAACGATCGCGACCGGCTCGCCGAAGTAGCGGACGCGGTCGATCGCGAGCACCGGCTGGTCGGGGAACTCGAGCCCGTAGGTCTTTGCGCCCGGGACGTCGGAGTGGGTCAGCACCGCATGGACCCCGGGCATGCCGACGGCCTCCGAGATGTCGACCTCGGAGACCAGGGCGTGCGCGTGCGAGCTGCGCAGTGTGTGGCCCCAGAGCATCCCGGCTGCGAAGAGGTCGCTCGAGTAGGCGAACTCGCCGGTCACCTTCGGGATCGCGTCGATGCGCTTGACGCTTTCGCCTACACGGCCGAGCTCGAGCGTGCGGGCGGTCGCGCTCACGAGCCGGCCGCCAGTCTGACCGCGTCGAAGATCTTCGCGTACCCCGTGCAGCGGCAAAGGTTGCCCGACAGGGCCTCGCGGATCTCGTCCTCGCTCGGGTTCGGGCTGCGCGCCAGCAGGTCGGCGGTCGCGACGACGAAGCCGGGCGTGCAGAAGCCGCACTGAACCGCGCCCGTCTCGGCGAAGGCCGCCTGAACCGGATGCAGCTCGCCGTCCTCGGCCAGCCCCTCGACCGTCACGAGCTCGTGGCCGTCCGCCTGGGCCGCGAGGACAAGGCAGGCGCAGACAAGCCTGCCGTCGAGGAGCACGGAGCAGGAGCCGCACTCGCCCTGCTCGCACGCGTTCTTCGAGCCGGGGAGGCCGAGCCGCTCGCGGAGGACGTAGAGCAGGCTTTCCCCGGCCCAGACGTCGGCCTCGAGGCGCTCGCCGTTGACCGTCAGCTCGACTCTCATTGCAGGCAACGCTCGACGGCCCGGACGGTGAGGACCCGCAGCGACTTGCGGCGATAGACGGCGCTGCCGCGAACGTCGTCGATCGGGCTCGCCGCGGCTGCGACGCGCTCCGGGAAGCCGTTGAGCTCGGCCAGCGGCGCCTGCACGAGCCCGGCCACCGGCCCTGCGGACCCGAACGCGGCGCGAACCTCGTCATGATCGCGATCGACGGTCAGCGCCAGCGAGACGACCGAGATCACCATCGCGTTGCGCGGGCCCACTTTCATGAACGTCTGTGGCCCGGCCGCGGGTCGGACGAGGATGGCGACGATCAGCTCGTCGGCAGCAAGCGCGTTCCGCTTCGGCCCGGTCAGGAACTCCGGCAGCGGGACGCTACGCTCGCCGCGGACGCTCGCGAGCTCGACGACCGCGTCACCGATCAGCAGCGGTGGCAGCGCGTCGCCGGCGGGGGAAGCAGTGCCCAGGTTGCCGCCGACGGTGCCGCGATTGCGAATCTGCGGACCGCCGACAGTGCGCGAGGCCTCGGCCAGCGCCGGCAGGGCCTCCGCGAGCGGCGCCTCCATCCCCTCGGTGTACGTGAGCCCCGCTCCGAGCCGGATCGACCCGTTGTCCCGCGACCAGCCGCGTAGCTCCCGGACCTCGTTCAAGTTGAGCAGCGTCTCGGGCCTCGCCCGGTCGAAGTTGAGCTCGACCATCACGTCCGTGCCGCCCTGAATAGGGACCGAGCCGGGGTGCTCGGCCTTGAGCCGCAGCGCCTCGGCGAGCGAGCGAGGGGTCAGCACCTGCACTTCGGCGAAGGGTATTCGCCCCGTAGCCGGGCGGGTATCGTCGCCTTGAATGGCGGACCTGGTGCGACGGCTGGCGGTCGCGCGCGGCGACGAGCTCCCGGACCTCGTTCAAGTTGAGCAGCGTCTCGGGCCTCGCCCGGTCGAAGTTGAGCTCGACCATCACGTCCGTGCCGCCCTGAATAGGGACCGAGCCGGGGTGCTCGGCCTTGAGCCGCAGCGCCTCGGCGAGCGAGCGAGGGGTCAGCACCTGCACTTCGGCGAAGGGTATTCGCCCCGTAGCCGGGCGGGTATCGTCGCCTTGAATGGCGGACCTGGTGCGACGGCTGGCGGTCGCGCGCGGCGACGAGCCCGCGGACCTCGTCGTCCGTGGCGGCCGCGTGCTCTCGGTCTTCACGCGCGAATGGCTCGAGACCGACATCGCGATCGCCGAGGGGTACGTCGCCGGGCTCGGCGACTACGAGGGAACCGAGGAGGTCGACGCGACCGGCCGCTACGTCGTGCCCGGTTTCGTCGACGCGCACATGCATCTCGAGTCGCCGAAGCTATTGCCGGACGAGTTTGCGCGGCTCGTGCTGCCACTCGGGACGACCGCCGTCGTCGCCGACCCGCACGAGCTCGCGAACGTGCTCGGCACCGACGGCGTCCACTGGCTGCTCGACTTCTGCGCCGAGCTGCCGCTCGACGTCTATTTCATGGCGTCCTCGTCCGTCCCCGCCTCGCGCTTCGAGTCACCCCGGCGTGCGCTGAACGAAGGCGACCTCCAGGGGCTACTCCGGCGCCGCCGCGTCCTCGGGCTGGCCGAGATGATGAATTTCCCAGGCGTGATCGCGGGTGACGAGGACGAGCTGACGAAGCTCGGTCTCACCGGCGCGACCCACGTCGACGGCCACGCACCCGGCGTCGTCGGCAAGCAGCTGAACGCCTACGCCGCCGCCGGGATCCGCTCCGACCACGAGGCGCGGACGGTCGAAGAAGGCCGGGAGCGGCTCCGCGTGGGCATGTGGGTGCTGATCCGCGAGGCCTCGATGGCCCGGAACCTGCAGGCGCTCCTGCCTCTGGTCGAGGAGTACGGAACCTCGCGGATCGCCTTCTGCACGGACGACAAGGACCCCGACGACATCGCCGAGAACGGCCACATCAACGGCATGGTCCGGGACGCCGTCGCTGCCGGGATCGCCCCGGAAGACGCACTCGTGCTCGGATCGCTGAACCCCGCGCTCTGGCACGGGCTCGATCACCTGGGGGCGCTCGCGCCCGG
Organism: Actinobacteria bacterium 13_2_20CM_68_14; assembly: GCA_001914705.1. Taxonomy (GTDB): domain Bacteria; phylum Actinomycetota; class Thermoleophilia; order Gaiellales; family Gaiellaceae; genus 13-2-20CM-68-14. Next base: position 2,422 of record MNDB01000007.1, on the reverse strand, counting down.
CTACCAGGCCGACGTGCTGCTCCTGCCGGACCTCGAGAGCTTTCGGCCTGAAGTGGTCCTGAAGCGCGGCCGTCCGGTCGAGGAGATCGCGCGGTCCGAGGTACCGGAGTGGGTCAAGCACACGGTCCGGATCGGGCCGGTCGCGGCCGAGCGCTTCCGGATCGTGTGGCCCAATGAGGCGAAGGCGCGCGTGATCGGGCTCGTCCCCGATCAGGTCGTCACCGAGTCGCTCGTCGAGGAGCCGACCGTTCGCGACGGCGAGGCGGTCGCCGACCCCCCTCGCGACCTGGCCAAGATCGCAGTCATCGAGCGTCACCTCGGCACGGGGCGAGTCGGCCTCGGTTTCGTGCGCGGCTTCGGCCTCGAGCGCGGCGCACTGGGCTCAACGGTCGCCCACGACGCCCACAACCTGGTCGTCGTCGGAACGAACGACGCGGACATGGCCCGGGTCGTCGAGCAGCTGGGCGAGCTCGGTGGGGGGATCGTCGCGGTCGACGACGGCGAAGTGCTCGCCGAGCTGCCGCTGCCGGTCGGCGGACTGCTCGCCGACCTTCCGCTGGCCGAGGTCGTCGAGCGCAGCCGCGCCTGCACGGAGGCGGCGGAGCGGCTCGGCTGCCGGGGCGCGACGCCGTTCCTGACGATGTCGTTCCTCGCACTCTCCGTGATCCCGAGCCTCAAGATCACCGATCAGGGCCTGGTCGACGTCGACCGCTTCGAGCTCGTGCCGCTCGAAGCAAATGATCTAGATCACAAGGCCGGATGACCGTCCTCGGCAACGCCCACGTCGTCACGATGGACGACGCTGGGACGGAGCTCGACAGTGGCTGGATCCGGATCGAGGACGGGTTCGTCGCGGAGGTCGGCTCCGGGGAGCCGCCCGAGCCCGGGGACGACCTGGCGGGCGCCGTCGTCACGCCCGCGCTGATCAACACGCACCACCACCTGTTCCAGACGCTGACTCGGGCACGAGCCCAGGAGGCCGACCTCTTCACCTGGCTGAAGGAGCTTTATCCGCTGTGGGCACGGCTCGACGCCGAGGCCGAGTACGCCGCCGCCCGCACAGGGCTCGCCGAGCTCGCACTCTCTGGCTGCGGCACCGTCTTCGACCACCACTACGTCTTCCCGCACGGCGAAGCGGGCCTGATCGAGGCCGAGCTCCAGGCAGCTCGTGAGCTCGGCGTCAGAATCGTCGCCTCGCGAGGCTCGATGGATCTCGGCGAGTCGGACGGCGGCCTGCCGCCCGACAGCCTTGTCGAGGAGCTCGACGCCGTGCTCGTGGACACCGAACGGCTGGCCGGGCTGCACGAGCAAGGCCCCGGAGCCCGCGTCCAGCTCGCGGTCGCGCCGTGCTCGCCGTTCTCGGTCACCGGCCGGCTGATGACGGAATCGGCGGAGCTGGCGCGGAGCCTCGAGCTCCCTCTCCACACGCATCTGGCCGAGACGGCCGAGGAGGAGGCTTACTGCCTGGAGCTCTACGGCTGCCGCCCGGTCGAGTACCTCGAGCAGCTCGGCTGGCTCGCCGCCGACGTCTGGTGTGCGCACTGTGTCCACCTGGAGGGCGGCGACATCGGCAAGCTGGCCGCGACCGGGACAGGCGTCGCGCATTGTCCGACCTCGAACCTGCGCCTGGGCGCCGGCGTCGCGCCGGTGCGGTCGCTGCTCGACGCAGGCGGGCGCGTCGGCCTTGGCGTCGACGGCTCGGCCTCGAACGAGCGCGGCGACCTGCTGTTCGAGGTCAAGCAGGCGCTGCTCGTGGCGCGCGGCCGCGACGGCCCTACCGCCCTGACGGCCCGTGAGGCGCTGCGACTCGCCACGCGCGGCGGCGCCGAGCTGCTCGGCCGCGGCGATCTCGGCGCGATCGAGCCCGGCCGCTGCGCCGACCTCGCCGTCTGGCGAAGGGACGTGCTCGAGCTGGCCGGGGCCCGGGACCCGGTCGCGGGGCTCGTCCTCTCGGCCCCGCACCGGGTCGACCGGCTGCTCGTCGGCGGCGAGGACGTCGTCCGCGACGGCGAGCTCGTGCGCGCGTCCGAGCAGGAGATTGCGCAGGAGCACCGCCGCCAGGCGGAGAAGTTCAACCCGTGATCTCGACACACGTCCTCGACACGAAGCAGGGAACGCCGGGGGCCGGCCTCAGGGTCGGTCTCTACCGCGGCGACGAGCTGCTCTCCGAGCAGGAGACGGATGAAGACGGGCGCATCGCCGAGCTATCGCCGCCCGCGCTCGGGCCGGGCGTCTACCGCATCGTCTTCCACGCCGACAGCGGCTTCTTCGAGAAGATCGAGGTCAGCATTGCGATCGCCGACCCCGACGAGCACTTCCACGTGCCGCTGCTGCTCTCCCCCTACTCGTGCGTGATCTACCGCGGCAGCTGACGGCCGACGAGCTCGCTGAGCTCTTCGAGGGCCGCACGAGGCTGGTCGAG
>MNDB01000053.1 GCA_001914705.1 Actinobacteria bacterium 13_2_20CM_68_14 | reverse complement strand
AGCTCGGTTTCGACGTAGACGGGCAAGAGCCGCTCGAGGATCTGCTCAGGCTCGGGCTCGTAGATGAAATCGCCGCGCAAGGCTGCCTGGGCGGCATCTTCGTCGCCCCCTCCGATGACCTTCTCGGGGATCGGCAGGAGGTCCTGCACCGTGACTTCCTGGACGAGCGGCGACTTGTAGCGGTTGTAGACGACAACCACCCGGTCGACCTCCTCGTTCGAGTAGAGCTCGCCGGCGCGCCGTGCGATCGCTTGTGCGTCGGCGTAGTCGGGACGTTCGCTAAAGCCCTGCCACGCCTGGAGCAGGTCGTAGCCGCGGAAGGTCAGGGTCGAGCGCCCCCGGCGGCCGGTGGCCAGCCATTTGACCTCGACACCCTCGCCGCGCAGCTCTCGTTCGAGCGCGAAGGCCCGCCGCAGCACCTGCGCGTTGAACGCCCCGGCGAGCCCGCGATCGGCGGTCACCGGCAGCAACGCGACCCGCGTGACGCTCCCCCGGCGCTCGAGCAGCGGCAGCCGAACCGAGCCGGCCGCCCGCGCGGTGACGCCCATCAGCTCGAGCATCCGGTCGGCGTAGGGCCGCATCGCCTCGATCCGCGCCTCGGCGCGGCGCAGCCGAGCGGAGGCGACGAGCTCGAACGCCTTGGTGATCTTCTGCGTGTTGCCGACGGAACGGATTCGCCGCTTCAGGTCCTGGACGGTGGCCATCTGCTAGGAGGCGCCGACGAGCGACTTCTCCTGCACCGCGAAGGTCTGGGCGAACTTCTCGATCTCCTGGCGGAGGTTTTCCTGGACCTCGTCGGAGAGCACCTTCTCGTCGCGGATCGCCTTGTAGATCGAGCCCTCGGTGCGGAGGTGTTCGCGCAGCTCGTCCTGGAAGCGCTGCACCTGGTCGGCCGGAATCTCGTCGAGGAAGCCCTCGTTGCCGGCGAAGATCGCCGCCACCTGTTCCTCGAGTGCCCAGGGCTGGTACTGCGGCTGGTTCAGGGTCGCGACCATCCGCTCTCCCCGCGCGAGCGTCTTCTGGGTGGCCGGATCCAGCTCGGAGCCGAACTGCGAGAAGGCCTCGAGCTCGCGGTACTGGGCCAGGTCGAGCTTCAGCCGGCCGGCGACCGATCGCATCGCCTTCGTCTGCGCGTTGCCGCCGACCCGGGAGACCGAGATGCCGACGTTGATCGCCGGGCGGACACCGGAGTAGAAGAGCTCGGACTCGAGGAAGATCTGCCCGTCGGTGATCGAGATCACGTTCGTCGGGATGTAGGCGGAGACGTCACCGGCCTGCGTCTCGACGACGGGCAGCGCCGTCAGCGAGCCGCCGCCGAGCTCGTCCGAGAGCTTCACCGCCCGCTCGAGCAGGCGGGAATGGAGGTAGAAGACATCGCCCGGATAGGCCTCGCGGCCTGGCGGCCGGCGCAGCAGCAGCGACATCTGCCGATAGGCGTCGGCGTGCTTCGAGAGGTCGTCGTACATGCAGAGCGCGTGCTGGCCCTTGTAGAGGAAGTACTCGCCCATCGCGCAGCCCGCGTACGGCGCCATCCACTTGATCGGCGCGGCCTCCGCCGCACCGGCGGTGACGATGATCGTGTACTCCATCGCGCCGGCATCCTTGAGGCGCTCGTAGACCTGCGCGACGGTCGACTCCTTCTGCCCGATCGCGACGTAGACACAGACGATGTCCTCGTCCCGCTGGTTCAGGATCGTGTCGACGAGGATCGCGGTCTTGCCGGTGCCGCGGTCGCCGATGATCAGCTCGCGCTGGCCACGGCCGATCGGAATCATCGAGTCGATCGCTTTCAGGCCGGTCTGGAGCGGCTCCTTAACGGGCTGGCGGTCGACCACGCCGGGTGCCTTGAACTCCATCGGGCGGGTCTCGGTGGCCTCGATCGGGCCCTGGCCGTCGAGCGGCTGGCCGAGCGGATTGACGATTCGCCCGATCAGCGCCTCGCCGACGGGGATGCTCGTCACGCGGCCGGTCCGCTTGACGACCTCGCCTTCCTTGACGTGCTCCCACTCGCCGAAAAGGGCGGTGCCGACGTTGTCCTCCTCGAGGTTGAGCGCGAGGCCGGTGACCCCGTGCTCGAACTCGAGCATCTCGAGCGAGACGGCATTCTCGAGCCCGTAGACGCGGGCGATCCCGTCGCCTACCTCGAGCACGCTGCCGACCTCGGCGAGGTCTGTCTCCACGTCGTACTCCTCGATCCGTCGCTTGAGGATCGAGGTGATCTCTTCGGGTCTGAGTTTCAATGGACTCCTTTCTAAACTTGCCTGGGAAACCTCCCGGTTTCCCAGACCCTTCCACTGGTCCGCTTCGCGGACAGGCGGCTTCACCGCCTCCTTATCGTGAGTTCTTGGCGTAGCCGGTCGAGGCGACCTCGCACGCTGGCGTCGAGGCGCAACGAGCCGGCCTGGAGGACAAGGCCGCCGAGCAGGTCAGGGTCGACGCGCTGCGTCGCCTCGACCTTGCGGCCGGAAGCTTTCTCGATCTGGCCGATCACGTCGCGCGCCTCCTGCTCGGAGAGCTCGACAGCGGTGGTCAGCTCGACGTCGAGGATGCCCTCCGCCTGAGCGACCAGCCGGTCGAACTCGCGCGCGATCTCCTCGACCTCGCCGGCGCGGTTCTTCTCGGCAAGCAAGAGGAGGAAGTTGCGGACGAGCTGCTCGTCGCCGCCCAGCAGCTCCTCGAGCGCCGCCGCCTTGGCGCGGTGGTCGATTTGCGGGTTGCGGAGGAGCCCTCGCAGCTCCGGCACTTGGCGCTGCGCCTCGACGAAGTCGCCGAGCTCCTCGCGCACGGGGTCGAGCCTGCCCGCGTCGCTCGCCGCTTCGAAGAGGGCGCGCGCGTACATGCGGTGGGCTACGGCCATCTCGCCATTTTCAGTCGTTTCGCTCCAACACGCTGAAGTCGAGCTCGCCGATCGCCTCGTCGATCAGGCGGCGCTGGTCCTTGTCGTCGAGAGAGCGCCTCGTCACCTTCTCGGCGGCGAGCAGGCTGAGCTCGGCGACCTCGGCCCTGATCGCCTCGAGCGCTCGCCGCGTCTCGGCTTCGATCTGGCGCTTTGTCTCCTCGAGCCGGCGCTGGCGGTCGGCCTCGGCCTCGTCCTTGACGCGCCGCAGGTCGGCCTCGGCCTCGTCCTTGACGCGCCGCAGCTGCGCCTCGGCCTCGTGCCTCGCGACCGTGCGAATATCCTCCGCCTCACCGCGCGCCTCGCCGATCAGCTTGCGGTGCTCCTCGAGCAGCTTGCGCGCTTCCTCGCGGGCCTCGTCGGCCTCGTCGAGCGCGCGGCGGATCCGCTCGCGGCGCTCGTCGATCAGCTTCTGAATCGGACCGAAGGCGTACCGCTTCAGGACGAACAGCGCGATCAGGAAGCAGACGATCGTCCAGATCATCAGGCCCGGCGTGACCTGGATCAGCGGATTGGCGCCGAGGAGCATCAGACGAGGACGTACGCCAGAATCGAGCCGAGCAGACCGTAGAACACGACGGCCTCGGTCAGGGCGAAGCCGAGCCACTGGATCCCCTGCAGCTCGCCGCGGAGCTCGGGCTGGCGTGCGACCGACTGGATCATCGAGCCGAAGATGTTGCCGATGCCGACACCGGCACCGAGCGCGCCGAGGCCGACGCCGAGCGCGAGTCCGATCGCCTTCCCGGCTTTCGTAACGTCACCCGTGGTGGCAGCAAGAAGTGTGTTCATAACGAAAGCCTCCTTTAGACGGCTGCACCGGCAAAGCCGGCACAGCCTCCAGACGGCATTGCAAGCAACGCCTTAGTCGTGACGTCGCCCGTGGTGGCGGCGAGAAGAGTGCTCATGGTCATCCTCCTAGTGTTGAGGCTCGATCGCCGAGCCGATGTAGATGGCTGACAGGGCCGCGAAGATAAACGCCTGGATGCCGACGACGATGACCACCTCGAAGAGGTAGAAGAGCGTCGCCGGGATCAGCACCGGGATGAGCTTCAGCGACTGGAAGATGAAGATCAGCCCCAGGAAGGTGAGGATCAGGATGTGTCCCGCGAGCATGTTCGCGAAGAGACGAACGCTCAATGAGATCAGGCGCATGAACTGCCCGAGGATCTCCAGTGGGACGATCAGAGGCAGCAAACCCTTCGGCGCCTCGGGGATCCAGCTCTTGAAGTAGCGAACCGGCCCGTTCCAGCGCACGCCCTCGAAGTGGGTGAAGACGAAGGTCAGGAGCGCCAGCGCGAGCGTGACCGACAAAGACGAGGTGGCCGCATAAATTCCCCACACCGGCACGCCGTGATACGTCTCTCCGGTCAACGGCAGCGGGATGAAGCCGATCAGGTTGACCACGAAGATGAAGAGCAGCAGCGTGGCGACGTACGGGAACCAGCGGCCGATCGCCTTCGAAGGCAGGCCCTGCTCGGCGATCTGCGTCTGCGCGATCTCGTACAGAGCCTCGCCGACCGTCTGGCGGCGATCGGGCAGGAGCGCAAGCTTCGAGCGCATCAGTCCGATACCGAGCAGGATCGTCAGTGCGGTACCGATCAGCAGGTAGGCGACTGCCTTGGTGATCGAGAGGTTGAGCGGGCCGAGGTGGATCGGAATCCAGTCGTGCTGCTCGAACTCCGTCGTCGGATCGAACTTGCCCCGCGCGAAGGCCGGCGCCGGGATGCTGAGGGCGAGGAGGGTCGCTATGGCGATTGCTCGCCTCATGCCTTCGGCTCCTGGGCGTAGTAGCTGGCGATCGAGACGGAGAGCTCGGCTGTGTAGGCGAGCCCCGACGAGCACGACCAGCACCGCGAGAAGCCTCCCCATCATTCCGAACGCCAGCACGCTTGAGGCCGCGAGGTTATCCGCGGAGGGGCGGACGCGCGCCAGCAGGAGGCCGAGGCCCTGAACGCCGATCCAGACGACCGCCGCGATCACCCAACCCGCGAAGGGCCAGCCGGCGACGAGGAAAACGGGCAGCGCGAGGGCGATCACTCCGGCGCCCGCGGCAATAGGCAGGAACCGGCCCGGAATGGGACGCGGCGCGCCGAGCGTGGTCGTTCTCACGAAAGCGACTCTCGATAGCGGAAGTAGACGGCGACGATTCCGGCCGGGACTCCGACGACTGCGCCGCCGAGTATGCCGTAGCCAACGGAGCCGGCGGCCCAGCCGACGAGGGCTCCGACACCCACAGAAGCCGCCGTCGTGGCGGAGAGGAGCATGCCTGCACCCGCCGGCTCGAACGTCGGGCGGGAAGGCTCCATCACCGCGAGCATAGCAGAGCTTGTGACATTCGAAAGCGGCCATTTCTCCACGAAAAAGGCCCATTTCCGGCCTACTTTGTTCACCCCCTGAGGCGTTGCTTGCAATGCCGCTTGGAGGCTGTACCGGCCTTGCCGGTGCAGCCGGTTTATCTTGCGCTTGTGCCCGACTTCCACGTCGAGACGATCGGCAGCGGGCCGCGTGTTGTCCTCGTGCACGGAAGCGTCGGCAACGGGAGTACGACGTGGGATTCCCTCAGGCCTCTGGCCGACCGCTACACGCTGGTGATTCCGGATCGCCCGGGCTATCCGCCGAACCCACCGGTCGACCGAGGCGACTTCGAACCGCAGGCGGAGGCGATCGCCGAGCTGCTGCAACCAGGCGACCACCTCGTCGGGCATTCGTACGGAGGCGTGATCTCGCTGCTCGCGGCGGCGCAGGCGGACGGCCTGCGGTCACTGACCGTGAACGAGCCGCCGGCGTTCGGCGTGGCACGTGGGAATCCGGCGGTCGAGGAGTTCCTGGCGAAAATGCGGGACGCTCCCGGCGAGCCGCGCGACTACCTCGCGTACTTTCTGCCGCTCGTGGGCAGCTCGCTGAAGCTCTCCGACCCCCTGCCGGCTCCGCTCGAGGCCGGGGCGCGGGCGGCGATGGTCGAGCGCTCGCCCCACGAGGCGCAGATCCCGCTCGACGAGCTCGCGGTCGCGCAGTTTCCGAAGCTCGTCGTCACGGGCGGGCACAACCCGGTCTTCGACGCGGTCGCCGACGTGCTCGAGCAGCGCCTCGGCGCGCAGCGCGCCGTCGTTCCGGGAGCCGGGCACAGCATTCCCAGAGCGCCGGGCTACGGCGAGACCCTCGTCCGCTTCCTCGAGTCTGTGTGATCGGGCTTCCGCTCGAGACCGAGCGGCTCGTCATCCGGCCCTTCGAGCCGGAGCGCGATGCCGAGCCGTTACACGAGCTCTGGGGCGACGCGGAGGCGATGCAGTTCGTCCCCAGTGGGCCCAGGGCCAGCGTCGACCAGACCCGCGAGCTACTGGAGTCCCTGTCGGGCCGCGCCCCGGAGGGCTTGGGCTTCTGGGCACTCGAAGAGCGCGGTGGCGGAAGGCTCGTCGGCGGCGTCGGCCTCTTTCCCCTGGCTTGGAAAGGACCTGAGCTCGAGCTCGCCTACCACGTCGTCCCGGCAGCGTGGGTCGCGATGCGGGGGAACGTCGCCTCGCGGCGGGTGATGGAGAAGCTCGGGATGAGCCTCGAAGGCCCGAGGCGCTACCGCGACCTCGACGTCGTCCGCTACTCGATCGCGCGGCCGGCCTGATGGCGAGCATCTGGGTCGACCTGACCAACCCGGCGCACGTGATCGTCCTGCGGCCGTTGGTCGAGCTGCTCGAGGCGGGCGGGCACGAGGTGACGCTCACCGCCAGGCCGCTCTCGCACACAACCGAGCTGCTCGACGACTGGGGACATCCCTACACGGCGATCGGCCACCACGGCGGAGCAGGCCGCGTCGGCAAGGCGCTCGCGGCGGGCTCTCGAACGGCGCAGGCGTTCGCTTTCGCGCGCGGCAAACGCTTCGACTACGGCCTCGCTCACGGCTCCACCGACCTGCCGCCGGTCGGCCGCCTGCTCCGGATTCCGAACACGACGATGTTCGACTACGAGTGGGCCAGGCTCCAGCACGAGCTCAACTGCCGGCTCGCGACGCGCGTGCTCGTCCCCGATGCGATCCCGGCCGAGCGCCTCGAGCCGTACGGCGCCCGGCCGCCGAAGCTCGTCCAATACCCCGGGCTGAAGGAGGAGTACTACCTGGGCGACTTCGAGCCCGACGAGTCCGTGCTTGGCGAGCTCGGGCTCGACCGCGAGCGCGTTGTCTCGGTTGTCCGCACGGCGCCCTCGTACGCGCTCTACCTCGGCGGTTCCGAGAACGAGCTGCTACCGCGGGTGCTGCGACGGCTGCTGGACGAGGAGGCTCAGGTCGTCGTACTCGCACGGACGGACGATCAGCGCCGGGCGTTGCGAGAGCTGGACGGAAGCTTGATCGTGCCCGAGCACGCGGTTGACGGGCGGAGCCTCGCGGCGTTCGCCGATCTCGTCGTCTCGGCCGGCGGGACGATGATCCGCGAGGCGGCGGTGCTGGGAACGCCGGTCTGGTCGATCTTCGAGGGCCGGCTCGGTGCCGTCGACGAACTCCTCATCGCCGAAGGCCGCGTCCACTTCCTGCGCGACCCCGCCGACCTGGTCATCGAAAAGGCACCGGCCCTCCGCGAGCGGCGCGGCCGACGTGACCCTGCCGACTTGCTCCGGCTGGCCGTCCCCTCCCTCTAGCGCCGGCTGCCCGCGCTCAGCGCGCGCTCGACGGCCTCCTCGTGCTCCGGCTCGTCCGCGAGCTTGCCGCGCCGCAGCACCTGCAGATGGCGGGACTTGAGGATCTCGAGCGTGTAGACCATCCAGACGGACGCCGCGAGCACGACGATCCCGACCCCGAGTGCGATCAGGGTGTTGTCGAGCTGCCAGTGACCGAGCGGCCGCGGCGGCTCGAACCGCAGCAGCAGGGCATAGGCGGCGAGCAGCAGCGCCCAGAGATGAAGGTAGGCCGCAGTCCGGCGCTGCGAATAACCGATCCGCATGAAGCGGTGGTAGAAGTGGTTCTGGTCGGGGGCGAACGGCGAACGTTTGTATTTGAGCCGCTTCGCGATTACGAACGAGGTGTCGAGGATCGGCACGGCCATCACGAGCAGCGGGCCGAGGAGCGCGATCGTCGCCGCGGTCTTCAGGACGCCCTGGACGGCGACGCAGGCGAGCAGGAAGCCGAGCGCGAGCGCCCCGGTGTCGCCCATGAACACCCTGGCCGGGTGGAAGTTGTAACGGAGAAACGCAAGCGAGGCGCCGCAGATGATCGCCGCCAGCGCGGCGGCGTCGGCGCGCGCGAAGGACGCCGCGAGGATCGCGAACGAGCCCGCGGCGATCGCCACGATTCCGGACGCCAGCGAGTCCATCCCGTCGATCAGGTTGACGAGATTGGCGAGCGCCGCGATCCAGAAGACGGTTAGCGGGTAGGCGGCCCAGCCGAGGTCGAAGTTGCCGACGAGCGGCAGCCCGACGTTCTCCCATGTCATCCCGAAGCCCACGACCGGAATCAGCGCCGCGGCCACGATTCCGACCATCTTCACGGTCGCGTTGATCCCTTTGATGTCGTCGATCAGCCCGAGCGCGGCCACCATCAGCGCTCCGAGCAGGATCCCGAGGTAGCGACCCTCGGGCTTGATGAAGACGGCCATCGGCACGGCGATGCCGATCACGATCGCCAGGCCGCCGATGCGCGGGATCGGCCGGCCGCCGTGGACGCGCGGGCGGTCGTGCTTGTCGTCGACGCCGCCGATCCTCGGAGCGAGGCGCGCCACCAGGGGCGTCAGCAGGAGCACGATGCCCACAGCCGTCACGAACCCCCAGACCGCCGTCGTGTCGCGCACCAGCGCGTGCACCGAGTCCGGGAAGGACATTGCCGCCGGTTATAGCAGTTGCATTTGCAGGAATTGAGCGGCGCCGCCGATACTGAGTTCCTACAGACCAGGTTGCTAGCCTGCACACCCTCTTGAGCAAGGTTCTCTCACCGGAAACGACCTTCGACGAGCGCATCGCCCAGCGCACCGCGGCGATCGGGATCGTCGGGCTCGGCTATGCCGGCCTGCCGCTCGCGATGGCATTCGCGGAGACCGGCTTCGACGTCACCGGCATCGACCTTAGCGACCAGCGCGTCCGCGCCGTCCAGAAACGCGAGTCATACCTCGTGGACGTGCCGAGCGAGCGGTACGAGAGCATCGACGGGACACTGACCGCGACCACGGACTACGCAGCCGTCACTGAGCTCGACGCCCTGACGATCTGCGTCCCGACGCCGCTCTCGAAGACTCGCACGCCCGACCTCAACTTCATCGTCTCGGCGGCGGAGTCGGTCGGCTCGAACATCAAGCCGGGGATGCTGATCGTGCTGCAGTCGACGACGCATCCGGGGACGACGGAGGAGGTCGTCCTGCCGATCCTCGAGAAACGTTCCGGCGGCAAGGTCGGCAAGGACTTCTTCCTCGGCTATGCGCCGGAGCGCGTCGATCCGGGCAACGCGACGTTCACGATCAAGAACACGCCGAAGCTCGTCGCCGGGGTCACCGAGGAGTGCCTGCGCCGCACCGCGCTGCTCTACGCGCAGATCGTCGACACGGTGCAGCCGGTCTCGAGCCCGATGGTCGCCGAGACGGCAAAGCTGCACGAGAACACGTTCCGGGCAGTCAACATCGCGCTCGCCAACGAGCTGGCGCTGATGTGCGACCGGATGGGCATCTCGCCCTGGGAGGTGATCGAGGCCGCGTCCTCGAAGCCGTTCGGATTCCTCCCGCACTACCCCGGGCCCGGCCTCGGCGGCGACTGCATCCCTGTCGTGCCACATTTCCTGGCCTGGCGGTTGCGCGAGTACGGCTACTCGGCGCGCCTGATCGAGGCGGCACACGAGATCAACGCGGCGATGCCGCTCTTCGTCGTCCAGAAGATCTCCGATGCGCTGAACGATTCCGGCCGGCCGATCAAGGACTCGCGGCTGCTGTTGCTGGGGATGGCGTACAAGGCGGACGTCCACGACATTCGCGAATCGCCCTCGCTCGAGATCATGCGCCAGCTGATCCAGCGCGGCGGCGACGTCCGCTACTGCGACCCGTGGGTCTCGGAGGTCGAGCTCGACGGGGCGACGCACCGGTCGGTCGACTGGTCGCCGGACGAGGTCGCTGCCGCCGACTGCGTGGTCGTGCTGACGCCGCACACGGTCTTCTCGGAGCGGCCGCTCTGGGATCACGCGCGGCTGATCGTCGATACGCGGCACGCGGTGCCGGACGGGCCGACCGTCCACCAGATTTAGCCCGTGGGTCGGGTCCTGGTCCTCGGGGCCGGGTACATCGGCGCCAAGCTCGGGGAGCTGGCGCTCGCCGAAGGGCACGAGGTCGTCCTGGCCGACAA
>MNDB01000111.1:5686-10615 GCA_001914705.1 Actinobacteria bacterium 13_2_20CM_68_14 | reverse complement strand
CGCACCTGGTCTGGTACCACCGCGGCGAGCGCCGGATCGTCGAGTACGGGTCCTCGTTTGCGGCCGTCCGCGCGGCCGGCGCGCGCCAGGCGCTGCTCGACGCGATCTTCAACATGAACGAGCAGCATCTCGGCGCCGACGCGGTGACCGTCTTCGAGGCGCTCGAGGACGCGGGCTACACGACCGCCGCGATCAACTTCACCTGCTATCGGGGGCGGAACCGCCACGCTTCCGCAGTACCGGCATTCACCCGCCGCCCGGCCTACGGACCGAAGCGCTTCTTCTTCTACAACCTGTTCGAGTCCGACGTGACCGGGGCGCCGCTCGCGGTGTTCGGGCGCTCGGCCGGATCGGTCGACGCCTACGCGGCCGCTGTCGGCCGCTGGCTGGTCACGCGAGACGGGTTCGACTTCCTCGTCCACTACCTGCCGGATTACGACTACGCCTCGCACGCGGCCGGCCCAGGGGCTTCAGAGGAGGCCTTGCAGCGAAGCGACGCCGCGATCTGGGCCCTGGTCGAGGCCGCTGGCGGGCCTGACGAGTTCCTCGAGCGCTACGCGGTCATCGTCTGCGCCGACCACGGCCAGACGCGCATCGACCGGGCGCTCCGGCTGGAGGAGAGCTTCGCGGACGCGCAGGTAATCGTGACCGCCTCGAATCGCGCTGGGATGGTCTACCGGACGGACGAGACCCGAGAGGACCCGCGCCAGCTGGCGGCCCGTCTCGACGCCGAGAAAGGTGTCGACGCGGCGCTTTTCCTCGAAGCCGGTGAAGCCGTCGCGCGCCGCGCCGGCGAGGAGCTTCGCTTCGCTCCGTCCGCGAGCGGCTGGGAGACGAGCGGCGACCTGACGCTCTTGCCGCAGCCCGACGCGCTCGAGCGCGCGTGGGCGGCGCTCCGCAATCCGAACGCGGGCGAGCTGATCGTCTCGGCCGGCGAAGGCGTCGAGTTCGACGACCTTGGGGGCCGGAGCCATCTCGGCGGTGGGAGTCACGGCGCCCTTGCCGGCGCCGACTCCGAGGTGCCGTTGCTCACCGTCGGACTCGACGCGGCGCCGCGGAGCATCACCGACCTGGCGCCGCTGGCACTCGAGCATTTCGGCGTCGAGCCTCCCGCGTACACCCGCCCTCTCGCGCATGCCGCCTGAGGACGAGCAGACCCGCCGGCGGCGCTCGATGGTCGAGGCGCAGCTCCGCGGTCGCGACATCGTCGACGAGCGGGTGCTCCGCGCAATGGCCGCCGTCCCCCGCGAGGAATTCGTCCGCGAGCGCGAGCGGCGGCGCGCCTACGAAGACGCCGCCTTGCCCATCAGCGGCGGCCAGACGATCTCCCAGCCGTACATGGTCGCGCGCATCTGTGAGGCGCTGCAGCTGACCGGCAACGAACGCGTGCTCGACGTCGGCACTGGCTCCGGCTATCAGGCGGCCGTGCTCGCAGAGCTCGCGGCCGAGGTGCACACGATCGAGCGGATCCCGGAGCTCGCCGAGGCGGCCCGAGAGCGCCTGGCCGAGGCGGGCTACGGTCGCGTTCACGTCCACGTTGGCGACGGAACGCTGGGCCTGCCCGAGTTCGCGCCCTTCGACGGAATCGCCGTCGCCGCCGCGGCGCCCGGTTTCCCGCAGACGCTCTACGAGCAGCTGAAGCCGCGAGGCCGCCTCGTCGTTCCGGTCGGTAGCGCTCGCGGCCAGCGGCTCGAGGTGGCGGTCAGGAGCCCGGAAGGCCCCGCGGTCATCCATTCCGTACCGTGCCGCTTCGTCCCACTCGTGGGCGCGGAGGGTTTCGGCGAGTAACCCCGTTTGCCCGCGGTGATAGCCTCGCGCGCCGAATGGCCGAGCGGCCTTCCGTAGTGCTCGCCGCGCGCGCCCGAGCGGTTCGCGCGCTCAGGCGACCCGCGAACTGGATGCAGCTCGCGAAGTTCGCCACGGTTGGCGCGACGGGCTACGCCGTCAATCTGGCCGTCTACACGGCTCTCCTGCGCGGGGCCGGCTGGCACTACATCTATGCCGCCACCGTTTCCTTCCTGGTTGCCGTGACCAACAACTACCTCTGGAACCGTCTCTGGACGTTCCGCGACCAGCGCGGGCACGTCGGGTTTCAGGGCCTCCGCTTCTTCACCGTCGCGGTTGTCGCCTACGGCGCGAACCTCGGGATCCTCAGCGCGCTGATCGCGCTCGGCATGGACAAGGTCGCCGCCCAGGCGATCGCGATCGTGCTCGTGACCCCGCTCAACTTCATCGGCAACAAGCTCTGGTCGTTCGCCCGGTAGTGCGTCCACTACCCTGATTGCATGCGCCGGCTGGGAGTCGCCGCTCTTTGCGCGCTGCTGCTCGTTCCCGCCGCCGGGGCCGCGCCGAAGACAATCCTGACCCAGAAGCGGGCGACCGCGATCTTCCTCGCGAACCCGAAGGTCGCGAACTGGCTTCGCCACTACCCGCCCAAGACCCGCACGACCGAGGCGACCTACAGCGCGCAGTTCGAGAACTGGACGATCAAGGTCTGGACCTCGATCGACAAGGTCGGCGAGGTCGCGACCGGACGCGTTCAGGACTCGACCGGCGTCGTCACTGAGGCCTGGACCGGCCCCCAGGTCGCCTGGAAGATGGCGCGGGGCTATCCGGGGGCCTTCGGGGGGAAGGAGATCAACAGCCTCCCGATCTGGCTCGGCTTCTGCGCCGCCTTCCTGATCGGGCTCGCCGATTTCCGCAGGCTGCTCTCGCTCCGGAATCTCGACCTGCTGGCACTCGTCTCGTTCAGCCTCTCGCTCTGGTACTTCAACAAGGGCCATGTCTTCACGGCGATGCCGCTTGTCTATCCGCCGCTGGTCTATCTGCTGGGGCGAATGGTCTGGAGCGGCTGGCGCGGACGTGCAGTTCCGGTGGTGCGCCCGGTCTGGCCGGTCTGGCTGCTGGCCGCCGCGACGGTCTTTCTCGTCGGCTTCAGGATCGGGCTCAACGTCGAGAACTCGAACGTCATTGACGTCGGCTACTCGGGCGTCGTCGGCGCCGAGCGGATCTCGGCGGGTGAGGCTCCCTACGGCAACTTCCCCGTCGAGGACAGCCTCAAGGCCTGCGGCCCGGCTGACCAGGACGGGGAGATCCGCGACCGGATCCAGACCAATGGGCGCTGCGAGTCGGCCAACCCGCAGGGGGACACGTACGGGCCGGTCGCCTACGAGGCATACCTCCCCGCCTACTGGTTGTTCGGCTGGAGCGGCAAGTGGGACAGCCTGCCTGCGGCCCATGCCGCGTCGATCGCCTTCGACGTGCTTTCCCTGATCGGGCTCGCCCTGGTCGGTCTTCGGTTCGGCGGCTTGAGCCTCGCGGTGACGCTCGCGTTCGCCTGGGCGGCGTGGCCGTTCACGCAGTACGTGTCGAGCTCGAACACGAATGACGCGCTGCCGCCACTCTTCCTGATCTGGGGCTTTTGGCTCGTGACGTCCTCGTTCGCCCGCGGCGTATTCTCAGCGCTCGCCGGCTGGACGAAGTTCGCGCCGCTGCTCGTCGCGCCCCTCTGGGCGTCCTATCCGGACGCCCTCGCGCGCCCGCGTGAGAAGCTCGTCTTTCTCGGCGGCTTCCTCGCGGCCACAGTTGTCGCCTTTTCCGTGCTGCTGCTCGAGCCGAGCCCGCTCCATGCCGTGCAGGTCTTCTACGACCGGACGATCGAGTTCCAGATCGGGCGGCACTCACCGTTCTCGATCTGGGACTGGAAGCAATACGGCGCGGGCTACCCGGACCTGCATCTCGTCCAGCGAGCCCTGCAAGTGCTGCTCGTCATCGGCGCGATCGCCGTCTACTTCCTGCCCAGACGGAAGACGGCGCGGCAGCTGGCGGCCCTGACGGCAGCCCTGCTGCTCGGGTTCGAGCTCGTGCTGACTCACTGGTTCTACCTCTATCTGCCCTGGTTCTTCCCCTTCGTCGCGTTCGTCGCCTTGACTGCCGAGCGCGAGACGGCTGCTGCCGAGGCCCCGGCACCGCGTGAGCACGACGGAAGAGCGCTGGTCGCTGCCGGCTGAGCGCCGGGTCGCGCTCGCGGCCGGGCTCGTCGCGCTCGCGGCCTTCGGCGCCGCCTGGGCGCTGCTCCATCACGGCTTCTATCGGCGCGGCCAGATTGTCGATACGCCGGTCTACCAGCGCTACGGCGAGGCCATGGTCGACGGGCAGGTGCCCTACCTCGATTTCAGGGTCGAATATCCGCCGGCGGCACTGCCCGTCTTCCTGCTGCCGGCGATCGGAGATCGGCACGACGCGGCGATCTATCGCAGGAATTTCGAACGGTTGATGATGATTTGCGGCCTGCTCGCAATCGCGGGCGCCGCCATTGCACTCGCGGCCCTGCGCGCCGGGCCGGAACGCTTCATTGCCGCCCTCGCTTTCGCGGCGCTGGCGCCGCTCGCGCTCGGCACAGTGATCTTGACGCGCTTCGACCTCTGGCCGACGGCGCTGCTCGTGCTCGGTCTGGCGGCCGTCCTCGCGGAGCGCAAACGCACCGGCCTCGGCGTGCTCGGGCTCGCCGCCGCGGCAAAAATCTTCCCGGTCGTCGTCGTGCCGCCCGTGCTCGTCTACGTGTGGCGGCGTTACGGCCGTCGGGAGGCGCTCGTCTGCGCGGCCATCTTCGCGGGCGTCGTCGCGATCATCTTTCTCCCCTTCGTCAGGCTCTCGCCCGGCGGCGTCTGGGACAGCCTGCATCGGCAGGCCGACCGGCCCCTGCAGATCGAGAGCCTGGGCTCGAGCTTCTTACTCGTTGCCCATCAGCTCGGGTTCTGGACCGTCCAACTCAACCTGAGCCACGGCTCCCAGAACCAGGGCGGCTCGCTGGCGGACACCCTCGCGGCGATCCAGAGTGTCGTCCAGGCGCTCGTCGTGATCGCGTTATGGGTGGCCTTCGCGCGCGGACCGGCGACGCCGGAGCGGCTCGTCCGCTACTCGGCGGCG
>MNDB01000111.1:0-5636 GCA_001914705.1 Actinobacteria bacterium 13_2_20CM_68_14 | reverse complement strand
GTGCTGACGCAGCTCTGGTTTCCGAACCGCTACTGGCGTCTGGCGCTGCACCAGGACGCGATCGCCTCCTGGCTGGTTTTCGCGCGCGACCTCGTCCTCGTCGCGCTCGTCCTTGTCCTGGCTATGCCTCGACGCGTACCGACTCGCAGCCCGTAGCCGTACCGTCCGCTCCGCACTCGACGAGGACACCTTCGATCCGGACACCGCCGTGGGCGGGCTTGAAGCGGACGGGCATGCCGGTGCGCATGCGCGCGATCGCGAGGTCTGCCTGGACGCCGATCACCGAGTCGTGCGGGCCGGTCATGCCGGCGTCGCTGATCGCGGCCGTGCCGCCGGGCAGGACGCGGGCGTCGTTCGTCTGCACGTGCGTATGGGTTCCGATCACCGCCGTGACGCGGCCGTCGAGCCAGCGCGGGAGGGCCACCTTCTCGCTTGTGGCTTCGGCGTGAAAGTCGACCACGACGACCTGGGCGCGCTTGCGAGCCTCGTCGACCAGCTCGTCGACGACCTCGAACGGGCCGACCGCTGGGTCGATGAAGAGCCGGCCGAGCAGATTGATCACCGCAACCGGCGTTCCGTCGGCGGCCGGAGCGACGGTCAGCCCTCGCCCGGGCGACCCCGCGCTGACGTTGGCCGGCCTGATCACCCGCTCGGACTCGGCCAGGTACGGCCCGATCTCCGGGCGTCGCCAGACGTGGTTGCCGAGCGTGATTACATCTGCGCCGGCGGCGAGGATGCGGTCGGCGATCCGCGGGGTGATCCCGGCGCCGTCTGCGGCGTTCTCACCGTTGACCACGCAGAAGTCGGCCGCGAGCTCCTCCCGCAAGGTTGGCAGGCGTTCCTCGACCGCCCGGCGCCCCGGGACGCCGAACACGTCCGCGACAAACAGAATCCTCAGGGCGTCGAGAGAGCCGCCGCGGGCCGGACTTCGATCTCGACGTGGTTACCTGCGTCCTGCGTGTAGCGGGCGAGCGCCTGCTCCTCCACGTGTGAGAAGTCCAGCAGGGTGCCGAGCTTCGATGTGCCGGCGGCGATGCTCGACCCCACCGTCAGCGACGGGTCCGGCCTGACGTGCGTGATCGCCACGATGAACGACGGCGCGCCGGTCGGCTGGATGTCGATCTCGGAGCCGAAGCGCCGGCCGTTGAGGATGTATGGGGTCAGCCCGACAACGCTCCCGTCGACGGGCGAATAAATGTCCGTCCCCGGCTCCGCCCCGACGTCGAGTGCCGCGGTTCCGGGGCCTTCGCCGCCGCTGAGCTGGTACCAGCGAATCCCTCGACTACCGCCGCCGAACACGCCCCTGGCGAACCGGGTCAGCGTGCCCGGGTTGGCCTGCGAGCCGAGCGGCTGGAGCGCGACCGCGCCGTCGCCGCTCGCGTGATAGCCGATCGCCGTCACCCGGGTCTGCGCGATCGGGAGCTGGATCCGCAGTGCCCCCTCGAGCGCGATCACCTGGGGGCTCGGCGGGCCTGACGGGAGCAAGCGGTTCGCCGGTGCGGGCCCGATGCTGTGCTGTGTCTCTGCCGGTTTGCCGGTCCCGAAAGCCGTCAGGAGCAGCGTAATCAGCGCGACGATCGCGAGCACGACGAGGCCGGCCACACGCCTGCGGCGGCGAACAGCTTGATGGTGAGCACGGCGATGCCGCACAGCGATCGTGCGCCCTCTGTCCCTGGGCATCGGCGGGACGCTAACGGGTTGCTCCTCCACCCGCAAGGAGACTCCGTCGGCCGGACTTTGTGACAGCCGAAGCCGTGGTACTTCCTCGTGATCATCCCACAGTTCGTAACTGTCAAACGCGAGCGCTCCATCCTCGGCAAATGACCAGTCCCAATCCGGGGGTCGGAGCCCGACTCGGGCAGAAGAGTTCGACCGGTCTCGGCCTTGCCGCCCGGGATTGGACGGTCGCCCGGGCAAAGCCCGTACCACCTCCAGGTCGGCGTCGCGAGCGAACGCCTTAGACCGGACGACGCGCGCCGTATCATCATCGCGATGGCGGCCGGGTCGCCCCCGAAGCTCCAGATTCCGCGCTGGATCCAGCTCGTCACGCTGCCGCTGCTCTTGCTGCTGATCTGGGCCGTGGCGGGAGCCGTGCGTCACGTCGTCTTCCTTTTCCTCGTCGCCGGACTGATCGCGCTCCTGCTCAATCCGCTCGTCCGGGGGGTCACGAGGTTCTGGATTCCCCGCGGACTCGGAGTTGCAATCGTCTATCTGCTCTTCGCGGGCCTCGTCGCTGCGGCGAGCATTGCGCTCGGGTCGGTGATCGTCGATCAGACGAGGTCGTCCTCACATCGCGTCGATTCCTACTTTACGACTGAGCACGGACAACCTCCGCAGACCCACGCCGAGCGCGATGTCGACCGTCTCCAGGTGTGGTTGAACGACCACGGTCTGAGCCGAATCAAGGTCCGCAAGCAGCTCAACGACTTCGTGAACAACATCCGCACGAAGGACGTCCAGAAGTACACGACGGAGACGATCAACTTCGTCGAGGGAGCCGCGATCGGGACGGTGAAGCTCCTCTTCAGCCTTGTGCTGGTACTCGTCGTCTCGATCTACATGCTGCTCGACATGGAGCGGCTTTCGGCCGCGGTCAACCGCCGCTTTCCGCCGCCGGACGGCTCGTCGCCTTTGATGGTGCGGATCGAGCGGGCGCTCGTTGGCTACGTCAAGGGTCAGTTGCTCCTGTCACTGATCATCGGCGTGAGCGCCGGCGTCGGCCTCTGGCTGCTCGGGACGCTCGGGCTGGGGCCTGGGCTCGCGGAGTACGCGGTGATCTTCGGCGCTTGGGTCGCCTTCACGGAGCTGATCCCCTACCTCGGGCCGTGGCTCGGCGCGATACCCCCGCTCGTCTACGAGCTGGTCGTCCATCCGATTTCGGCTCTCTGGGTTGCGCTCCTTTTCCTCTTCATCCACCAGATCGAGGGCCACATCGTGGTTCCGAACGTGATGGGATCGGCCCTGCGGCTACACCCGTTGCTCGTCATCTTCGGCTTGCTTGCCGGCGGCGAGATCTACGGGCTGCCGGGGGTGCTTGTCGCTCTGCCCCTGCTGGCGGCGTTCCGCGCGATCTGGGAGTTCTTCTCCGGACGGATCGAGCTCGAGCGCTGGGACGAGGCCGCGGTCGGCGAGCCACTGCCGGTTCCGGTCGACGTCGAACCGCCCGAACCACCGACGGAGATCAAGCCCCCCAAGGCCGCGCAGCAGTGAATGAGGGCGCCCCGTTGCTCGCGGCCAGGGCGGCGGCGAGGCGCTGCGGCTCGCAGATCGCGCTCGAGCCGGCCGGCTTCGACGGCGTGCGGATCGGCTGGGCGCCCCAGCGGGCTCTGGCTCGGCGGTCTGGGCGCGCTCTTCGGGCTCTTGGCGCGAATCGGAATGCGTAGATTGTTCGCATGAGTTCGCTACGCGTCCGGTTTCGCCGAAGAGCGCGCAGCACAGACTCGGCCTTCGTCCCGCAACAGCTACCGAAGCCATGAGCACAGCTGGCTTCCCCGCGACTCGGCTGAGGCGTTTGCGCCGGACCTCGCGCCTGCGTTCCCTCGTGCGCGAGACGCGGCTCGACCTCGGCGACTTCGTGATGCCGCTCTTCGTCTGTCCCGGCGACGGCGTCGTCCACCCGCTCGAGGGCCTGCCGGGTATCGGGCAGCGCTCGGTCGACGCGCTGGTCGACGAGACGGAGAAGCTGGTCGCGCTGGGCGTCTCGGCGGTGTTGCTCTTCGGGATTCCCGAGGAGAAGGACGAGGAGGGTTCGGGAGCCTACGACGAGGACGGGATCGTCCAGCGCGCGCTTCGCGAGTTGCGCGCGCGCTTCCCCGAGCTCGTCCTTGCGACCGACGTCTGCCTCTGCGAGTACACCTCTCACGGCCACTGCGGCGTTGTCCACGGCGACGAGATCGACAACGACGCGTCGGTGGAGCTGCTCGCGCGCACCGCGGTCAGCCACGCCGAGGCGGGCGCCGACACGGTGTGCCCGAGCGACATGATGGACGGCCGGGTCGGCGCGATCCGGGCGGCGCTCGACGACTCCGGCTTCGAGCAGATCCCGATCGTCTCCTACGCCGCCAAGTACGCCTCGGCCTTCTACGGGCCGTTCCGCGAGGCGGCCGAGTCGACGCCGGCATTCGGAGACCGGCGCGGCTACCAGCTCGATCCCGCGAACGTCCGCGAGGCGCTGCGCGAGTGCGAGCTCGATGTCCAGGAAGGCGCCGATGCGCTGATCGTCAAGCCGGCGCTGCCGTATCTCGACGTCCTGCGGGCCGTCCGCGAGCGGTTCGAGCTGCCGGTCGGCGCTTACAACGTCTCCGGCGAGTACGCGATGCTGAAGGCTGCGGCGCAGGCCGGCTGGCTGGACGAGCGGCAGGCCGCGCTGGAGTCGCTGACCGCGATCAAGCGTGCGGGCGCCGACTTCATCGTCTCGTACTGGACGAAAGAGCTCGCCGAGTGGCTGTGACAGCGAGCCTGGCGCGGCGGGCTCGCGAGGTGATCCCCGGCGGAGTCAACTCGCCGGTCCGGGCGATGCGCGCGGTCGGCCTCGACGAGCCGCTCTTCGTCCGCCGAGGCGAAGGCGCCTGGATCGAGGACGAGGCCGGTCGCCGCTACATCGACTGGGTGATGTCATGGGGAGCGCTGATCTTCGGACACGCCGATCCGGAGACGGTCGAAGCGGTGGTCGCAGCCGCACGAGAGGGCACGACGTTCGGCGCCTCGACCGAGCGCGAGGTCGAGCTCGCCGAGGAGCTGGTCGACGCGGTTCCGTCGCTGGAGCTGGTGCGGCTCGTCTCCTCCGGCACCGAGGCGGCGCTGAGCGCAGTCCGGCTCGCTCGCGCCGCGACACGGCGCGACCGGATCCTCAAGTTCGCGGGCGGCTACCACGGCCACGCGGATGCCCTACTCGCCGACTCCGGGTCCGGCCTCGCGACGCTGGGGATCCCGGCAACGCCGGGCGTGACGAGTGGGGCGGCGCAGGACACGATCGTCGTCCCCTACAACGACGTCGACGCGACCGCCGCCGCGGTCGAGCGCTGGGGCGAGGGCCTCGCAGCGATCGTCGTCGAGCCGGTGGCCGGGAACATGGGCGTCGTCCCGCCGGCACCAGGCTTCCTCGAGGCGCTGCGCGACCTCTGCGACGCGAGCGAAGCGCTACTCGTCTTCGACGAGGTGATCACCGGCTTCCGGGTAGCTCGTGGCGGCGCGCAGGAGCGCTTCGGCGTCATTCCCGACCTGACGCTGCTCGGCAAGATCGCGGGCGGCGGCCTGCCGCTCGCCGCGTTCGGCGGCCGCGGCGACGTGATGGAGCAGCTGGCCCCGAGCGGCCACGTCTACCAAGCGGGCACGCTGAGCGGAAACCCGCTCGCGACCGCCGCCGCGCTCTCCGTGTTGCGGAGACTTCGTGATCTAGATCACTACGAGCAGCTCGAGCGGAGCGGCGCCCGGCTCGAGGCGGGCCTGGGGCCCTACGGAACCGTGCAGCGGGTCGGCGCGATGGCGACGCTGTTCATGCGCAAGGCGCCGGTCCGGAATCTCTCCGACGCCCAGGCGGCGAACACCGACCGCTACGCCGCTCTGTTCCGCCACCTGCTCGAGCGCGGGGTCTACTTCCCGCCCTCGCAGTTCGAAGCTCTGTTTATCTCCACTGC
>MNDB01000058.1 GCA_001914705.1 Actinobacteria bacterium 13_2_20CM_68_14 | reverse complement strand
GCTCGGCCACTGCGTCACGAACCCCGGCATCCGCGACCCAACCGTCACGGCCAGCTGGTACGCGACGATGCAGGACATCTCGAACGGCCGGATGGTGATGGGCATCGGCCGGGGAGACTCGTCGCGCCGCGTCGTCGGGCTGAAGCCGGTCCGGGTCGGCGAGTTCGAGGCCCGGCTCCGGATGATCAAGGACCTGATGAACGGCCGGAAGGTCGAGTGGAACGAGAAAGAGCTCCAGCTCGAGTGGATACGCGACGAGCTGCCGGAGATCCCGATGCAAGTCGCCGGTTACGGCCCCCGGGCGCTCGGTGTTGCCGGGCGCGTCGGGGACGGCGTCATTATCCAGCTCGCCGACCCTCAGATCATTCAGTGGATCATGGAGACCGCACGCAAGGCGGCGGCGGAGGACGGCCGCGACTCGGACGCCCTCCAGTGCATCGTCTGCGCGCCGAGCCACATCTCGGACGACCTCGCCGACGCGCGCGAGCAGGTGCGGTGGTTCCCGGCGATGGTTTCGAACCACGTCATGGACCTGATCGAGCGGTACGGCGCCGATTCCGACGAGATCCCGGCGGCGCTGACCGACTTCGTCAAGGCGCGCAAGTTCTACGACTACAAGGAGCACAGCCGCGTCGGCGCCAAGCACGGGGAGTTCGTCACCGACGAGATCTGCGACCGCTTCTGCGTCCTCGGCAACGACGACCAGGCGACGGAGAAGCTACGCGAGCTCGAGGCGGTCGGCGTCGACCAGTTCAACATCTACCTGATGACGCAAGGCCAAGAGAAGACGCTCGCCGCCTACGGCGATCGCATCATCCCGCAGGTCTCTGAGATCCGCCTCGGCGAACAGCGCGCACCGACCATCCCCGCACGGGATTAGACGGGCGCCCGGGCGAAGCCCGGCCATCCTCTTGAGCGGCATCGCAAGCGACGCCGTGGGAATAAGTGCTTAGCGCCGCCGGCGCCGCCGTTGGCGCTGTTCCGCGAGTTCCGCCTGGGCGCGGCGGCGATCTGCGAGGGCCACGTCGGCACATTCGATCCGGTCGAACGGCGCGCGTCCGAGCGCTGAGACGAGAACCTGGTAGGACGACGGGTCAAACTCGGTCCCGCAGACGGGGCAGACGCCGATCCGGCTAGCCGCGGCTATTTCTTCTTCGGGTGGCCGTGGTCCTCCGGCTGCTCGGCTGGGGCCTGCGGCTGTGGAGGCTCGGGTTGCGTCGGAGGCGTCGGAGGCGTGGCGGGAGGGCCAGTGTGAATGTGGTTGCGATCGCCTTTTCCCCATCCGGGACGCTCCCCCTTGTTAGCCGGTGCCGTGACGACCGACGCCGCACGCGTCGGCGGCGAGGGCGGCGGAGGAGGACTGGGCGGCGGTGCAGGAGGCGGCGGAGGACTGGGCGGCGGTGCAGGGGGCGGCGGAGACGGCGGGGGGCTCTGCGGCGGCGGGGAAGCGGGAGGGCTCTTCGGCGGCGGGTTCTGATCGCCGACCTTGGCAACCGCCGGAGACGAAGTCGCAGGGTGGGAGGTTTTCGAGCTCGGCCTTGCGGTCGCGCCCGCCAAGCGAGCGGCATTCCCGGTTCGAGCCGCTCGACCGGGGCTTGCCGCAGCCTCGTGTGTCGGCACGTGCGTGACCGTTACACGGCCCGGAGCTTCCGGGGCCGGCCAAGCCGGGGTGTAGGGCGTGCCCGCGGAGACGTACCGAATAGCGCGGCCGGTTCCCAACGCAGCTCGCCAAAGGTACCCGGAGGCGACGGCGCAGCAGATCAGCACAACGAGTTGGAGTGCGAGCGCATAGCGACGCATGTCTGGAGTATTCCTCGGCTGCCAGACGGACTTTCATGAGACACCTGCGGTTGCGTCGACGACGTAGCGGTTCTTGCCGGCCCGTTTCGCGGCATACAGCGCGTCGTCGGCGCGGCGGAGGAGCTCGTCGGTTGTCAGCGCCGGGCTCGACTCGGCGATGCCGAAGCTGGCGCTCAGCCGAACGGTGGCATCGTCCGAGACCGCCATTGGTGACGCGGCCAGGGTGTCGCGGGTCCGGGCTGCGACGACCGCCGCAGCCTCGGCCGTCGTCTGTGGAAGCAGGATCGCGAACTCCTCGCCTCCGAGCCTGGCCGCGACGTCGAAGTCGCGCACCTGCGCGCGAAGGAGTTGCCCGAAGGACTTCAGCACGCGGTCGCCGCCGTGATGGCCGTGATCGTCGTTGATCCGCTTGAAGTCATCGAGGTCGGCGAGGATGACGGAGAGCGGCGAGTCGAACATCTTCGCCCGTTCGAGCTCGGTCTCGAGCGCCTCGATGAAGCGGCGCCTATTGACGAGGTTCGTCAGCTCGTCGGTCGTCGCCTGGCGGCGCACCTCCTCGTGGAGCCGCGCATTCTCGAGTGCGATCCCGGCCTGTGCAGCGACCCATTCAGCCAGCTTCTGGGTCTCGACGTCGAAGCCCCGGGCGGGGGGATAGAGGAGAAGCTTCGTGTCGGAGTCTGAGTTTTCGCTCGCGAGGTCGAGTGTCAGCGGGCGGGTCCGGCCGCCCGCCTCTCCGAACCAGCCGACCTCGACCCCTCCGTGCAGCATCTGCGCGCCGCGTGCCCCGGTCGCCTCGGTGACGACCTCGAGGATCAGCGGCACGAGTGCGCGTGGGTTATGCGTCGCCGCGAGCGCGTCGCCGACAAGCGCGATTGCCTCGCGCGCGTCTCGCGCTGCCGGGTGGGCCCGCCGCCGCTCATGGCGCACGTGCGTCACCGGGGCGGGCGGCTCGTGGACCCGAACCGCGCGGAGGACTGAAAACAACACCGCAATCGTCGCCAGAGATGCGAGTGTCGCGAGCGCGATCAGAAGCACGTGCGATGCGTTATGGAGCGGCCGGTGGTCATGCGGTAAACACGCGGGGATCCGCCCGCGCAGGTTCGGAATGACGTTAACGCGTCCGCGGGACGGTGGAAACCCGGCGAGGCGTTGCAGACCCCGCCCGCCCTCAGGGTTCCTTCCAGGAGCCGATCGGGCCGTTCTCGAGGAAGAGCTTCAGGCCGTAGGCCGTCGCGAGGTCGTCATCCGGCTCGGTGTAGCCGAAGCCGCTGCGGACGAAGCGGTCCCACGCGAGCGCCCGGGCGACGGTTCCGGTCCAGTAGGCGAGGTTCGCGGCCTCTTGCAAATCCCCGAACGGCTCGAGGTACGCGTCCCGCAGGCGCTGCAGCTCCGGGCCGCCCGGTTCGAGCCCGAGCCTCGCCGCGTTCGCCCTCAAGGTCACCGTCAGAGAGTGGAAGGGGTGCGAGATGCAGCTGTCGCCCCAGTCGAAGAAGAGATAGCGGCCGTCCCGGAGGAAGACCTGCCCGTCGTGGAGGTCGTCATGCTGGATCGTCTCGGGAATCCCGTAGGCCGCGAGCTCGCCGCACATCGCCTCGAACTCCGGCAGCGCCTCGAGTACGCGCTCCTGTTGCGCCGGCGTCAGCCCGCGCACCGGCTGCGCCAGCACCGCACACAACTGGCCGGGCAGCAATGACAAGCGCGCGTCGGGAACCCCCAGGGCGAGCAATTCGTCGGCGAGCGGCGCGGCTGCGAGCTGCAGCTCCGCGTACCGAGGCAGCGCCAGCTCCCAGTGCCGGAGATCGGCCGGACTGCGGACGATCTCGCGGAAGCGGCGGCCGGCGTCTCGCATCAGCATCCACCCGCGTTCGACGTCGAGGTCGACGACCGCGGTGACGCGATCCGGCTTAAGCTCGAAGAGCTTGCCGGTCAGGGGCGGCTCGAACATGAAGCCTTTCGCGACCGCCTTGAAGTACAGGTCCCCGCCCCTGGTCGGGACGCGGATCACCGTCGACCACCACCTGACGTGAAACTGGTCGAGCTCGCCGGCAACGTCGGCGCGTTCACGGATCCAGGCCTCGGCGCCGGCGAGCCACTCCGGCTCGGTCCAGCGCGGCTCCGTGACCACTAGTGGCCTGGCCGGCAACGCCCGCCAGCTCCCTGGCCCGCGATCACGCGGCGCCAGAGTCCCCGCTCGCCCTTGTCAAGGCTGCCAGCCTTGCCCGCGGGCGATCGCGGCCTCTGGCTTGGTGCTCGCGACCCAGGAAGCGGGCAACGTCACCGGCCAGACCACTAGCGCGGAAGCTCGATCGAGCCGAGGCCGCTGAAGTCGACCCATGTTCGGTCGGGCGAACGAACGACCCGCATGAGCACCGCCTTGCAGTGTGCGCAGCGGACCACGGTGCCCGGTGCATCCATGTACACCTCGAGCCGGGCGACGATGTCGGCGGTGCCGCAGGTCCGGCAGACCTCCGTCGCGTTCGTCATCTCGACGCCGAAGAGCTCGAGCATCATCCCCCCGATCGCGTTGCCGTCGAGGCGCCGCTCGTCAGCCACCGGTCGCTCCGAAACGTTCGGTCCTGATCGAGAGCGGCGGGTACCCGAGCCCTACGAGCCCGTCGGCCGCCGCGTCGACGAATCGCGTCGAGCCGCAGATGAAGACGTGTGGCTGCTCGGCGGCCGGCCATGCGACCTCCCGCAGCAACTCTTCGTCGATGCGGCGGCTGTAACCCGTCCAGCCCGGCGGCTGCTCGCGAGTCAGAGTGTGGAAGACCTCGAGTCCGTGGCCTGCATGATCCTCGAGCTCCTGGCGGTAGATCACGTCCTCGAGCGTCCTCGACGAGTAGAGCAAGCGGATCGGCGTCGACCCGGAGGACGAGCGGATCATTGCCATCAGCGGCACGACACCCGAGCCGCCGCCGACGAGGAAGACCGGCCGCCCGTCGTCCTCCCAGACGAAGTAGCCGCCGATCGGCCCGCGCACCTCGAAGCCGTCGCCCTCGCGCGCCTCCTCGACGAGGTAGGGGGACACCTCACCGTTCTCGAGCCGCTCGACCGTGATCGCCAGCGGGCCGCCCGGCTCCGAGGCGATCGAGTAGCTGCGCTCCGCCTGGTAGCCGTCCTCGGCGGTCAGCCTGACGTCGAGGTGCTGGCCGGGCCGGTGCCCGGGCCAACCCTCCGCCTCGAGCAGCAGCGTGCGAACCCGTGGCGTCTCCTGGACCGCTCCCGTCACCTCGGTGACGAGCCAAGTTAGTCGCCCCAGTACCGCTGTTCCAGCCACGGGTCACCGAGGATGTGGTAGCCGTTGGACTCCCAGAACCCCGGCTCGTCCTCTTCCTGGAGCCGGAAGCCGCGAATCCACTTCGCACTCTTCCAGAAGTAGAGGTGTGGCACCAGCATCCTCGCCGGGCCGCCGTGCTCGGGCTCGAGCGGCTCGCCGCCGTAGTCGTAGGCGATCCAGGCCTTGCCGTCGGTGACGTGCTCGAGGGGCAGATTCGTGGTGTAGCCGCCGTCGCAGAAGGCGAGGAGGTAGCCGGCATCATGCTCGACCAGGCCGAGCAGCGTGTCGAGTGAGACGCCTCGCCAGACCGTGTCCAGCTTCGACCACTTGGTGACGCAGTGGATGTCGGTCGTCACCTCCTCGGTCGGCAGCGCCCGGAACTCGTCCCAGGTCCAGCTCGCCGGCTCGGCACCGCCCTCGATCGTGAAGGTCCATTCCTCCAGCGGCGTGTGCGGCGTCGGGCCTGCGGACAGCACCGGGAAGTCGTCCACGAGGTGCTGCCCCGGAGGTATCCGGTCCGATGGGCCCTCGCTTTGACGCCCGCGGAAGCCGCGTGAGATCAGTGGCATGCCGCGACTCTCTCAGCTTGCGGCGAGCCCCGCAACCGTTGGCGGAACGCCTTCGAACGCGCCGATCTCTGCGAGCCGGCCATCCGTGCCGACGGACCAGCCGTGGACTCGCTGCGCGTCGGCATCGAGGGCGTAGAGGAAGCGGCCGTCCGAGCTGATCGCCTCGTCGCGGATTCCCGCGTTGCCGAGGCGTGTCGACGCGGCCACCGCTTCGGCGAGCTGGATGTCGCCGTCCTCGCCGATGCTGTAGCTCGAGATCGTGCAGTCGCCGAAGTTCGTGACGAAGACGAACCGCCCGTCGTTGGTCACGGCGGCCCAGCAGACCTCGCTGCGCCCGTCGCCGACGGAGCCGCTGACCGGCTTCAGCTCGGCCGGCCCCGCGATCGCGTACGACGAAGCTGCGGCCTTGCCGTTGTCGCCGCCGAACGCCTCGGTGACGATCAGTGCGCCGCCGTCCGTGAAGTCGAAGCCGTACGGCGTCTGGCCGGCGGACGGGATCGTCGACGGTCCCTCCGCATAGCCCCGCTCGTCGACCGCGTAGGCGCTGATGCTGTTGGTGCCGCGCTCGGTGGCGACGAGCGTTCGGCCGTCCGGGCTGAAGGAGATCTGGGCGCCGTCGGCGCCCTCGTCGCTCAGCGGGCGCTTCGAGTCCGTGAGCGGCTCGAGCTTCCCGGCCGCGATCTCGAACCCGTCGATGCTCGCAGAAGCGTTGTTGAGGACGTAGACGAGACGGCCGCGGACGGCGATGCTCGTTGGTGTCGCTCCGCCAGAGGGAACGCGGTCGCTCAGGCGAAGTCCGTCGCTTCCGACCGCGAACAGCGTGAGCTCGTCGCTGCCGGCATTGACGACGAGCAGATAGCGCCCGTCGTCGCTGAGGACGACCGACCTCTGCGAGGGCAGATGAGGCGTGCCGGTTCCTCGTCCTCCCGTCTCGTAGTCGCCGATGCGCGCCAGCGATCCGTCGGCCCTGCGCCCGTAGGCGACGATCTCGTTCCGCGAAGCGTCGTTCGTCTGCAGATAGACAGCTCCGTTGCTCGTTCCGTTCTCCATTGCCACTCCTCTTCGACCCCTTCGGCTTGTCGGGGTTCAGTCGCGAGAGTCGGGGCGGCGTTACAAACCCGTCAATTGCGTTTCGTCCGTTACGAGCCTGGGGATTACACGGCGGTTGGATCAATTTTCGGATTTCCGGGGGTGATGAGGGATGTCGCGCAAGCGGCCACGGTCGGCTGTCTCGGCTAGAGGTTTCTCGAGGCGACTGCTCATCGTCGCGGCTCTCGTCGGGGTGCTCGTTGGGATCGCGCGCGTGAGCGGCGGCGCGTCCAGTAACCAAGCGGGCTTGGTGTCCCACCCGAGTGCGGGGATCGCCCGTTCGGGGAGCAGTGCGACCGCGGCCGGGTCCGGAACCGTGACGGCGAGCGCGACCTCGTTCGGTCCCAACGTCGGGAACGGCATCTACGACGGCGAGTCGCCGGCCGTCAGTGACCTACCGGTACTCCCGGTCCCAGCGCCGACCTCGATCATCGCCCGCGACAACGAGAACTTGCATCCCTCGGCTTTCGCGTCCACCGCCAAGGACCCCGTTGTCCAGAAGTCGAAAGGCACAGGCCCGATCTCGGACCCGATTGCGAACTTCGACGGTATCTGCCTGCCCTTTGGGCCCCCGTGTGACCAGGCCAGCAGCTGCAGCTGTCTGCCGCCGGATACGAACGGTGAGGTTGGCGCGACGCAGTACGTGCAGATCGTCAACTCTGACTTCGCCGTCTATTCGAAGGCGGGCGCGGTCCTCCGAGGCGCGACGCCGATCAACCAGCTTTGGGCCGGTACGAACAGCGAATGTGCGACCCACAACGAAGGCGATCCAGTGGTCGTCTACGACCAGTTGGCGAAGCGGTGGCTGATTTCCGAGTTCATCGCGTCACCGAACGCCGGCGAGCAGTACGGCGAGTGCATCGCAGTTTCGAAGACCGGCGATGCCACCGGCGGCTACTACCTCTACACCTTCCTGTTCGGCTCCGACACCTTCTACGACTATCCGAAGATCGGCGTCTGGCCCGACGGCTACTACATGACCGCGAACGAGTTTCCCACGGGGCAGGAGACTTCGAGCGGTGCGGGCGCATTTGTCTTCGAGCGAAGCCAGATGCTGGAGGGCCTGCCCGCGCGATACGTGTTCTTCGACGAGGCGGCGCACAACCCGCCTCCTCCGGCCCAGTACATTGGCCAGCTGCCCGGCGACCTCGACGGGTCGGCACGATCCCGACCGACGCCGGCTTCTACATGCGGTTCTGGAAGTTCCACGTCGACTGGGCGAACCCCGCCAACTCGACCTTCGGAATCAACGGGGACCCCAACTACAAGCTGCCGGTGGCCGCCTTCGTCCGGCCGCAGTGCGTCTACGGCTACGGCCCGAACTGCGTCGTGCAGAAGGGCGGCCCCCAGGGGCTCGACGTGCTCGGCGACCGGCTGATGTTCCGGATGCCGATCCGCAACTACGGCAGGTACGAATCCGTCGCTTTGAATCACACCGTCGTCGCAAACGGCACCGATGGGATCCGCTGGTACGAGGTTCGGATTCCGAAGGGCGGCAACCCGAGCGTGTACCAGCAGGGGACGTATGCGCCGGCCGACTCGGCGACGAACCCGCTCTACCGCTGGATGGGCAGCGTTGCGATGGACAAGGCCGGCGATCTTGCGCTCGGCTACAGCGCCTCTGGGGCGAACGACTTTCCGTCCGTGCGCTACACAGGCCGGACAGCGGCCGATCCGCTCGGCCGACTCGCCCAAGCGGAGAAGGTCGCCTTCACGGGCACGGGTCCGCAGACCGAGGTCGAGGGCCGTTGGGGCGACTACAGCGATCTGACCGTCGATCCCACGAACGACTGCACGTTCTTCTACACGACCGAGTACCTGGCCGACGACGTGGTCGTGATCGGAACCTGGCGGACGCGGGTCGTCTCGTTCAGGTTCCCCGGCTGCAAATAGCGAGCGACTGAGGCCGCGCGTCTCGGAAGAGGCGCGGCCGCCCTAGCGCCCGGCCGCAGCCTGCCGGCGGCGCAACACCGTGTCGAGCGTGACGGCCGCGAGCAGGATCAAGCCCGTGGTGATGAGCTTGATCGCGTCGGAATAGCCGACGAGGTCGATTCCGTTCGCGATCATGCCGATAATCAGGCCGCCGAAGAGCGCTCCGCTGACCCGGCCGCGGCCTCCGAAGAGGCTGACGCCGCCGATGACCGCCGCCGAAATGGAGTCGAGCAGGATAGTGCCGCCGCCGGCGGTGAGATCGATGCCGTTGAGGCGAGAGGCGAGGATGACGCCTCCCATGGCCGCCATCGCGCCTGAGATCATGAAGACGATGATCCGGATCAGCTTGACGTTGATCCCCGCCCGTCGCGCGGCTTCCGCGTTGCCCCCGACGGCGTAAACGTGGCGGCCGAAGGTCGTTCGGCTGGCGACGTATCCGCCGAGCACGACGAGGAAGACGAAGATCAGTCCG
Source organism: Actinobacteria bacterium 13_2_20CM_68_14 (assembly GCA_001914705.1). GTDB lineage: Bacteria > Actinomycetota > Thermoleophilia > Gaiellales > Gaiellaceae > 13-2-20CM-68-14. The sequence continues at coordinate 2,837 of MNDB01000058.1, read as the reverse complement.
ACAAGCGGCACACCAGGGCGAGGTTTCGCCTGATTGCAGATGTACACCGCTGCGAATGCCAGCCCTCCGAAAAAAGCGACGCGGACGATGGTAAGAATCACGTTGCCGGTTGGGAGGCCTGCTCGCAGGCGGCTGAAGTACGAGCCGAAGGCGGCACCCGCGAGGGCCACTGTGAGGATGATCGCGACGATCCAGCCGGTGTTCTTCGTCAGGACGTAGTTCGCGATGTCGTTGATCTGCTTGTCCTGGATCCCGATCACGCCCTGCGTGCCGAGAACTTGCAGGATCAGGCCCTGGGAGACGAGCAGCCCCGCGAGTGTGACCACGAACGAGGGAACCCCGATGAAGGCGATGACCGATCCCTGAATCAGTCCGATCACGAGGCCGGTCGCGATTGCGAGCGCGAGTGCGACCAGACCGGGGTACTGGTGGCCGGTCCCCGCCTGCTGGAAGTAGGCGACGCTCACACCCGCGATACCGCTGACGTAGCCGATCGAGAGGTCGATCTCCCCGATCAGCAGCACGAAGACAACGCCGATCGCAATCACGGTCACGCCGGCCATCTGCTGGATCAAGTTCTGGAAGTTGACCGCGCTGAAGAAGATGCTCGTCTTCGAGTTGAAGTAGAGCGCAATCGCGATGATCCCGATGATCACCGGCAGGCTGCCGACATCGCCGGATCTGATCGCGACCCAGCGGGCGCGAAGGATCGCGACGATGCTGTCCTGGTCTTCGGCGGCGGCCTGGATCTCAGCCGGTGCGGCCGAGCTCACGCTTTGACCTCGGTTTCCTCGGGCGCTGGCGCGCCGAAGGTGATGGCCTCGACGATCTCCCGTTCGTTCGTCTTGTCCTTCTCGTAGACGCCGACGTTGCGGCCGAGTCGAAGGACGGTGATCCGATCCGCGACCTCGAAGACGTCGACGAGATTGTGCGACACCAACACGACCGCGAGCCCCTGTTCGGCGAGCCGCTTGACGAGGTCGAGCACCTGCCGCGTCTGCGCGACGCCGAGAGCCGCGGTCGGCTCGTCGAGAAAGACGATCTTGTTGTTCCAGAGCACCGCGCGGGCAACGGCGACGGACTGGCGCTGACCCCCGGAGAGGGTTGCAACCGCTTGGCGCACCGAGCGGATGGTTGTCACGGAGAGGGATTTCAGGGTCTCTGCCGTCCGCTGTTCCATCGGCGCCTCGCGCAGCCGGAACAGCGGATCGTGTGTTTCGCGGCCGAGGTACATGTTCTGGACGACGTCCAGGTTGTCGCACAGCGCCAAGTCCTGGTAGACGACCTCGATCCCGAGCCTCGCTGCGTCCTTCGGCCCGTGGATCGTCACCGGCTCGCCTTCGAAGAAGATCTGGCCGTCGTCGATCGAATAGATCCCGGCGACGCACTTGATCAACGTCGACTTACCGGCGCCGTTGTCGCCGACGAGCGCCATCACCTCGCCGTCACGAACCTCGAAGTCGACGCCTTTGAGCGCCTCCACCGACCCGAAGTTCTTGGCAACCTCGCGAAGCTCAAGAGTGGGTGTCGGTGTAGGTGTCGCGTTCACCGACCGGTTTTTACCACGGCGGAGGTGCTCCGAGCGGAGCACCTCCACCGGGAAGGTCTTCTACTTGCAGTACTTCGCGTAGTCGCCGTTGCAAACCTGGCTCTTCTTCAGGAAGCCTTCCGTGAAGAGAAGCTTGTAGTTCGCCTTGGTGATCCAGACCGGGGTCAGCAGGATCGACTTCGTGCCGCTGACCTTGCCGTTGACGCCCGCTACGGGCTTCTTCTTGATGATCGCGATCGCCGCGGCGGCGGCCGCATTCGCCTCCTTGCGGACGGACTTGTAGACCGTGCCGCTCTGCCAGCCGGCGAGGATGAACTGGACGCCGGTCGGCGTCGCGTCCTGCCCGGTCAGCGGAATCGACTTCAGGCCGTGGGCTTTCAGCGATGCGACCACGGCACCCGCGAGCCCGTCGTTGGCGGCGAGGACACCGTTGATCTTGTTGCCGTTGCGAGCGAGCATCTGGTCGAAGATCGTCCGAGCCTTCGTCGCGCTCCAATCGGTCCACTGATCGCCGGCGGTTGCCTGCTTCAACGTGCCGCTCTTGTAGAGCGGGTTCAGGATCGAGTCGTAACCGCTCTTGAAGAGCTTCGCGTTGTTGTCCTTGATGTCACCGTTCAGCTCGGCGATCACGGGGTGATTCGAGTACTGACCCCTTGCCTTGAGGGCGGCGACGAGGCCTTTCCCCTGCAACTTGCCGACGACCTTGTTGTCGAACGACACGTAGTAGGAGGCCTTGCTGCCCACGACGAGGCGGTCGTAGTCGATCACTTTCGCACCGCGAGAGACTGCCAGGTTAGTGATCGAGGCGCCCGAGACCGGATCGAGCTGGTCGAGCAGGATCACCTTCGCCCCCTGCGCTAGACACTGCTGCGCTTGGGACTTCTGCTTCTGCGGATCCGCATGTGCGTTCAGCACGGTTGCGGCGACGCGTGCCTTCTTGAAAGCAGCTTTCAGGTACGGCGCGTCGAAGAGCGTGTAGCGCGTCGACGACGTCGTATCGGGGAGTAGCGCGCACGCCTTGATCGACGCGCTGCTTGATGTCGGCTTCGCAATCGCAGTCGAAGCTCCGGCGGCGACGATGCCGACGAGCCCGAGCGCGACAAGCGTCGCCACGAACTTACGGGAGACGTTCTTCAACCTGTCCTCCTTGATATGTGACCCGGTGGCACGTTCGTACCACACTCTTCATTGCCCCCACAAGTTAGACCCCGGGAGCGAGGGTTTGTTAGGGGAACCGGTCAGCGCTTCGAAAATCAAGGCGCCGATCTCGAAAGTGGCCGCCGCTTCA
>MNDB01000042.1:1964-9968 GCA_001914705.1 Actinobacteria bacterium 13_2_20CM_68_14 | reverse complement strand
CTTGCCGACATTCGGGCGTCCGGCAACGGCGACGAAGCCGCTCTTCATCCGCGGCTTGGTCGGCTCGGGCCGTAGCGTCTCAGGCGCCCACCCCCGGGGGTGGGGTCCAAACGCTCGTCCCGGGGCGAACGATAGAAGTCGAAGGCGCACGGATGTGCGCCGCGAGCGTGCCGGGATGTGACGGGACCGTGCCGATTCGTCACGCCGGCAGGTCCCACGACTCCGGCAACAGCTCGTCGGGCGCATACGAGACGACTTCGCCGTCGGGCTTCGGAAACGTCACCCGCTCGAGGCGAAACTCGTGCAGCCACTGGCGGCAGCCCCCACAGGGCGACGCCGTGATCGCGATCTCGACCAGGTCGCCGGGGCGGCAACCGTCGACGACCGCGTACGCGATCGCCGTCCGCTCCGCGCAAATTCCGAGCGGGTAGGCCGCGTTCTCGACGTTCACTCCCTCGTAGATCCTCCCGTCGCGCGCGCGCATGGCGGCTCCGACGAGGTAGTTCGAGTACGGCGCGTAGGCCCGCGCCGCGACCGCCGTCGCGCGGGCGAGGAGGTCGTCGCTCATCAGAAGAGCTGGAACACGGCGAGGGTGACGAGCGCGCCGAGAACCCCTCCGTAGGCGACCTCGACCGTCGAGTGGACGCCCGCCTCGATCCTCGTCTGTGCGACGAGGAACGCCATCAGGAGCGCGATCGACGAGATCAGGAACCGGTGCTCGGCGCCGACGACGTAGGTCGCGGCCATCCAGCCCGCAAAGGCGAGCGCCGCGTGCCCAGACGGCAGGCCGCCGCGAAGCGGCGTTCCGCGGCCGGTGTAGGCCTTCGTCGCGATCACGACCAGGATCGTCAGGACGAGCGCGATCAGGGTCAGATTGGCCGGCGCGTCACGGAGCCGGTCGAGCAGACGCGAGCTCCGCTCGGAGACCTCGCCCGAGAAGACGAGGTAGCCGATTGCGACCGCGTTGACGGTCGCGATCAGGACTGCGCCCGCGGCGACATCCTTCGCCTGCTTCGCGAGCGGGTCGAACGAGGTGGTGGCCACGTCGATCGCCTGCTCGAGCGCCGAGTTGATCATCTCGGTGATGAAGACGAATGCGATCGCCAGCAGCAGCGCGATCAACTCGAGCTTCGAGACGCCGACCCAGACCGCCGCGACGAGCACGACGATCGCGACAGCGAAGTGCACACGCATGTTCCGGTGCGTGCGGAGCACGTGGATGATCCCCTCGGTGGCGAAGTTGAAGCTGTCGAGGACCGACGGGGCCCGGCCAAGCGGCCTGCGCAAGCGCTCCTGCTCCTCGGCGCCGTCTCCATTGCCTCGTAGCCGCGTCCGCGGGCTGATCAGGCGCGCCACGACTGCTCCTTCGCCTCCATCTCCGGCCCGTGCTCGTAGCCGAGCAGGTGCAGGAGACCGTGCACGAGCGGCTGCCGCCAGGCTTCGCCGACCACCTGCGGGCAGAGAACGGCGTCGCCGAACTGGCGCGGTACTCCTCCGGGCAGGCTCTCCCGGCCGTCGATCGGAAAAGAGAGGACGTCGGTCGCCTCGTCGACGCCCAGATGCTCTTGCTTCAGCGAGCGGATCTCGGCCGGGCCGACGAAGAGCAGGCCAAGCTCGCCCTCCTCCACACCCTCGGCCTCGAGCACGCTGCGAGCGAGCGCGGTCACACCTTCCGCGTCCACCTCGACGCCGCTGCGATTCGAGACTTCGACGGCAATCACGTTCCTATCTGCTCCGCTCGGTGCCGGTCTCCTCCGCGTGCAACCGGTACGCCTCGACGATTCGCTGGACGAGCTTGTGCCGGACGACATCCTCGTGCCCGAAACGAACGAAGGCGACACCATCGAGCGAGCCGAGGATGTCCTGTACCTGGATCAGTCCGGACGCCTGGTCGCGCGGCAGGTCGACCTGAGTGACGTCGCCGGTGACGACCACCTTCGAGCCGAAGCCGAGGCGAGTGAGAAACATCTGCATCTGCTCCGGGCTCGTGTTCTGCGCCTCGTCGAGAATGATGAACGAGTCGTTCAGCGTCCGGCCGCGCATGAAGGCCAGCGGCGCGACCTCGATCACGCCCTTCTCCATGTGGGCCGTCAGCCGGTCGGGCTCCAGCATGTCGTAGAGCGCGTCGAAGAGCGGCCGCAGGTAGGGATCGACCTTCTCCAGCAGCGTTCCGGGGAGGAAGCCGAGTCGTTCCCCGGCCTCGACCGCGGGTCGCGTCAGGATGATCCGGCCGACCTCGCGGTTCGATAGCGACGCGACCGCGAGCGCCATCGCGAGGTACGTCTTGCCGGTCCCTGCTGGCCCGATCCCGAAGGTGACTGTGTGATTGCGGATCGAGTCGACGTAGCGCTTCTGCGTCACCGTCTTCGGCGCGATCTTCTTGCCGCGATGACGCCAGACGACGTCGTCGAAGACCTCGCGGATGTCCTCGGTCTGCTCGAGCGCCGAGAGCACGGCATCGACGGTCGTGGGGCTGATGTCGTGTCCACCCTCGACCAGGTCCGCGAGCTCGTCGACGACAGCGCGAGCTTGCTCGACGTGGGGCTCGTCGCCCTCGATCGTCAGCCGGTTTCCGCGCAGCACGATCGTGCACCGCAGCCGGTCGCGCAGGGCGCCGAGCACGCCGTCGCCGATCGTGGCCAGCTCGGCCGCGACCTCGTTCGAGACGGAGAAAACCTCCTGCACCGGGCCTCAGTGTAGGGACCGGCACCGCCCCCTCGCCCGCGCGGGTTTGGGCCTGGCGCGGAGGCGCGAGGCGCGCGGCTCAGGCGAGCTTCTCGCGCACGAGCTGGCTGACGACCGAGCCGTCGGCGCGTCCCGAGACTTGCGGCATCACGTCCGCCATGACGCGGCCGAGGTCGCGCATGCTCGTCGCGCCGACCTCTGCGATCGCGTCGTCGATGATCTCCTCGAGCTCGTCCTCGGAGAGCGGCTCGGGCATGAACTCCTCGAGCACTGCCAGCTCTCGCTCTTCTCCGAGCGCCTGTTCCTCGCGGCCACCGCCCCGGAAGGCCTCCGCCGCCTCGAGCCGGCGCTTGCGCTCGCGCTGGAGCACCTGTAGCTCCTCGTCGTCGTGCAGCGGCCGCTGCAGCTCCTTCTCCGCCGAGCGGAGACTCGAGAGGATCAGGCGCAGCGCGTCCCGACGCGACTGGTCTCGCGCCACCATGGCCTGCTTGAGCTCGTCCTCGAGGCGCGCGATCAGGCTCATCACGGCAACCCCGTCGTGTGCCCGCCGAGGATGTGCCAGTGCAGGTGGAAGATCGTCTGGCCGGCGCCTTCGCCGACGTTGACGATCACCCGGTAATCCTCGAGCCCCGCCTCGCGGGCCGTATCGGCGACGAATTCCAGCATCCGCTTCGCCTCGTCCGGCTCGAACTCGCCGATCTCGCGGAAGCTCGGGACGTGCCGCTCCGGGATCACAAGCAGGTGCACGTCGGCGCGCGGGTTGATGTCCTCGATCGCGACGAAGCCGTCGGCCTCGCGCACGTGCTCGCCCTCCTTGTACAGCCGGCAGAAGAGGCAGTCGTTCTGAGAACTCAAGGCGTAGGACCTCCCGGCGCCATGATTGAGCCGGAATTGGACGGCCGCACGGGCGAAGCCCGCACGGCCTCCGCGCGGCGTCGCCGAGTCGACGCCTCAGGCAGCGAGGATCCCCTCCTCCGAGACCGCCCCCGCGCGGACACGGACGAGTTCGCCGACGGGCGCATCGACCAGCCAGGGCGAATAGTCGTCGCCGTAGCCGCGGCCGGGGCGATCGACGAGCACGACATCATCCGTGCCGAGCTTCGAGCGCCAGCGCTCGATGCACGCCGCGTGCGAGACCGCGCGCAGCCGCGCCCCTCGGTCCTTCTTGATCGCAGCCGGAACCGAGTCTTCGGCGGCGGTGCGCGTGCCCGGACGCGGCGAGTAGGGAAAGACGTGCACCTTCGTGATCCCGGCCGCGCCGACGAGCCCGACCGTGCGCCGAAACGCAGGCTCGTCCTCGCCCGGAAAGCCGACGATCACGTCCGTCGTCAGGTTGAAGTCTCCGAGCGCTTCGAGGCGCCGGAGGTAGGTCGTGCTCGTGTAGCGGCGGGCCATCGCGCGGAGAACGCGGTCGTCGCCGGACTGCAGCGGCACGTGCAGATGGCGCGCCAGCGTCGGCGTCTCGCGCAACGCCGCGACGAGCTCGTCGCTGACGTGATTGACCTCGATCGACGAGAGCCGCAGGCGCGCCAGGCCGGGAATCGCACCGGCCTCTCGCAGGAGGCGAGCGAGCGTGTAACTCGCTTCCCGGTCGCGATAGCAGCCGAGATTGATCCCGGTCAGCACCACCTCCCGGTGACCCTGGTCGACCCGGCGGCGAATCTCGCCGAGGACCGCGGCGGCGCGCCGGCTGCGGGAACTGCCCCGCACGAGCGGAACGACGCAGAAGTTGCAGGAGAAGCTGCAGCCGTCCTGCACCTTCACGAAGGCGCGCACGCGGTCAAGCCGCGCTTCAGCCCGGACGCAGCCGATCGCACCGACATCGCCCGCCACGAGCTCCGGCGTCTCCTCGCTGCGGCGGGCCATCACTCGCACGTTGGCGGGCATGCCGGCGAACGCATCGCCGGCGAGATTGGCGCCGCAGCCCGTGACGTAAACGCGCGCGTGCGTCCGCGCAGCCCTTGAGACGGCGTGCCTCGACTTGCGCACGGCCTCGTGCGTGACGCAGCAGGTATTGACAACGGCGACGTCCGCGCAGTCCGACTCCATGTGCCCGTCGGCGAGCAGCCGCTCACGCACCGCCTGAGCGTCCGTCTGTGAGACCTTGCAGCCGAGAAAGCGGATCGAGAAGCGCGCCACGGCGCGGGATGCTACTCCCGGGCGTGCAGATCGGCAGCCCACCCGTCGAGTCGCCGGCGAGCGACGGCGCGGAAACCACGCATCCGCGGGACGTGCGGCTCGAAGTATCCCGAGGTGACGAGCAGGGTGCATTCCAGTCGCGGGCCGACGGCGGCGACAAGCTCTTCGCTGATGTTCGCGACACCCACATCGGTCTTCGGCAGCGGATCGACGCGTGCATCACCGCGCCGGAAGTCGAGCTCGACTCCGTTCGCGGCCGCGTTCGCCTCGGCGGCCACGATCGCGTGCGGATCGCAGTCGAGCCCGACGATTGGAGCAAAGCCCAGTTTCGCGGCCGCGATCGCGAGCACCCCTGAGCCGCAGCCGACGTCGAGCAAGGAAGTGGGCTCGAGCTCGCTCAGGAGCTCGAGACAGAGCCGCGTCGTCGGATGCGATCCGGTCCCGAACGCCCGGCCGGGATCGATCGTGATCGCGTCCTCGTCGTGCGGCGCCTGCTCCCAGGGCGGCACGATCCAGATGCGGCCGGCGCGCACCGGCCGGTGGAAGTGCTTCCAACGCTCCTCCCAGTCGGCCGGCACCTCTTTCGCCGCAACCGCTCCGAAGACGGCGGACATCCGAGCCTCGCCGCCCGCGTCGGTGTAGGCCGAGAGCTCGAATTCGTCGCCGCGCTCGGCCTCTTCGAAGCCCTCCGGGAAGAGCGCCAGCATCTCGGCGCGCGCCGACTCCGCGGCTTCGCCGTCGACCGTGACGGAGACGCGCCGCAGGCCGATCAGCGGAACGCGCTCTTCAGCTTCTCGAAGAAGCCTTCGTCGACGCTGTAGGTCTCGTCGTCCGTCGAGCGTGCGAACTCCTCGAGCAGCCGCCGCTGCTCGTCGTTCAGCCGGCGCGGAACGGCGACGTTGACGAGCACGCGCTGGTCGCCTCGTCCGAAGCCCTGGAGGACGGGCATCCCGCGTCCGCGCAGCACCCGGATCTCACCGGCCTGCGTCCCCTCGGCGAACTCGAGCTCCGTCTCGCCGTCTAGGGTCGGCACGGTCACCGTCGCTCCGAGCGCCGCCTCGGTAATCGTCAGATCGACGGTCGAGAAGATGTCGTTTCCTTCACGCACGAAGCGCGGGTCGGGCTTCACGCGCACCTCGACGTAGACGTCGCCGGCGCGGGCGCCGCCTCCGCCGGCATGGCCCTCGCCGGAGATCCGAATCTGCTGGCCGTCATGGATCCCGGGCGGGATCTCGACCTCGAGCGTTCGCTCCTCGACGATCCGGCCCTCGCCGCGGCAGTCGGGGCAGGGCTCCTCGATCCGCTGGCCCGCGCCCCTGCAGGTCGGACAGGTCTGGGTGCGGACGAACTCGCCGAAGGCGCTCCGGGAGACCCGCTGCAGGCGGCCGGCGCCGCCGCAGGTCTCACAGGTGACCGGGCTCGTGCCCGGCGCGGTTCCACTGCCTGCGCAGGTGGCGCACGTGACCGCAACGGGAAACGGAACCTCCCGCTTGATTCCGCTCGCAGCCTCGACCAGCTCGATCTCGACCTGAACGGCGAGGTCCGCCCCACGCGAGCGTGTCGCACGGCCGCCGACGCCGAAGAGGTCGTCGCCGAAGAACGCTGCGAACAGATCGTTGAGGCTGCCGAAGTCGAACTGCGTCGGCGTGAAGCCGCCGCCGCGGAGCCCCGCATGCCCGAAGCGGTCGTACAGCTCGCGCGTCTCGCGCTTCGAGAGCGCCTCGTAGGCCTCGACGACCTCGCGAAAACGCTCCTGCGCATCGGGTACCTCCGAGACGTCGGGATGGAGCTCGCGCGCGAGCCTGCGGAAGGCCCGCTTGATCTCTCCCTCGTCGGCCTCCCGCCCAACCCCGAGCACCTCGTAGTAGTCGCGCTGCGTCGTCGCCATCAGCCCAGCGTAGCGTCGGGTTCAGCCATCAATTCCGCTCGTAGATCTCCTCGACGAAGCGGGAGAGCTCGTAGGCGGCTCCGCGCACCGAGCGGAGCGCCTTCTCGTAGTCCATCCGCACGGGCCCGAGGAGGCTGACTGCGCCGAGAGTCCTGTTCGCGACCCCGTAGGCCGCGCCGACCAGCGAGAGGCGCTGGAGATCGGGATGGTCGAGCTCGACACCGACCCGGACGAAGGGACGGCGCGGATCGAGCGCCTGGCCGAGCACACCGAGCAGCGCGGCGCGCTTCTCGAGCAGCTCGAGCAGGCGCTGGTACGCCTCGAGCTCGTCCCCACGCGCGCTTTCGAGCAGGCCGGCCGTGCCGCCGACGTAGAGGCTCTGGCCCTCCTCGAGCAGCTCCGTGAACGTGGGCCGAAGCGTCGCCAGGAAGGCGGACTCGCGCTCGGAGAGGCTCGCATCCTCGAACCGCTGGCGGAGCTGGTGCGTCCCCGGCTGCAGGCCCGCGAGCGTGTCGTTCAGGTACTGGCCGGCCCAGTTTGCGAGCCCGGGATCAACGGGCTCGGCAAAGGCGTAGATGCGCTTCGTGACCGCGCCCGTGGAGGTGATGACGACGATCATCACGACCTGGGGCTGCAGAAGGAGGACCTCGACGTGGCGGATCGTGGCGCTCTCGAGCGGCGGCGCCGAGACGAGCGCGAGCAGGCGCGTGACCGCGGAGAGCATCTCGGTCGTCGCCTGGAGCGCGGATTCGACCTCTGCCTGCGCAGCGCTCAAGTCGAGCGGGAACAGCCCGGGGTTCGGCTCCAGCCGCTCGAGCAGCCCGTCCGCGTAGTAGCGGTAGGCCGCTTCCGTCGGAACGCGCCCGGCCGACGTGTGCGGGTGGGTCAGCAGGCCGAGCGCTTCGAGCTCGGCGAGCTCGGCGCGGACGGTCGATGACGAGACGCGCAGGCCGGTTCGCTCGACGAGCGTCCTCGAGCCGACGGGCTGGCCGGTCGCGATGTGCTCCTCGACGACGCCGCGCAGGAGCGAGCGCTGTCGGTCGGTCAGTTCGGTCGGGGCTACATTCGGCATCTCTGCAGGGATTTTAGGCGAGGAGATCCGCCGTCACAGCGTCGCCGAGCAGCCGCCCTCGGGGCGTCAGGGTCAACGCGCTCCCCGCATGCTGCTCGCCGAGCGGTACGCGCTGGGCGAGACCGAGCCGTTCAAGCCGTGCGATCGCCTCCTCGTCGAGGGAGGCGGCGACACCCGCGACCGGCAGCGGCTCGTCCAGCCGCAGGCCGAGCATGACGCG
>MNDB01000042.1:0-1853 GCA_001914705.1 Actinobacteria bacterium 13_2_20CM_68_14 | reverse complement strand
GCCAGTACGCGAGGTTGTGGCGCGAGCGCAAATCGCGGCCGCCCGCGTCCGCCACCGCGGCACGGCAGAAGTTGGCCGTCTCGTACCAGCGGTAGCCGGCAGCGACGAGCGTCTCGACAACGCACTCGAAGTAGCCCTCCATCGCCTCCGCCTGGCGACGAAGCTCGTCCCCGTGCGCGTGCGTGAACCGCGTCCCGGGCTTCGCCTCGAGCTCGTAGCAGGAGAGGTGCTCGGGTCGAAGCGCGAGCGCCTCCTCTATGTCAGCAGCGAGATCGGAGGGTCTCTGCCCCGGGATCCCGTAGATGAGATCCAGTGATATGTTGTCAAATCCGGCATCACGAAGATGATAGAAGGCGCTCCGGACGTCGTCAGGTCCGGCAACGCGGTCGAGTACGCGAAGCAGCTGCGGCTGGAAGGTCTGGGCGCCGAGCGAGACGCGGTTGACGCCGTTGCGGCGCAGGAGCGCGGCGAGCGCGGGCGTGACCGTCTCCGGGTTCGCCTCGACTGTGACCTCCGCCGCACCCGGCAGCGCCGCCAATAGGCGTTCCAGCTCGCCGGGCTCGGTGAAAGTCGGCGTGCCCCCGCCGAGGAAGACGGTCTCGAGCTTCGGCGCGAGCAGGTGACGCTCGAGCGCGAGCTCGGCCAGCAGCCCGTCCACATAGGCGGCGTGCTGCCCGCGGCGCCCGACAACGGTGACGAAATCGCAGTACCCGCACCGGTGGGCGCAGAACGGCAGGTGGACGTACAGATGCCGCACGGCATTGCTTGCGATGCCGCCATGAGGCCGCGGCGGCTCTGCCGGCGAGGCCGACAAACCCGGCCTGGATTGCTGTACCACTGATGTGCTGGGCGCAGTTGACGAAACGCCGTTCATTTCTTCGTCCCATCGTTGAGGTTGAGCACGGCGAGGAAGGCCTCCTGCGGCACCTCGACCGCGCCGACCTGCTTCATCCGCCGCTTGCCCGCCTTTTGCTTCTCGAGCAGCTTGCGTTTGCGGCTGATGTCGCCGCCGTAGCACTTCGCAAGCACGTCCTTCCGCTTCGCTTTGACCGTCTCCCGCGCGATCACGCGCGAGCCGATCGCCGCTTGTACGGCGACGTCGAAGTACTGACGCGGGATCTCCTTCCGGAGGCGCTCGACCAGAGCCTTGCCGCGCGAGTAGGCGGCATCGCGGTGGACGATCATCGAGAGCGCGTCCACCGGCTCCTCGCCGATCAGGATGTCGACGCGCGCGAGCGCGCCCTCGCGGAAGCCGGCGACGTCGTAGTCGAAGCTCGCGTAGCCGCGCGTGCGCGACTTCAGCTGGTCGTAGTAGTCGAGCACGATCTCCGCCAACGGCAGCTCATAGGCGAGCAGCACGCGCTCCGGCGAGAGGTACTCCATGTGGTCGAAGCGGCCGCGGCGGTCGTTGTTCAGCTCCATCACCGGCCCGACGTAATCCTTGGGGACGATGATCGAGGCGCGCACGTACGGCTCCTCGACCGCGTCGAGTTCGCGCGGCATCTCGGCGGGGTTGTGCACCTCGAGCCACTCGCCGTTCCGCTCCAGCACGCGGTAGGCGACGTTCGGCGCGGTCACGAGCAGATCGAGGTCGAACTCGCGCTCGAGCCGCTCGCGGACGATCTCCATGTGCAGCAGCCCGAGGAAGCCGCAGCGGAAGCCGAAGCCGAGCGCATGGCTCGTCTCCGGCTCGTAGAAGAGCGCCGCGTCGTTCAGCTTCAGTCGCTCGAGCGCGTCGCGGAGGTCGGGGTAGTCGTCCGAGTCGGTCGGGAAGAGGCCGGCGAAGACCATCGGCTTGACGTCCTTGTAGCCCGGCAGCGGCTCGGCCGCCGGGTTCCGTTCCGAGGTGAGCG
>MNDB01000081.1 GCA_001914705.1 Actinobacteria bacterium 13_2_20CM_68_14 | reverse complement strand
TCTCGGTGCTGTGGACGACGATCCGGCACGTGCCGTAAGGAAGTTTGTTCTTTCGTTTCTTCTGGGTGTAGCGCGAGTAGCGGTTAACGGTCGACTTGCAAAGACAACTTCTTGGAAGTCCAACCGTCCTGAGCCAGAAGTTCTCGATCTCTCGCTGGCGAGCTTCGTGGTCGGCGAAGAGATTGCACGTCAGCCTAAGCCGGTCGTTGCTGATCTGGAAAAACTCGCGGATGAACTCGACAAAGAATCGGGTCATCGCTGGGTCCGAGTTCGTGAACACGACTTTGTTTCGCTGTCGAGATCCCTCGGCCCAAAACAACATGCAGCCGGACGCGTAGCGGTAGCCCAGACTTCGCGCCCGCTGTCGACCGTCTTGCTGAGCTGCAGCCCGTCGCGCTCGAGCTTTCGCAGCCATCGTCGCGCGTGCCAAACGCTGGCGCTCATGGAGCCCATTCCGTGCCTGCAGCGCAGCATGCTGTGCGTCAGTCAACTCAATGTCACGCACCCAGTGGCTGACGGAGGACGTAGACACCCTAAGCAGTCGGGCAATCTCTTTGATCGAACGACCCTCTTCGTAGCGCATCCTCCGCGCCTGTTCTCGCTCGTCTGTTTTCATTTCTGAAAACATAGCGAGGGCGCCAGACAGAGCGGGCGGGGGGAATCGAACCCCCGTTGCCAGATTGGAAGTCTGGTGCTTTGCCACTAAGCTACGCCCGCGCGTGCACGGCTAGCGTATCGCCCGTGCAGCCGTACAGCTGGAGCCTCCACGCCGAGGCGGTTGTCCTCGTTCCGCTCCTCGCATTGGCGTACGCGTTCGTGCTTCGCCGCTACCCCCCGCCGGGCTGGCGGATCGCCTGCTTCCTCGGCGGGCTCGGGCTGATCCTTGTCGTCTTCGTGACACCGCTCGAGAGCCTGGCGCTCCACTACCTGCTGACGGCGCACCTGCTCCAGAACGTCGCGCTCGCGGAATGGAGCCCGGCACCCGCTCGTCGCGCTGCCGCTCTGGCTCGCGACCTACTACGCCTGGCACGTTCCGGCCGCCTATGACACGGCGCTGCGCCATCCGTCGACGCTGCTCCACTTCGAGCACCTCTGCTATTTCGTCACCGGCCTCCTGGTCTGGTGGCCCGTGCTGACCGGGCGGCTCGATGCGGGAAGCTCGGCCGCGTACCTTTTCGCCGCGTTCGCGCTCGCAAGCCCGCTCGGCCTGCTGCTCGCACTGATCCCACGCGCCGTCTACGACTTCTATGTCCATGCGCCGCGCGTTTGGGGTTGGAGCCCTCTCACCGACCAGCAGGTGGCGGGTGTGACGATGGCGGCCGAGGAGGCTGTCGTCTTCTTCGGCGCATTCGCTTTCTACGTCACCCGCTTCATGCGCCGAGACGCAACGGCTCTAGACCTGAAGCACGCCAGATGGACGAGGTGATCCTCGCCCGCCACGGCGAGAGCGAGCTCAGCGTTGTCGGGACGGTCAACGGCGATCCGGCCGCTGCCTGCGCCCTGACCGCCGCCGGCCGGGAGCAGGCGCGGCGGCTGGGAGAGCTGCTCGCCGACAACGAGCTCGACCTCTGCGTGACGAGCGAGTTCCAGCGCGCCCGGGAGACCGCCGACCTCGCGCTCGCCGGCCGCGACGTCCCGCGGCTGGTCCTCGCCGAGCTGAACGACGTCCGCTTCGGCCGCTTCGAAGGCGGCACGCTCGCGACCTACCGCGAATGGGCCGCCGCGAACGAGCCGACCGTCGAGGCGCCGGGCGGCGGCGAAAGCCGGGCCGCAACCGTGCAGCGATACGCGGCCGGCTACCAGAAGATCCTCGCGCGACCGGAGCAGACGATCCTGGTTGTCGCCCATGGCCTGCCGGTCCGATACGTGCTCAACGCTCTCGAGCGACTCTCCCCCATGCCTCTGGTCGAGCAGGTCGCCTACGCCGAGCCGTACCGGCTTTCCACGGCCGAGCTCGAGGCTGCGGTCCGCCTGCTGGAGGCGTGGGTGGAGCGACCCAACTGGAATTCGTAGCTGTTTGCCCTTTTTCTCAAACGGGCAAGAAGGTAGCCACTTGCGGCACCTCTAGGCTCAGGGGGAGGAGGCAAATGCCCAGAAAAGTTCTGCTTGCGTTCGCCGCCGTGCTCGTGGCGATCGCGCTGCCGGCGGGCGTGGGGGCAGCCGGTTACTCGCTACTCGATTACCAATCGGCGATCGACGCTCTCCTAGCGGTTGATCCGACGATCGACCCGCCGCCCAACGATCCCAGCAACGACTTTGCCGTAGGCGGTTTCCAAGGTCAAGAGAACAACAATTTTGGGTTCTCTGCCCATAGCACGCCGCTCGGCGGAGAACCTGAGGGGAAATTGAGCGAGACCATTCCTCGACCGCTTACCGACACAGGCTCCAGTACGTACCAGGCCCGGTTCTCGGTCACCTGCCTCGCCGTCATGGGGAAGGATGCCGCGATCGGGCTTGTCCCAACCAACGCTGCATCCAACGACCAGCAGGCCCAGTTCGTCCTCTCCGTGCACGACAGTGGGCTGCCCGGAGGGACGCTCGACCGATACGCCCTGCTTTCGGATTTCGACATATTCGCGAGCGATTGCGGGCTTTATGTTTTCGAGGCGCTCGACCCCTTCGCCTTCACCATCGAGCGCGGCAACATCCTCGTCAACGACGCGCCTCCGTAACGTCCTGCGCGCCACGGCGCCGGATCAGAATTGACTAAAGAACCCGCTCACACAGCGGGGTTCTCTCTGAGGCCGTGTCGAACGAACTCGGCTCGGCGAAACGCGAACGGAAGATTCGAATGCCAGGCGCCGTCTGGTGGTTCGACGTAGCATCCACGCGAGGAATCAAGATGACCGAGAAGTCCAAGCATCCGAACCGTGAGTCGAAGGTTTTCGATCTCTCTTGGGAGATCGACGACGACCCTGAAGACGCCGGCCACGTGGAGGACCGGGACGAGTCGGGCAAGGACGACGTCGAGGGTCACGCAAGCGGTTTCAATCGCCCAACCTAGCGTCGGCCGACCAGAGAGGCCGCGGAGCGGCCTAGGCGACGCGGCCTAGACTAGACCTGAGCCATGGCTACCTGGGCCTGCGGAAGTTGTGGAGGCGAAAACCCGGAGGGAATGAGCTTCTGTGGGCACTGCGGCGCCCAGGCTGACGCGCTGTGGACATGCGCCGCCTGCGGCGGCGAGAACGTCCCTGCCACCGGCTTCTGTGGACACTGCGGCGCAGCCAGGAGCGAGGTAGCGCAGGCCCCGCAGGAACCCGAGCGAGACGTCGCCGACGCCCTCCGTAGCTTCGTCGCCGAACAGGTCGCAGACGTCCTCATCGAGGCGGGCGACAAGTTGCCAGAAGAGCGCCGCCTCATCACCGCTTTGTTCGCCGACGTCTCCGGCTTCACCTCGCTCGCCGACCGGCTCGATCCCGAGGACCTGCTCGAGGTCATCGATCCGGTCATCTCGGGCCTCAGCAGCATCGTCGGGCGCTACGAGGGCTATGTCGAGAAGTTCGCGGGCGACGCGCTGCTGGCACTGTTCGGCGCCCCCGTCACGCACGAGGACGACGCCGAGCGGGCCTTGCACGTGGCGCTCGAGATGCATTCCGAGCTGGCGCGGCTCTGCGCGGACCTCCCTCACGACGCGGAACTCACGCTGCACGTCGGGGTCAACTCCGGGCACGGTATCGCTCGGATCCTTGGCAGCGAGGCGCGCATGGACTATGCCGTCCTCGGCGATTCCGTCATCCTTGCTCAGCGCCTGGAGTCCGCAGCACCGCCGGGCGAGACGTATGTGAGCGAGATGACGGTGCGGCTCGCGGAGAGCCGCTTCGACTTCGAGCCCGTCGGTGAGCTCACCCTCAAGGGCAAGAGTGAGCCTGTGCCGGCGTGGCGACTGGTCGCGCAGCGTGCACACGGGCGCTCGGCCACCCGCAAGGGCGTCTCGACCGAGCTCGTGGGCAGGGAGCAGGAGCTCGCCGTGCTCAGCGACACCCTCGACCGCCTCGCCTACGGTGCGGGCGCTGTCGTCGCGCTGACCGGTGAGCCTGGGGTCGGCAAGTCCAGGCTCACTGCCGCCGCTCGGGCGCACGCCGAGGAGCGAGGGTTCCACTGGCTGGAGGGCCGGTGTGTCTCTTACGGCGCGGGCCTTGCGTATTGGCCTTACCTCGAGCTTTTCCGGGACTTCGCCGGAATCCGCATCGATGACGCGCCCGAGGGAGCGTCGGCCCGTCTTGCCAGCGCGCTCGACGGCATCGGGATCCGCGAAGAGCTCCCATTCTTCGGGCGCCTGCTCGGCCTGAACTCGACCGATAACTCCGGCGACGCGGCAAGACTCGAGCCGGAAGCGTTCCGCCGGGCGCTTCATCGTGCCTTTGCCGTGTGGGTAGAAGCGGCCGCACGTGAGCAGCCGCTCGTGATCGCGATCGAAGACGTGCACTGGGCGGATGCCTCGACCATCGCGCTCACCGGGGAGCTCTCGAGCCTATGCCTGCGCGCTTCCGTCCTGCTCTACCTGATCGCGCGGCCAGAGGGTGACGGCGTACTTGGGGAGATCGCCGCCGAGCGCACCACGATCCGGCTCGAGCGCCTCGGCGAGTCGGGCGTCGACGCGCTCATCGAAAGCATCCTCGGATCCTCGTCTCCCGCCGGTCTCGCGTCGTTCGTCGCCCGGCGGACTGCGGGAAACCCGTTCTTCGTCGAGGAGCTTCTGCGCTCGCTCCGCGAGACGGACGCGCTCGTTCGCGAGAACGGCGGCTGGACGATGCGGCCTGGATGGGACGCCAGGACGCTCCCCGAGACGATCGAGGAAGTCCTCTCGGCTCGCATCGATCTCTTGCCACGTGCGGCCGCGAGCGCTCTCCAGACGGCGTCGGTGATCGGACGGCACGTCCCCTTGCCTCTCCTCGAAGAGGTCGCCACTGACGTGCCGGACCTGTCGGGTGCGATCGACCACCTGGTTGCGAGCGCGTTCCTCGACCACATCCAGGAAGAGGGCGAACGCGCGCTCTCGTTCCACCACGCGCTCGTCCAGGACACCGCCTATTCGCGCATCCTGAGACGGCGCCGGCGCGACCTCCACCGGAAGGTGGCCGATATCGCGGAGCGGTTGTACGGCGCCGGCGACAACTCGATAGACCTGCTCGCGCGGCATCTCTACCTTGCAGAGGCCGGCCCGAAGGCCTTCGATTACCTCGTCCGTGCCGGCGAGCGCGCGAAGCGGCTGTTCGCGAATGAGGAGGCAATCCTCCACCTGCAACGTGCAGCGGAGGTCGCGGCGGCCGACACGGCGATGTCCGACCGCCTCCCCGAGATTCAGCTCAGCATCGCCGACCTCTACGAGCTGGTCGGCGCCTACGACGAGGCGATCGAGCTCTACTCGACGGTCCGCGACACGACGGTCGATGTCCGCGCCTGGGGCGGGATCGCCTCCACGCTGCGCAAGCAGGGGAAATACAAGCAAGCGCTCCAGGAGGTCGAGGAAGCCTTTTCACGCGAGGAGCTGAAGGTCGCCGATACGACCCTCCTCTGGCTCGAGCAGGGCTGGACCTTGTCCGTCGCGGGGCGTGTCGATCAGGCCATCGAGGTTCTTCAAGCGGGACTTGCAGCTGTCCAGTCGGGGCGGACACCCGTCGTCGGTCGCCTCCTCCTGCAACTGGCTCGTGCGGAGACCCTCGCTGGACAGTTCGAGGATGCCGTCGCGCATGGGCTCGAGGCACGCGTGATCTTCGAGGAGAACGATGACCAGCGTGGACTCACGACGACGATGCGGATCGTCGGCGACGCCTATCGCCAATTGGGCCGCCTCGACGAGGCAGCAGAGGCGCTGAGCCGCGGCCTCGAACTCGCCGAGCGGATCGGGACGGTCGAAGAGATCGGCGGCTGCCTGATCAACCTCGGGATCGTGAACATGCACCGGGAGATGCTCACCGAGGCGACCACATCCTTGAGACGCGGCTCGGTTATGCGACGCTGGCCGAGACACTCGTTCATTGCGGGGAGCTCGACGAGGCCCTTGAGTTTTGTGAAAAGGCGCTCGACGTCGCGAAGTCGATCAAGCATCCACTCGCGACTGCCGACGCGATTCAGACGATTGCGTCGATTCGTCTGCGTCAGGGCGACTTCGACCAGGCGGTCGCGAAAGCAGAAGAGGCCGCGTCACTCTTCCTCGACGTCGGTGCGGCTCCGGCCGCCTCGGACGCCCTCGACATCGCCGCCGAGGCCTGGGAGAGGGCGGGGGAGCGAGAGCGAGCCGAGGAAACCTCAGCCCGCGCCCGCTCCCTCGTCTAGTTCGTTAGTTGAAGCCGGTGGCGCCAGAAGATTCTGCGGGTATGGCGATGCAGCCACTGTCCGGAGCAAGATCCGCCGGATGTTTCTTGTAATACGTCTTTGCGATTAGACAAACACCGTCGGGCGGCGTCCCGCTGAAGGTATACGAGAAGGTGACTGAGCTTCCGGAGACGCTCGTCGGCACTACATCGCCGACGAGCAGCGCGGTCCCGCTGAGGTTATTGATGTCGAGGAGATAAGACCCATCGCTACAAGCTGGAGCGTCCAGGGTCAGTACCACGGTCACCGTTCCACCGGTGTACCCGGCGTCACCGGCGATGACGTTCGTGCAAGGCGGGCCTTTCGTATCGCTTGCCGACCCGGTTCCAGCCACGAGCGCCGCCGCTGCAAGCGCCGCCGTAAGCATCAGGAAAAGTTGCTTCATGTCCTCGCTCCCTTCCTATCTCTCCACTTGACGGCGAAGGCGAGAGAAATCTTCGTGGTTGTGGTTGGCCCTATGGACATTTGGACGTCGACGGGCACAACGCCGGCCCGATGCTGATCGTCACGCTCGTGGAGCCGACGTTCGTCTGGTTGTCAGTTGCCTTGAGCGTGATCGTGTGGTTCCCCAGCGGCGTGTTAGCCGCGAGCTTCTTGTCCAATGACTGCGTGCCAGTGCCTTCAGGACTGATCGGAGTTCCGTCGAAGTACCACTGGAGCCCCGTGACTATCGATTCCTGCTCGCCATCGGTCGCGCTGCCCTCGTAGTGGATGAACTCGCCGCGCCGGTACTTCGAACCGTTGAGGGGCGAGGCGATATTGACGATCGGCGTCTTCGGCGTCGCGCTGTTCACCGTCTGGACGGCCTGGGCGTCGTTCAGCCCGGTCGACGTCCAGCCGTTGCTCGCCTCGCTGATTATCTTCGGAGTGTCCGTGCCGTCGTTGCAGAACAGCTTGTCCGTGTACGCGGCGACCACCTCACCGCTTGCGTCCGGCCGGAGCCCGTTCGCGAGCGGGAAGGTGGGCTTATCGTCGGTCAGATTGCTCGGAGGGCCGCAGGTGAAGAAGAGCGAGACGAACTTCGTATTCGTCGTCTGCACCGCGGCCGACTGGCCGCTGCTGGGGGCGCCGCACGGAACCGCGACGGCTTTGATCTCAGGCGTGCCGAACGTTGCCTCGTTCATCCAGAGGACGCACGTGGGCGCAAACGTGACGCTGTCGTACGCGACGTCCTCGGCCTCGTAGTTGGAGATGATGATGTCATCCCCGCTGACCGTGCCTGTAGATGGATCTGGTACGTGAGTAAGCCGAGTGCTGTCGGTCGAAGTATCGAGCCTGGCGAGCCACAGACCCCCGGCACCGTCCGTGCTGATCCCCGAGTTGTTGTCAGTGCTGAACTGCGATACATCGGTTCCGTCGAGCTTCTTGATGAAGACGGTGTCGCAGGCATCGCCGCTGAGGGCGAGGTTTCCCGCCGTAGGCCTGTACTCGAGGCCGTCGATGTAACTGCCGCCGAAGAGGCAGCTTCCAGGGTCCGTGAATGGGAAGAGAACGCTCTTCGAGCCGTCGCTGGGATTGATGTCGTACACATTGCCGTTGCCGGTGTAATCTCCGCCGTAGAGATGACCGGAGTTGTAGGCGAGCGCGCCGATCACCGTTCCCGTGTCGACCGAGGACAAGGCCGCACCGCTCGTCGTGATCTTGCGGATCAGGTGGTTCTCGCCCGCGGAGCCCAGAGAGACAGTCGTATACAGATTGGTCCCGTCGAAGGCGATCGCACGGCCGTTGCAGCAGGCGGGGCCCGGGAAGCTGGTGACGACTGTCCCGTGAATACCTCTACGCCGTTCAGCGTAAGAGCGGCGTCTGTCCAGGCGGAGTCCATCTCGACGAGCGCATCGATGCTGTCGGGGATTTTGATGTCGAGTCCTGTGCCGCCGTCGTGGCCCTCATCGGGCAGGAGCGCGAGCCCGACGTCCTTCTTGACGTTGGCCGCGTCGGAGCACGGGTCCGGGACGGCAGGACCAATCGGCGGCTGAGTGCACAGCAGCAGATGGAATCCGCCGTCTGTCGGCGGGCAGGCGGGCAGCGGGGGGCTACCGAGTTCGCAGCGAACCCCCGTCTCGACGTCACCGGGCTGGTTTGCCTTGCCCTGCGTGACGCGAATCCCGGTGCAGTTGTTGTTCGTATCGAAGCCCGTGCAGATGCCACTGAGCTGGTAGAAGATGTGGCCGCCTGCAACGCCCTGCGATGTCCCGAGCGCCGAGTTCAGCGAGCAGCTCGCGAAGGGCACCGGGGTCGTGCTGTCAACGCCACCGAGGTCGCAGAGCGCATCGCTCCAGTCGCCGGGCTCGAGCAGCGTGTTGTCCTTCGTGTACGGGATGCTCGTCGTGTTGTAGTTCATGATCGAGTGGTCGTTGGTGCCGAGGGCGCCGCTTGCCGTCGAGATGACCTTGCGAAGGAGCACGTTGTAGCCGTGGTCGGGCTCCAGGGCGTCGGCTTCCACGTTTGGGGAGTGAAAGGTCCCGGTGCGTGAGATTCCGAACGGGTGCAGGAGCTCCATCTGCAGCGGGGTTGGGTACGTCGAGGGATCCGTCCCCGTCGTCGGGTTGGCCACGCGTACCCACGCGATCTGACCCGGGGAGCCCGCGGCCGGGACCGCGGCACGGCCGTCGTCGCAGCCGAGCCCATCGGTGCTCTTCCAGGCGATCGCGCCGTCGACCACACCGAGCACGAGATCTGCCGGCGGGTTGTTGTACAGGTTGTAGTCAGCCAGCCTCTGGAGCAGGTCGGCCTTGAGCGTGTGTCCGGCATACGCGCCACTCGTGACCTGGCTCGTATTCCAGTTGGCCCCCGTGGCGCAGAACTTCGTCGTGGAGCCCGAGGTCTTGTAGAGCCCGAGCGACTTGGCGTCGAGGAGTGTCGTGCTGACGACGTAGCGGACACCGCCCGTCGCTGTTGTCGTCAGCGCAGGTGAAATGCCGGTCGGGAAGGGGAAGGCCCGCGCCGCGTTCGTCATCGCGTTCTGGAGCGTCGTCTCGGCCGCGGAGCTCCACTGTGGGCTGGCGCTCGTTGGGTCGCCCATCGGCACGATGAGCACACGGAGCGCGTTCGTCTTCTTGTCGACCGGCACGGTCTTGGTCGCGTTCGTCTCTGTCCCGGTCGTCGTGTTGTAGGTCGTGGAGCCGTTCCGGCTGTAGGTGATCTTCAGGGTGAAGGTGATGTTGTACGCCCCTGTGTTCAGCGGATTCGGAGCGAGGTAGAAGTCCGGGATGACGAAGATCGGGTCCGACGTCGAGTAGATCTGGGCAGCGGCGCCCAGCTTGCCGGCAAGCGGCGCGTAGTTCGAGCACGTCCCGGCTGCGCACCAGTCCGTCGTCTGGGCTGGGGCCGGGCCGCCCGTCGAGTACGACACGCTGACTCTCGCGGAAACCGGGGTGATCGACTGCCTGTTCGAGAGTGTGCAGGTAGTCGGGTTCGTCAGGTAGGCGCGGACGATCGTCTCTTTTCCGCGCGCAAGTCGCGCGTACCCAGGCGCGCCCTGCGACACCAGAAGTTCGGCGACATTTGGAACGAGTTGACTGTCCGTGCACGTCGACGCCGACACTGCGTTCTCCGCCCGCGCCCCTAGCAAAAGTGCCGCGGTGAGCGCGGCGAGTGTGGCCAGGGCAGACGCGGAGGCCCACCGCCGACCTCTACCTCGAAACCTCATGATCTCTCCCTTAGCCGCAGGCCAGGTCGACGGCTACCCTTACACGGATTCATCCGGGTTTCAAGCAGTAATTTTTGTCAGTTTGTTGGAAACTGCGCGGACGCCCGAAATCCCAGAAATGGTCGGCCTTCACCGCAATCCGGCATGAACAAAAAGGCGCGGCGGCGGGGCTTTCTAGTCGGGGCGGCCGGATTTGAACCGGCGACCTTCCGCTCCCAAAGCGGATGCGCTACCAGGCTGCGCTACGCCCCGTGCGGGTTCGAGTCTAGCCCGGCCCGTCGACGAACCTAGCTCGCGGCGATTTCTTCGCACAAAGCGCACGATTCATCGTTTTTCGTGACATTCGAGCTAGTCACCGTCCGATCGGCCTGGTAAAACACCGCGCTTCGGATGCGTTGTCGGGGGGCACTATCCGTTTTCGCCGTGGTCCTTTGCGTCGCCGTGGCGGCGCCGGAGGTTCTGGCGCGTCCACTGACCGAGAGGGGCGCAGCGTCTGTCACGCGGAACACCGCTCTCATCGCAGCCGTCAACACGGTACGCACCGGACACCTGTTGCCACAACTGCAAGTCGACGCGAATCTGTCCCGCGCAGCGCGATCCCATTCTCGCGACATGCTGGTCCATGACTACTTCGCTCACGGCAACTTCGCCATTCGGATGTCGCGGTTCGGCGTCCGAGGGCGCGTCTTTGCCGAGAACCTCGCCTGGGGAAGCGGCGTCATGTCGGCAAACGACACAGTCGCCCATTGGCTGGCGAGTCCGCCCCACCGCACGGTTCTGCTCGACCCGACGCTCCGCCGAATCGGCGTCGCGACCCCCATCGGCGCCTTCGGCGGCTTCGCACGGGCGACGCTGGTCACAGCCGACTTCGCGGGCTAGTCCCGCTCGAGCAGCTCGCGCACCTCGGCGAACTTCTCCCGCCGCAGGTCGTCTCGCTCACCACTCTCGACGCGGCGGACGAGGTCCTCGACGAGCGGTGCCAGCTCGACCGGATTGAACGGCTTCGTCACGTAGTCGACGCCGCCGAGGTCGATCCCCTTAGCCCGGTCCCTGATCTCCGCGCGCGCGGTCAGGAAGATGATCGGGATGCTCCTCGTCGACTCGTCGGCGAGCAGCTCCTCGGCGACCTCCCACCCGCTCCGCCCCGGCATCATCACGTCGAGCAGCACGACGTCGGGATGCTCGGCGCGCGCGAGCTCGAGCCCCTTGTCGCCGTCCGCGGCTTCGAGCACCGTCATGCCCTCCGCCTCGAGGTTGACGCGGCAAAGCAGCCGGATCGGGGCTTCGTCGTCGACGACGAGGACGGTCGTCATCCGGTCTCCCGGCCGCTCAGCGCTGCGTGAGGCGCAAGCGGCAGCTCGAAGGCGAAGCTCGACCCCGCGCCCTCGCGCGAGTCGACCCACATCCGTCCGCCCATTGCCGAGACGAGTCCGTGGGCGATGAAGAGCCCGAGTCCGGTCCCGGTCGTCGAAGGATCGCGTGTCATGGATTCTCCACGGTAGAACTTCGTGAAGATCCGCCGCTGCTCCTCTTCCGGGATTCCGATCCCCTCGTCGACGACTCTTACTTCGACGACCTCGTCGTTGATGCGGGCGGCCACCGTCACCCGGCCGCCGTCGGGGGAGAACTTGATCGCGTTGTCGACGAGGTTCGAGAGGATCTGCCTCAGCTTGTCGCCGTCGGCCTCGGCGTCGACCGGATGCTCCGGAAGGTCGACGAAGAAGTCGTGCCCGTTGGCGGCCGGCGCCTGCTCCGCCGTCTGAACGACTTCCGACACCACGGCCCTGACATCTGTTGGTGCGAGGTTGACCTGGAGGTCGCCGGTGTCGAGCCGCGCGACGTTGAGGAGCTGGTCGACGATCGTGGTCAGCCGGTCGGACTCGGAGGCGATGTAGCCGAGGAACGTCCGCCGCTCCTCCTCGCCGAAGAGCACGTCTTGGCGGAGCAGCGTCTCGGCGAAGCCGTAGATCGAGGTCAGCGGCGTACGCAGCTCGTGTGAGACGGCGGTGACGAAGTCGGACTTCATCTGCTCGACGACCCGCTCGGCCGAGATGTCCCTGAAGGCGAAGATCCGCCCCGCGACGGCGCCGGCCGGGTCGCGCATGATCGCCTCGGTCAGCGAGAGCCAGACATCCTCGTCCCCGCGGCGGATCGCGAGGAGGCGGTCTCCCCGCTCTGTGTCGTCGCCGGACGCCAGAGTCCGTTGGAGGACCTGCTCGGTCGAGCGGCCGATCGCGTCCGAGGCGCGCACGCCGGTGATCCGCTCCGCCGCCTCGTTCCAGAGCACGACGTGACCCTCGCGGTCGACGGCCACGATCCCGTCGGCGATGTTGGCGAGGATGGCGACGCTCCGCTCCTTCTCGAGGGCAACGCGCTGGTACAGCTCCGCGCTCGCGAGCGCGGCGGAGGCGTTGCCGGCAAGCGCCGCGAGCGCCTCGACCTCCTCGGGCTGCCAGGTGCGCGGCCGCTGCGCGTAAACGGACAGGGCCCCCTGCGTGCCTCCCTCGGAGCCGACGAGCGGCACCGCAAGGAACGCGCGGTAGCCGGCGGCCAGCGCAGGGTCCGAAGCGCCGGGCCCAGCGCCTTCGACGTCCCCGATCGCGACCGGCGCACGTGTCTGGATCGCGTCGGCCGCGGCCCAGCCGGTGGCCGGCGAACGCGATTCGAGCAGCCCCTCGGGCAGCTCCCCGCCGACCGCGCTGACAACGAGCTCGTCGTCCTCGAGAAGACGGACGACGGCGGCGTCCGCACCGAGCAAGGCAGGCGCCTGAGCAACGATCTCGTCGAGGACCGCCGCCGGGTCGAGCTCGGTCGCGAGCAGGGTGCCGGTGCGCGCAAGTTGCTGCGCGAGCCCTCGCGCGCGGCGCTCGCTCTCGTAGAGCTCGCTCCGCTCCAGCGCACCGCGTGCGGTTCCCGCGAGATTGCGGGCCAGCTCGAGGTCATAGTCGCTGAACCGCGCGTCTTTGAAGAAGACGATGACCAGGCCGTTGCGGCCCTCCGGCGCCTGCACCGGCACGGCAAGCAGGGAGCCGTAGCCGGCCGACGCGGCGGCCTCGCGCCAGTCAGTGTCGAACCGGTCGTCCTCGGCCAACGCCGAGGCCGTGATCACCGTCCGGTTGCGTGAGCATGTTGCCAGCGGCTCGGCGCCCTCGGCCGCAGCCTGCCGGACCTGAGCGGCGACCTCGTTCGGCAGCCCATGGCCGGCAACGAGGTCGAAGGCTTCCTCTCTGGGCATCAGCAGCGCCGATGAGCTGCCGCCGAGGGCTTCTGCCGCGGCCCGGGCGACTGCGCGCAGCGTCTCGGCCTGGGAAATCGGCAGCGCCAACAGAGAGGCGATGTCGTAGAACGCACGTTGGGTTCTCGCCTGCCGCGAGCGCTCTTCGAAACTCTCGGCATTGCGAAGGGCAAGCGCCGCGAGCGTCGCAAACGCCTCGAGCAACTTGGCATCGGAGCTCGTGAGGGTGCGATCCGGATCATGCGTGCCGACCCCGAGGACGCCGCGAATCTGATCCGACCACATCATCGGAGCCACGATCGCGCTTGCGTAGCCGCGATATGCAGGGTGCGGAACCGAGTCCGGCAGCTGGGCGTAATCGTCCGAGAGGGCAGGCCCGCGCTGCCGGATCGCCCGGCCGGCAAGGCCCTGGTCTGACGAGAACTCGAAGCCGACGAGCTCCGGCTCCAGCCCGTGGACGGCGGCGCAGCGCAGCATTCCGCGGTCGCGGTCGAGCAGGTAGCAATCGGCCGCCTCACACCCGAGCAGACGGGCAACCTCGTCGACGAGCCGCTGGAGGACCGCATCCAGCTCGAGCTCGCTGGTGACAACCTGCGCCGCACGCAGGAGCGCGGTCTGCTCCAGCAGACGCTGCCGGTTCTCGTCGAGCAAGCGCGCCGAGTTGATCGCCAGCGCGAGCTCGCGAGCGACGGACTCGATCAGGGCGACCTCGCCCTCCGACCACGGACCGGCCATCGCTCGGTGAAGTCCGAGCACGCCGATCGACCGATCGAAGGCGATCATCGGCGTCGCCACGAGCGACTTCGTTCCGAGCCGGTGCAGCGTCTCTGTCGTTCCCAGTTCCGGATCCTCGAGCTCCGGAGCGTCGTCGATGTCCGAGACGACGACCGTCCTCCGCTTCAGCGCCGCAAGGTTCGAGGCCGGGAGATTCTGCGTCTGCGGGCCGATCGGCTGCAGCCCGGCGGCGAACCACTCCGCGGCGAGCCGCTGCAGCTCACCGGGCTGGCCGAGGCGGATGAAGCATCGGGAGGCGCGGAGCGCCCGTCCGATCTCCGTGACCGCGATTCGCGTTCCGTCTGCGAGCCCCTCGACCGATCTCACCCGGCGCGAGATGTCCCCGACGAGCCGCTCCCGCGCGAGCGCTTCGTCGAGTTGCCCGGCGGATCGCGTTCGTTCGAGAGCGAGCGCGGCTTCGGCGGCCAGCGACTGCATCAGTGTTACCTCCTCGCTCGAGAACGCGCGCCGCGCCGACGTCGGCGCGGCGATGAGCACGCCGATGATCCGCTCCTCGGCGATCAGCGGCACGAAGGCGCCGCTCTTGGCGCCGACCGCCTCGACAAGGCGCGGACTCACGAGCGGCGAGGCGGAGCAGTCGAAGACGACCACCGGCGCGGCCTGGAAGTACGCGCTCGCGACTCCCGAAGGCTCGTTGCGAAGATCGATGCGGATGTCCCGCCACCAGGTGACGTCGGCGCCGGCGTCTCGCGCGAGCAGGCCCGTCGCCTCTTCGGTGTCGCCGTCGATCAGGGCCAGCGCCGTGAACTCGATTCCGAGTACGGATCCGACCTCGTCGAGCACGACCCGGGCCGCGGTCTCCGGATCCGTCGTCCGGGCCAGCGCGTCCGAGATTGCAGCGACCGCCTCGAGCTCTCGCCCACGGACCGAGACGAGCTGCTCGGCCTCGCGTGCGCGTGCGCCGCCCGACAGCAATTCGCCGCGCTCACCCCAGCGAGCCAGGAAGACGAGCGCCGGCAGGAGCGCGATCAGGCTCGCCGCGAACGAGAACCAGAGGTGGCCGCCGATCGCGTTCCGGCTGTCGAGCACAGCCGCGCCGAGAATCGCAGCCGGGATCCCGATACACGGGAACATCAGACCCAGCGCGAGGTCGTTCGCCGTCAACCCGGCGCGCTCGCGCCAGAGCCTCGGTCCAACGGCCACGGCGACTGCAAGGTAAGCGGCAGCCACCGCAAACAGCGGCACTGCGTTGAACACGACCGCCTTCGTCTCAGCACTCACTGGGCCCTGGGGATGATAGGAGGCGCAAAGTGGCCCGTCGAGAGGCCCTGGAATCGCCTTGGCGCGCCCCGCGTCCCCGTTTCAAAGATAGGCCGGTCGGCCTATTGGCAAGGGCATCGACGCGCGCTAGCGTCTCTGTCACTGGGCGATGCGCACCGTTGGGCGGCTTTCGCAATGCCTGCGGTGAGCAATTGAGAGGGTCCGCCGCCACGACCCCCCGAGCGGCGGACCCTTTCTGTCTTGTTTATTTCGGTACGGCCTTGGCGACTGCCGCCGGGTTGAGCGGCCGCGCCGCGCAGGTCGGCGCGGCCTCTTATGCTCCGGCGTCGCGAGCGACGCCTCCGGATTCTGGTCACCTTCGCTCCTTTTCCGATCCGGCGGTGATTCGGGTTACTGCCGCGCGGCCGAGGTCGGCGCGGCCTCTTATGCTCCGGCGTCGCGAGCGACGCCTCCGGGGGTTTAGTTGCTGTAGTTCGGCTTAAGACGACTGCGGCCCGGATTAGCGTGGTTGAGGTTTCTGTTAAGTCGGCGCGTTTTCTTCGGGGGCGCGGCTACATTGGCAGCGTGGTCAAGCGGGTCTTGCTCGCGGCGCCGCGCGGATACTGCGCAGGCGTCGAGCGAGCGGTGGAGACCGTCGAGCGCGCGCTCGCGCAAAACGGGCCTCCCGTCTACGTCAGAAAACAGATCGTGCACAACTCGCACGTCGTCGATGAACTTCGTCAGCGCGGCGCCGTCTTCGTCGCCAGCGTCGAGGACGTGCCCGAGGGCGGACTCGTCGTCTTCTCGGCGCACGGGATCGCTCCCGCCGTTCGTGCCGGCGCCGCGGCGCGCTCGCTGCGGACGATCGACGCGACCTGCCCGCTCGTGACGAAGGTGCACGCGGAGGCACGGCGATACGCCGCCGAGGGCTACACGGTGGTTCTCGTCGGGCATGCGGGCCACGAGGAGGTCGAGGGGACGATGGGCGAAGCGCCGGACTCGATCGTGCTCGTCGAATCCGTCGCCGACGCGGAGCAACTCGAGGTCGCGAATCCGCAGCGGGTCGCCTACGTCACCCAGACGACGCTGTCCGTCGACGAGACGCGCGAGATCATCGCCGTCCTCCACCACCGCTTCCCGACCCTGCACGGGCCGGAGAAGGAAGACATCTGCTACGCGACGACAAATCGGCAGCAGGCCGTCAAGGAGCTCCTTCCGCACGTGCAGCTCCTGCTCGTGCTCGGCTCGACGAACAGCTCGAACTCCCAGCGCCTCGTCGAGGTCGCGCGGTCGGCCGGCGTGCCCGCCCACCTGATCGAGAGCGAGCGAGCGCTCGACGAACGCTGGCTCGAGGGCGTCGAGACCGTCGGTGTTACGTCAGGCGCCTCGGCGCCCGAGTCGCTCGTCGAGGACCTGTGCGAGTGGTTCCGCGGCCACGGGGTCGCCGAGATCCGCGAGCTCGCGCCGGCCGAGGAGAACGTCGTCTTTAAGCTGCCGGCCGAGCTGCGCCCGCGCACTGCGGCCTGACTACGCCGCAGCCTGAGCCGTGGCAGCCGCTTCGGTCGCGTCCGCGATCTCGCGCACGACCTCGACGATGTCGCGGTTCGCGTTGAACGTCCGCCGCTGGAGGTCGGCGCCGTTGCCTCGCGCCAAGATCTCGCGGACTCCCTCCAGCTCCCGCTCCGAGCCGAGCTCGCGGGCGTGCGGCTCGATGTCGCGCAGGGTGCGACGGACAAGCTGGGCGACCGGAACCCGGTTCCGCCGGCCCGTCGCGAGATCCATCACCGGCGCCTCGAGCCCGTAGCGCGCGGCAAGCCACTTGTTCTCGGTCGTCAGGATCCGGTGGTAGGACGGGATCTCTTCACCGCGGTCGTACCGCTCGCAGTAGTGCTTGACGAGCGCCTGACAGAACGCCGCCAGCGCGACGGCGTCCTCGACCCGGGTGACGGCGTCGCAGACCCGAATCTCGACGGTGCCAAGGCGCGGATGCAGCCGGATGTCCCACCAGATGTGCGTGTAGTCGGCGATGCAGCCCGTCTTCTCGAGCTGGCCGACGACCTCTGCGTAATCGGCGTAATCCTTGAATCGCGGCGGCGGCCCCGACCGCGGGAAGGCGGCAAAGACGATTTGCCTGCTTGACGAGAGGCCGGTCGCCTCGCCGCGCCAGAACGGGGACGAAGCCGAGAGCGCGAGCAGCGAGGAGATGTGCGCGAGGAGGCCGTTGACGACCTGGATCGCCTTCTCGGGATCGTCGACCGCGACGTGGATGTGGAGCCCGAAAATGAGTTCCCTGCGGGCCACGTACTGCATCTGGTCGATCAGGTGCCTGTAGCGGTCGCGCGCCGTGATCCGCTGCCGCTCGAAAAGGCTGAAGGGATGCGTCCCCGCCGACCCGACGCGCAACTCGTCCTCGCTCGCGATCCCGGCCACGTACGCGCGCAGGCGCCGCAGCTCGCGGTCGACGTCGCCGGCGGTCCGACACACGGGCGTCGCGATCTCGAGCACCGACTGCATCAGCTCCGCGTTGATGTGGGTCTCGAGCTCGTGCCCCGAGATCGCGGCGAGGACGGTGTCGATGTGCTGGACGAGATCGAAGCTCTCGCCGTCGAGCAGCATGTATTCCTCCTCGACACCGAGCGTGTACGCCTCGCTCTGGCCGAACGCGTGGTCGAGGACGCTGCCGCCCGGCGCGAAGCTCTTGCCGGTGATCGTCGCCGGATAGATCTGCTTCATCGCCGCAAGTATCTCTCTTTTGCTGCGGTTTTCAGTCCGCGGCGATCGCGTCCGCTTCGATCTCGACGAGGAAGCGCGGGTCGAGCAGGCCCGTGATCACGAGCATCGCGCTCGCGGGTCGAATCTCGCCGAAGACCTCGCCGTGCGCGCGGCCGATCTCCTCCCAGTCGTCGGCCGAGGTGACGTAGACGCGGGTGCGAACCACGTCTTCGGGGCGGGCGCCGAGCTGCGCGAGCGCGTCGAGGATGATCTCGAGGCAACGCCTCGTCTGCGCGTAAGCCCCGGTCGGCGGTGGCGCCCCGTTGGGCATAACGGCGGCCGTTCCAGAAACGTGAATCTGGTCGCCGACCCGGACGGCTCGGGAGTAACCGACGGTCGGCGCGTACGGCGAGTCGGCGGGGACCAGGCGTCGCTCCACTGGGGCTAGTATCGCCGCGCGTGGAGGCGCTGCGGCAGGTCGAGGAGTGGCCCGTCGGTGCTGCGGCGGTTGGGGTTACCGATGCGACCGCTGAAGCGGGCACGACCGGAGACAAGGCTGCAACGTTTCCTTGGGCCTCGGTCACGAAGCTCCTGACCGCGCTCGCCGCGCTCGTGGCGGCCGAGGAAGGTGTGGTCGAGCTGGACGAGCCCGCGGGGCCGCCTGGCTCAACAGTCCGCCACCTCCTGGCGCACGCATCCGGGCTGCCGCCCGAGGGGGAGGCGCCGATCGCGCAGCCGGGCACGAGGCGGATCTACTCGAACGCCGGCTTCGAGGTGCTCGCCAGGGTGATCGAAGACCGGGGGGAGATGCCTTTCTCCGACTACTTGCGCGCCGCTGTGCTGGACCCGCTCGCCCTGGGTGCTTCGCTCGACGGTTCGCCGGCCTCCGGCGCCAACGGCACGCTCGACGACCTGCTCATGCTCGGCCGCGAACTGCTCGCGCCAAGGCTGATCGCGCCCGAGACCCTGGCGGAAGCGACCGAGGTCGCCTTCCCCCGACTGGCGGGTGTTTTGCCCGGCTTCGGCCGCATGGAGCCGAACGACTGGGGGCTCGGCTTCGAGCTCCGCGACGAGAAGCGCCCCCACTGGACCGGTGCCCGGAACTCACCGCGCACGTTCGGCCACTTCGGACAGAGCGGCAGCTTCCTCTGGGTCGATCCCGAGGCGCGGTGCGCGTGCGCGTGTTTGTGCGACACGGCCTTCGGCGACTGGGCGAAAGAGGCCTGGCCGCGGCTCTCGGACGCGATTCTCGCCGAGCTTGGCGCAACCGGCGCAGGGGTCTAACGACTCGGGCATCCTGGGGTAGGTGGCGGATGCGCCCTTCACGCGTGGCCGGCGGCGGGCGAGCGCAAAGCGCTGGCGCCGGATTGGGCTTGCGGCTCTCGTGGTCGCCGCCGTTGCTGGCGCGGTCGGAGTCTGGGCCGCCTGGGGTGATGACGATCAGGTGGCGTCTCCTCGACCTGGTCGCCGGCAACCCGCGGCTCCGTCCCCCGCCCGATCAACCGGGCCCCTACGCATCGGCTCGCGCGCCGCGGGCTCGCTCGCCGCCCCGATCCAGGACGCCGCGATCGTGACCTTTCGACGCCGAATTCTTCTGCTCGGCGGCCTTGACGCCGCGGACACCTCGACCGCGGACGTCCGCACGATCGCCGGGGGGCGGGTGCAGACGATCGGTCGGCTGCCCAATGTCTTCCACGACGGCGCCGCGGTCCGCATCGG
Source organism: Actinobacteria bacterium 13_2_20CM_68_14 (assembly GCA_001914705.1). Classification (GTDB taxonomy): domain Bacteria; phylum Actinomycetota; class Thermoleophilia; order Gaiellales; family Gaiellaceae; genus 13-2-20CM-68-14. Next base: position 5,817 of record MNDB01000081.1, on the reverse strand, counting down.
GTCGAACGTCTACGAGTTCGGCGGCGGAGACGGCATTCGCCAGCTCGACCAGATCCTCCGAGTCGACCCCAAAACCGGGACGGCGATCCGGGTCGGATCGTTACCGGCGCCCAGCAGCGACCACGCCGCCACCGTGGTCGCCGGGCAGGCATACATCGTCGGCGGGTACACGGGCCAAGACTGGTTGAACACGATCGTGGCCTGGCGCCCGGGCGGTAGCGCTCGTGTCGTCGCCCGCCTGCCGACCCCGCTCCGCTACTCCGCGGTGACTGCAGCCCAAGGCAAGATCATCGTCGCCGGCGGCTCGCTCCCAAACGGCGATGCCAGCCGTGCGGTGTACAGCTTCGATCCCGGCAGCCGTGAGCTGCGTCGCCTCGGCAGCCTTCCGGCGGCGACGACACATGCGGGGGCAGCAGTGCTGAACAACCACGCGCTCGTGATCGGCGGCCGCTCAGCGCGAGCGGATACTCCGACCTCGAGGATCGTTGCCATCGACCCCAAGAGCGGTCGAATCCGAGTCGCCGGACACCTGCCGCGCCCGGTCTCCGATGCGGCAGTCACCACGTTGGGCCGCACCGTCCTGGTTGCCGGCGGCCGCGGGCGCGCGACCGTCGCAGGGCTGACGAGCCTGGGAGCGATCGGCTCCTCCGCGCCGAGAGCGAACCACAGGCGAGCTCGACGAGCGACGAAGGTTGCCGCCAACGTCTACGCATACGACGGTGCGAACGACCTCAGCCCGAAGGTTCGCGGCGACCCCCCGCGCGTGTACGTCCCGAACAGCGCCAGCAACACCGTCGACGTGATCGACCAGCGAACGTTCAAGATCGTCGCGCACTACCCCGTCGGGCGCCTGCCCCAGCATGTGACGCCGTCCTATGACCTCAAGACCCTCTGGGTCGACAACGACGTCGGAAACAGCTTGACGCCCGTCAGCCCGATCACGGGACGGCCGAAGGGCAAGCCTGTGCCCGTCAGCGATCCGTACAACCTCTACTTCACGCCTGGCGGCCGCTTCGCGATCGTTGTCGCCGAGCGCGAGCATCGGCTCGATTTCCGTTTCGCGCACACGATGAAGCTGCACAGAGCGTTGACAGTCCCCTGCAGCGGCGTCGACCACATGGACTTCTCGGCCAACGGCCGCTTCCTGCTCGCCAGCTGCGAGTTCTCCGCGGAGATGGTGAAGGTCGACGTGCGGCGCGAGCGCGTGGTCAGCGTCCTCCGGCTACCGCGTGCCGCTGCGATGCCGCAGGACGTGAAGCTCTCGCCCGACGGCAAGGTTTTCTACGTCGCGGACATGGCGTCGAACGGCGTCTGGGAGATCGACCGGACGGGTCGACATGTAATCGGCTTCATCCACACGGGCGGCGGCGCGCACGGTCTCTACCCCAGCCGCAACGCGAAGCTGCTCTACATCACGAACCGAAGCGAGGGCACGATTTCTGTGCTCAACTTCGCCACCCGCCGGCTTGTCGCCAAGTGGGATATCGGCGGCAGTCCGGACATGGGAGGCGTCTCCGCGGACGGCAAGGTGCTCTGGTTGTCGGGGCGCTACAACGCGCAGGTCTATGCGATCAGCACGAAGAACGGCCGCGTGCTCGCCCGGATTTCGGTCGGCTACGGGCCTCATGGAGTGTGCGTCTGGCCACAGCCCGGCCGCTACTCGCTGGGCCACACCGGGATCCTCCGCTAGACGTCCGAAGCGTCTGCGAACAGCGGCCGGATGAACTCGTCGAACGTCTCGCGGTCGCAGCTCGCGACCGTCGCCTGCGTCAGCGCGCGCACCGATGCCGTGCGAGGTATGCCCATCGCCAAGGCGACCTCGCCGAAGTAGTCACCGGGCCGTAGGACCCCCCGCGGCCCGATCGAGGACTGGCTGACCGTGAACATCCCGGTCAGGACGACATAGAAGCGGTCGCCGTCGTCTCCTTCCTCGACCACCGCGCCGCCGGCGGGAACCTGCTCGCGACGCATCCTCTGGGCGAGCCGGACCAGCGTCTCGCCGGGCAGCTCGGCGAGTAGCCCGATGCGCTGGAGTTCGGCAAGACCTGCTGGGACGAATTTGGGGCTCATCTCGAGGTCACCCTAGCCTGGGGAACCTCCCGATCACTCCGTGCTGCTTTCGCTCCCCTGGTCCGCTTCGCGGACCGGCCGCTGCGCGTCCGGACTCATCCTGTAGGTGTACACCTACAGGAATGGGCGAGCTCGACGGCTGGAGACTCTGCCCGCGCTGCGGCGCGGAGCTTGGTGGCGATGCGGCGCGCCTCGCCTGCGATGCCTGCGGCTTCATCGTCTACGCGAGCTCGAAGCCGACGGCCGGCGCGCTCTGCGTCGACAACGGACGTGTCCTGCTCGCGCGCAGGGCGCACCCCCCGTTCCAGGGCTTCTGGGGCATCCCGGGCGGCTTCCTCGACGAAGGCGAGGACCCGCTCGACGGGCTCCGCCGGGAGTTGAGGGAGGAGACGGGGCTCGAGGTCGAGCCGCAGCGCTTTCTCGGCATCTGGATGGACCGGTACGGCGGCGACTCGACGGCGGAGGCGACGCTGAACCTGTACTGGACCGCCCAAGTAGTGGGCGGCGAGGCAGCGCCGGCCGACGACGTCTCCGAGCTCCGTTGGTTCGGCCGGGACGAGCTTCCCGCAGCGGATGAGCTTGCGTTCGAGAACGTCCCGCTCGTGCTAGCCGCTTGGCGAAACGAGCACTCGTAACGCCCTCGGCTCCAGGCGGCAGAGAAGCGGCAGTTGAAGCTCCACCGGCTCGCCGTCGATCGCAGCTTGCAAAGCGGGAGGGCCGTCGAGCTCGAAGACCTGGCCGACGCGCTCGTCCCAGTCGGTCGGCAGGAGGCCGCCGGCCGAGTAGAGATGGAGACGCCCCTCGGTCAAGTTCGGCCGGGCACCCAAGTCGAAGAGCCGCAGCTCATACGCATTGTTCGCGATGAGCACGACGCGTGCCGAGACCGGCTTCCCATCGACCCGCAGTTTGAGCGGGTGCGGGTGGGCGGGCGTCCGAAGCAGCGCGCGAATTCCCGCCAACGCGTCGCGCCGGCGACGGTGCGCCTCCCGGCGGTGGACGAGCGAGGCGTAGGCGCCGAGTGAGACGTTGTTCAGGAAGAGCCGTTCGCCAACCCGGCCGACGTCGATCCGCCGTTCCTCGGCGCTGAAGGCGGCGAGGGCCGCCAGCGGATCCGCGCGGTCGAGCCCGAGGTCACGCGCAAAGTGGTTCCGTGTCCCGAACGGGACACAGACAAACGGCAGCTCGCGCTCGATCGCGACCTGCGCGGCCGGCGCCAGCGACCCGTCGCCGCCGGCGATGCCGAGGGCGTCGGCGCCGGGGCGCGTTCTCATGAGGGCCGCCGGATCGTCGCCCTCGCGGAGGACGTGCACGTCGATTCCTCGCTCACGCGCCGCGGCCGCGAGCTCGTCCACTGTTGGTCGGCCCTTCCCCGAGCGCGGGTTGATCAGGAGAAAGCCCGCCAAAGCCGGAGGCAGCATAGGCCCTATGGCCAGCTAATTTAGGCCGTTCGGCTCATGTCATCAGGCCCCTTCCGGGCCGATCATTCGTTCATGAGTGATCGGGGCTTCCACCGGATCGAAGCGGACCTTGAGGACAGCTGGCTTGAGGACTGGGCCGGCGTCGGGATCGCGGAGCTTGAGGCGTATCTCGCCAAGCACGCCGCGTTCATCTCGTTCCTCGAAGACGCGAAGCACTAGTCGGGGCGAATAAAAACCCCGAACCGCGGGAACTGTCCCCGGGGTGAAGCTCACCTACCTTGTCCGCGGGCTGCCAGGACACCCGCTGCACCCGCCACTGACCGACGCGACGATCGGCGCTTACACCGCCGCCGCGGTGCTGGGCTTCGCAAGCATCGTCGGCGTCGCGGAAAAGGGCGCGGCCCACGGCTGGTGGCTCGCGCTCGTCCTCGGCCTGATCTTCACGGTGCCGACCGCCCTGGCCGGACTCGCGGACTGGTTGACGATCTCACCCGGCACGCCGCTGAAGCGGACGGCGACCTCGCATCTGATCGCGATGGTCAGCGCCACGGTCTTCTTCCTGATCGCGGCGCTGACCGGCCACGGCGGCTACACGCACGGTGCGGTGGACGCCGGGCCTTACGCGCTCACCCTGATCGGCTTCGCGGCAATGACGGTCGGCGGCTGGCTGGGCGGTGCGATCGTGTTCGTGAACGGCATGCGCGTGCTCAGCCTCGTAGACGAGCCGGCCGCGCGCGCGGTCTCGCCGCTGCCGACCGCCGAGAAGGAAGACGCCGAGGCCTAGCCGGCTGACCCGTTCTCGGCGAGGCCGAGAGACTTCTCGAGCGCGCTCTTGGGCTGGGCGCCGATCGCCGCCGCTGCGGGTTCACCCTCGCGGAAGAGGATGATCGTCGGGATCGAGATGATCCCGTACTTCTGTGCGAGCGATGGCTCCTCGTCGATGTTCACCTTGACGAGCTTCAGGTCGCTCTCCCGCTCTTCGACGATCTTGTCGAGCACGGGCGAGACCGCGTGGCACGGTCCGCACCACTCGGCCCAGAAGTCAACGATCACGGGCTTGTCGCTCTGGAGGACCTCCTGCTCGAAGCTCGATTCGGTTACAGCAGTGCTCATTTCGATGTTCCTTTCCTCTGTCGTCGAACGTTCAAACGCCTGCGCCGGAGTCGTTGTTCCCCGCGCCTAGACTGGAGGGATGGAGCAGGTCATCGCGCCGCTGCCGCCAGTTCCCGACCATCCTCGGCTCGAGGAGGAGATTCTGCAGTGGTGGGAGGACGAACAAGTATTCCAGCAGCTTCGCGACAAAAACCACGGCGGCCCGAAGTTCAGCTTCATGGACGGGCCGATCACCGCGAACGCGCCCGCCGGCGTGCACCACGGCCTCGGCCGGACGCTGAAAGACGTTTTCCAGCGCTATAAAGCGCTCCGCGGCCACGACCTCCGCTACCAGAACGGCTTCGACTCGCAGGGCCTCCACGTCGAGGTCCAGGTCGAGAAGGGCCTAGGGCTGAACTCGAAGCGCGAGATCGAGGAGTACGGAATCGGCGAGTTCGCCCGACGCTGCCGCGAGTTCGTCGCGCACTTTGCCGGCATCCAGACCGAGCAGTCGAAGCGGCTCGGGATGTGGATGGACTGGGAGAACTCCTACTTCACCTTCAGCGACACGAACATCGAGTACATCTGGCGCTTCCTCAAGAACGTCCACGACCGCGGCTGGCTGTACATGGGCCATCGCTCGACGCAATGGTGCCCGCGCTGCGGCACGTCGCTCTCGAAGCACGAGCAGGCCGGCGACGAGAACTACGAAGAGTTGGAGCATCCGTCGCTCTTCGTCCGCTTCCCGCTCGTCGAGCGCGAGGGCGAGGCGCTGGTCATCTGGACGACGACGCCCTGGACGCTGCCGGCCAACGTCGCTGCGGCGGTGAAGCCGGACGCGCAATACGGGCGCAGCGAGAACGGTGACTGGGTCTCCGTCGACGTCTTCCCCGACGGCGACTATGTCGAGCGCCTGCGCGGCGAGGACCTCGTCGGCCTCCACTACCGCGCCCCGTTCGACGATTACCCAGCGCAAGAGGGCGTCGAGCACCGCGTGATCCCGTGGGACGACGTCGCGCTCGACGAAGGCACGGGCATCGTCCACATCGCGCCGGGCGCGGGCGCGGAGGATTTCGAGCTCTCACGCCTGCACGGGCTCGCGGTGCTGGCGCCGATCGACGAATCGGGGCGCTTCCTGCCCGGCTACGGCGAGTTCGAGGGTCGAACGACGGATGCGGTCGCCGAGCCGGTGCTGGAATGGCTGCACGAGCACGAGCTGCTCGTCGAGGCGGGGACG
>MNDB01000064.1 GCA_001914705.1 Actinobacteria bacterium 13_2_20CM_68_14 | reverse complement strand
CTGTCGGAGGAGCGCCGAAGGCGCTTGGCCGAGCTCGCGAGCACCCGGTCGCTACGGATTCTCGAGGACGATCCCTACGGGCTCGTTCGCTTCGAGGGTGAACAGCTCCCGACCCTGTTCGAGCTCGAGGGCGGCCGGAACGTGATGTACAGCTCCTCGTTCTCGAAGACGATCGCCCCAGGTCTCCGCGTCGGCTACGTGATCCTTCCGGAGGAGATCGCCGCCGGGCTGGAAGACATCGTCGCCTCGACCTACATCACACCGGCGCTTGTGACCGAGGCCACGGTGCTCGAGTTTCTCCGCCGAGGCTTGCTGGAGCCGAACCTCGAGCGCGTCCGGGGGCTGCTGCGTGAGCGGCGCGATGCGATGCTCGAGGCGCTCGAGCGCGAGCTCGGCGGCCCGGCCCGCTGGTCGCGCCCCCAGGGCGGCTACTTCCTGTGGCTCGAGCTGCCGGAGGGCACCGACGCGACCGAATTGCTCGGCCGCGCGACGCCGGCGGGAGTCACGTTCGTTCCCGGCTCGGACTTCGGCGGCGAGCCCAACTCCGCTCGGCTCGCCTTCAGCTTCGCCTCGCCCGCCGAGATCGACGAGGGCGTAACGCGCCTGGCCGAATTAATTCCCGCTGCGGCGACGGTGAAGCTGCCGTAGCAGCGCTCCGGCGAGTGCCCCGATCACGACGCTGAGCAAGATCAGCCAGATCTGGGAGACCTTCGCCGTGAAGAGCACGAAGTGCAGGTGCACGTTCCTGTGGTTCTCGATGATGAATGCGATCACGTAGGCGACGATCAGGAGGAGGCCGATCAGCTTCGCCCAGAAGCGCGGCTGCCACTCCCGGATCTGCTCCTCGCTCGGCTTGCGAAACCTCGGCATTCGCCGTGAAGTCTAGGTCGCGGCCGGCGAGCTAGGCCGCTGCGCGGCCGGTCATTGCGGCGAGCGGCCGGGGGACCAGCTGCGGCTGACGCGGTCGCATCAACGCGCCGCGGCTTTCGGCCCGGAAGGTCGGGCAGGGAGTTTCGGGCGAGAGCGCGCAAAGCCCCGCGCGGCGGAAGTAGCAGTCATCGCAGGTTGCTTTGGTCGTCTTGCTCATGTGTCTCCTTGCTAAGTGTGGCCGCGCTCTCGAACGAGGGGATCATAGAGCGATTGCCTGGGAGATCAAGGCGAGGATCTTGGAACTTCGCGCACTTTGCGCGGCTTTCGCAAAAGGGTCGTTCAGGCGCTTCCGGGGTGCTTTGCGGGCAGCGTTGCCAGAGCGTGCAACGCCTGTGGAAAGCTCTGCACAGGGACGATCTTCAGCCCCTGCGCATACTTGCGCGCGACCCGGGCGTTCGACCCGGCCGGCACGAGAAAAACGTCCACACCCGCCTCGCTCGCGCCGATCGTTTTCTGCTTGACGGCACCGATCGGGAGCACCGAGCCGTCCAGCGCGAGCTCACCGGTGGCCGCGACCTTGTAGCCGTTGTCGACGTTGTGGCCGAGCTCCTCCATCAGGTCGAGCGCGAAGGCGAGCCCGGCCGAAGGTCCGCCGACGCCCTGGGTGTTGATCCGAACTTTGATCGGGAGCTTGCCGACCGAGCCGCCGGTCTCGTCGACGAGGATCCCGATCGCTGCCTGGCGCTTGTTGTCGGTGCTCGCGATCGTCCGGATCTTCGCGGTAGCGGTGCGTCCAGAACGGCTGTAGGTGATGGAAAGCGTGGCGCCGGGCCGGTGGCTCGCGATCAGAGTGTGAAGCCGGCCGAGGCTGTGCACCTGCTTTCCGTTCACCGCCAGGATCTTGTCTCCGGGCCGGAGGACCCGGCCGACAGGTGCCTTGCGCAGAACGCCGCGGACGACGACGTTCGGCAGCTTGATCGGTACGCGGTAGCCGAGGCGTCGGAGGGCGACGGCCGCGGCGATCTTCTGCGAGTCCGCCATCTGCGTGAGGTCGATCTGCTGCGCTTGTTTGGCCGTCGCGTCGCCGAGCACGTCGCGCTTCGGGAGGAGGGTGGCGCCGCGCGCGAGCGGGCGGCCGAGCAGATCCTCGAGCAGGTGGGCCTTGCGGAAGCGGACGTCCACGAAATAGACACCGCCGCTCTCCGTCGCAGGATGCTCGCCGGCGATGCTCACGAGGGGCTCCAGCGGGTGCGCGCGGTCGGGCAGGAAGACGTAGTACTTGTCCGAGGGGATCAGGTAGAGAACGCTCAGCGCGATCACAGCTAGGAGGAGGCCCGCGCCGGCCGCCCGGGCGAGCGTTAGCGATCGCATCGCACAAATGGTACTTGTGCGTCTGAGGGTGACCGGCTCAGATCGGGAGGCGCGTCAGGGTCGCTTAGAGCAAGGAGCGAGTCAGCCCACCGTCAACCGGGATGACGGCGCCGGTCACGTAACTGCCGCGGTCGGACGCGAGGAAACAGATCACGTCGGCGACCTCCTCGGGGCGGCCGAACCGCCGCAGCGGAATCTGCTCCATGTCGGACGCGCGCGAGCGCTCGGCATAGACCTCCATCAGCCGCGCCGTCTCGATCCGGCCGGGGGCGATCGAATTGACGGTGATCTTCTGCGGACCGAGCTCGCGCGCCATCGTCTTCGCCCAGCCGATCACGCCGGGGCGGATCGAGCTGGAGAGGGCGAGGTTGTCGGCGGGCTCGCGGACGCTACTCGAGGCGATGTTGATGATCCGGCCGTGGCCGCTCCGCTCGAGCTGAGGAAGGCAAAGCCCGGTCAGGCGAACGACCGAGAGCAGTAGCAGCTCGACTGCGCGCTCGACGTCGTCGTCGGTGAGTCCGACCGCCGGGCCACGAGGCGGCCCGCCGCTGTTGTTGACGAGGATGTCGATGCCGCCGAAGGCCGCCACGGTTCGGTCGACCAGCCGTTTCAGGTCGGCCGGGTTCGTGACGTCTCCTCGCACGGCAAGCGCGCCGAGCCGTTCGGCTTCCCGGTCGAGAACATCCCGCCTGCGTGCAAACATGGAGACGTTCGCGCCTTCGCGCGCGAGCGCCTCGGCCGTCGCGAGCCCCATGCCCGAGGAGGCACCGCAGACGATCGCGGTACGCCCTTTCAGGCCTAGCTCCAAACCGACCCCCTTCCCGCCCAAACCCCACCCTGGGTGGGGACGAGAGTCCACCCGCCACCCGCGGCGAGCGTACTTCGGACTTGCGCACGAGTCTGTGACGGAAGTGCGCCGAAACTGTGACGATTCGTCCCCAGGACGGGCAGCGGACTGCGGCCCGACACTACGTCGTCAGGACGCCGACGACCTCGCGGACCGCGTCGGCGGACTCGTTCAGCATCGTCTGCTCGTCCTCGGAGAGCTCGAGCTCGACCACCTCTTCGATGCCGCCGCGGCCGAGCTTGACGGGCACGCCCATGTAGAGCCCTTCGATTCCGTATTCGCCCTCGAGATACGCCGTGCAGGGCAGCATCCGCTTCTCGTCGAGCATGATCGCGTCGACCATCTGCGCCGCCGCCGCCCCGGGCGCGTACCAGGCCGAGGTGCCGAGCAGCTTCACGAGCTCGCCGCCGCCCTTGGCCGTTCGCTCGACCATCGCCTGGATCGCGTCCTCGCTGGCCAGCTTTCGTACCGGGACGCCGCCGACGGTGGTTGCGGAGACGACCGGCACCATCTGGTCGCCGTGCCCACCGAGCACCATCGCGGTCACGTCCTTCACGGAGGCGCCGGTCTCCCAGGCGATGAAGGTCGAGAAGCGCGCGGTGTCGAGAATCCCGGCCATCCCGAAGACGCGCTCCTTCGGCCAGCCGCTAACGCTTTTGGCGACATGGCACATGGCGTCGAGCGGGTTCGAGACGACGATCAGGATTGCCTCGGGGCTCTGCACCGCCGCGGCCTCGACGACCTGGACGACGATCTTCTCGTTGATCGAAACGAGATCGTCGCGGCTCATGTCGCCAGTGCGCGGCACTCCCGCTGTGATCACGACCACATCGGACTCGGCGCTCTCCTCGTAGCCGTTCGAGCCGACGACGTTCGGCTCGTAGCCGAGCACCGCTCCCATCTGGTTGATGTCGAGCGCCTTGCCCTGCGGCAGCCCTTCCTTGATGTCGACCAGGACGACGTCGGCGTAGTCGCGCGCCGCCAGCACCTGGGCGCAAGTTGCGCCGACAGCGCCGGCGCCGACCACGGTGACTTTGCGTCGCTCGCTCAGACCCGTGCCCCCATCTTGTCGATGATCGCGTCCGCGACCTCGCTCGTGCCGACCGCGGTCGGGTCGTCGCGCGAGGGCTTCATGTCGTAGGTGACGCTGGCGCCTTCGCGGATCACGTCCGCGATCGCGCTCTCGAGCCGCTCGGCCGCCTCGGCCTCGTCGAGATGGCGGAGCATCAGCATTCCGGAGAGCATCATCGCGATCGGGTTGACCTTGTTCTGGCCGGCGTACTTGGGCGCCGAGCCGTGCGTCGGCTCGAAGATCGACGCGTTCTCGCCGAAGTTTGCCCCGGGTGCCATGCCCAGGCCGCCGATCATCCCGGCCGCCAAGTCAGAGACGATGTCGCCGTAGAGGTTCGGCAGCACGAGGACGTCGTATTCGTCCGGGCGCTGCACGAGCTGCATGCACATGTTGTCGACGATCCGGTCGTCGAATTCGATGTCGGTGTTCTCCTCGGCGACCTCGCGCGCGACCCGTAGGTAGAGGCCGTCCGTGAACTTCATGATGTTTGCCTTGTGAACGGCCGTGACTTTGCGGCGGCCGTTCCGGCGCGCGTAGTCGAATGCGAACTGAACGACCCTGCGCGTTCCCGAAACCGAGAGCGGCTTGATCGAGATGCCTGCGTCGCCATGTCGCAGGGTGCCGCCCTGGGCCTCGATCCACTCGATCAGCTCGACCGTCTCGGGCTTGCCCTGCTCGTATTCGATGCCGGCATAGAGGTCTTCGGTGTTCTCGCGGACGATCACGAGGTCGACATCGTCGAAGCGCGTGCGGACGCCCTCGTAGGTCTTGCACGGACGCACTTGCGCGTAGAGGTCGAGGGCCTTCCGCAGACCGACGTTGACCGAGCGAAAGCCGCCGCCGACCGGCGTCGTGATCGGGCCCTTGATCGCAACGCCGGTGCGCCGGATCGATTCGAGCGTCTGCTCCGGCAGCGGATTGCCGCCGAACTGGTCCATTACGTCGGCGCCCGCCTGCTGGACGTCCCAGTCGAACGCGACGCCCGTCGCCTCGAGGACGCGGCGCGTCGCCTCGGTCAGCTCGGGGCCGGTGCCGTCGCCGGGGATCAAAGTCACTTCGTGTGCCACGGTCGGGGAGCCTACCCAAGCTGCCGCGGCCCCCGACTCGGGTAGCTTTCTGCGCTATGGCGGACGATTTCAAGCCGGGTCTCGAGGGCGTCGTCGCGGTCGAGACGGAGATCGCTGAGCCCGATCGCGAGGGCGGCTCGTTGCGCTATCGCGGCATCGACATCGAGGAGCTCGTCGGCCGCTACCCGTATGAGAACGTCTGGGGACTGCTCGTCGACGACGACCTCGAGTCGAAGATGCCGGATCCCGAGCCGTACGAGCCGGCGGGCCTCACCGGCAACGCTCCCTCCGACCTACAGGCCGAGACGGCACGTCTCTCGGGCGTCTGGGGTCTGGGCAAGCTGAACGAGATCTCCGACGAGCAGGCCCGCGAGGATCTCGGCAGGCTCTCGGCGCAGATGATGTCGATCGTCGCCCACTCGGCGCGCCTCGCCGACGGGAAGACGGATGTCGTCCCGGACGACGTCGTCGCCCAGGGCGAGACCGCAGCCGAGAAGTTTCTGCTCCGCTGGCGCGGTGAGGCCGATCCTCGCCACGCGAAAGCGATCGACACCTACTGGATCTGCACGGCCGAACACGGCCTGAACGCGTCGACGTTCACGGCCAGGATCGTCGCCTCGACGGGCGCCGACTGCGGCGCCTCCCTCTCGGCGGCGGTCGGTGCGCTGTCGGGGCCGCTGCACGGCGGCGCGCCGGCCTACGTCAAGCCGATGCTCGAAGAGGTGGCGCAGTCGGGCGACGCCGAGCGCTGGGTCAGGGACACGCTCGCCGCCGGGAAGCGGATCATGGGCTTCGGGCACCGCATCTACCGGGCGGAGGATCCGCGCTCGCGGCTGCTGAAGCGCACGGCGAAGGAGCTGGGCTCGACGCAGGTCGAGCTGGCGGAGGAACTGGAGCAGGTGGCGCTTGCCGCGCTGCAGGAGCGGCATCCCGAGCGGGTGCTCGCGACCAACGTCGAGTACTACTCTGCGATCGTTCTCGACGTGGCCGAGATCCCGCCTCGGCTCGCACCCGCGATGTTCGCCTGCTCTCGCGTCGCCGGCTGGTCGGCGCACATCCTCGAGCAGAAGCGAACCGGCCGCCTCTTCCGGCCCTCGGCGCGCTACGTCGGCCCGGCGACCCGCTCGCTCCAGTCGGTCTCTTGACGCTCGCCGAGGCCGCCGCCCAGGCCGACGACCTCGCGCAGCAGGGCTCAGAGCGCGAGCTTGCGCAGCTGCGTTCGCAGTGGGACGAGGAGCTTGAGTCAGCCGCGCGCAGCCCGGATTACCGCGAGCGCGCCGTTGCCTACCGGGCGATCGGGCAGTTTCGGTTTAGACAGAAGCTCGAGTTGCTTCGCCGGGGCCTCGACGACGAGAGCCCGGCCTGCCGGGGCTCGGCCCTGCTGGCGCTAGAGCTCCTCTCCCGCGACCATCCGGGCGATATCAACGCAGACCGGCCGCTGCTGCACAAGCTGGTTTCGGACGCTGAGGAGAATCCGGCCGTCCGCAGGCTGGCCGTCATGTCTCTGAAGAACGGCTCGCCTCAGCGCGACACGATCGTGATCCTCGAAAGTCTCGCCGGCGACGACGAAGCCGACCGCGAGCTAAGAGCGGCCGCAAAGCGGGTCGCCGAGCTGCTGAAGAAGAAGGGCCGCTAGCGGCAGGTGCAGCCGCTGCGCAGCTGCCGCCCGCACGACTGACAGTAACGGCGGCGATTCTTCCAGCCGAGCAGGCTCTTCTGGATCCCGGAGAGAGTCATCAGCAGCGCGACGCAGAAGCTCGAAGCAAAGAGGGCGAGCGCGTGCGGGCCAAGCGACATCCTCCCTGGTTTTCGACAGTTTTCAGCTCTTTGAAACCCCGCGCCGGCGTGCGTGCGGGTGAGCGCTGAAATAGAGTTCGCGGCGGCGGCGGTCGCTGACGTGCGTGTAGAGCTCGGTGGTGGCGAGGTCGGCGTGGCCGAGCATCTCCTGGACGCTGCGGAGATCGGCGCCTCCTTCGAGCAGGTGAGTGGCGAACGAGTGGCGGAGCAGGTGGGGGTGGACCCGCTCCGGCTCGAGCCCTGCCTTCTCTGCCAGCCGGCGCAGCACGAGGAAGATCCCGGCACGGGTCAGACCTCCGCCCTGGGCGTTGAGGAAGAGCTCCGGCCGGTGACGGCGGTCGAGGTGGGGGCGCCCGCGCGAGAGGTAGCGCCGCAGCGCGTCGGCCGCGGGCCGGCCCAGGGGGACGATCCGCTCCTTTGAGCCCTTGCCGGTCGCTCTGACGAGCCGCTGCTCGAGATCGACGTCGGTCTTGCCGAGGCCGACCGCTTCGCCGACCCGCAGCCCGGCGCCGTAGAGCAGCTCAACCAGCGCGCGGTCGCGGAGCGAGCGTGGGGTCGTCCCGGCGGCGGCGTCGATCAACCGTTCGGCCTCGGACGGCGACAGCGTGCGCGGCAGCCGGCGCGCCTTGCGTGGCAGTGCGACGGCAGCGGCGGGGTTGTCGCTCCGCGTCGCCGGCGAGCGGCCCTCGGCGCGCAACTCGGCGAGATAGCGCTCGATCTCCTCGGTCGTTACGGCCTTGAGGGGTCGCTCGACGTGCGCCGCGAGATCGAGCAGGTCGCGGCGGTACGCGTCGACGGTCCGCGGCGCCCGCGTCGCCGCGAGGAGTGCGAGGAAACCTTCGAGGTCAGGGTCTCTGGCCGCTGCTGCCATCCCCGGCCTGATTTCGGGGCGCCGAGCCGATCGCCTGCGTCGCCGCGGCAGCCTGCACAGCCGGCGGCGACCCCGTTTGGCGCAGAATCGGCGCGTTCCCGACCCAGACACGTGCGCCCGAGGGGGCTATCGTCGTCGTCGAGGGAGGAGGGAAGAGCCCCACCCAATAAAGGGCGGGGGCTGTGCCCGTCGCGTGCGCGCGTGAACAAGGTCCGCTCGCGAGACGACTCTACGACCGAGGATGCGAGCGGTCGTAGACGCGGCGCAGGCGGCGGCCGTCGACGTGCGAGTAGATCTGCGTCGTCGAGAGCGAGCTGTGCCCGAGCAGCTCCTGAATCGTGCGCAGGTCGGCTCCTCCCTCCAGCAGGTGGGTGGCGAACGCGTGGCGCATCCGGTGCGGGTGCGGCAGCAGCCGCCGGAGGGTGCTCGTGTCCAGGCGCCGGCCTCGCGCGGACAGGAAGAGTGCATTCTCGGCGCCTCGCGCCAGGTCGGGGCGGGCCTGGTGCAGGTAACGGGCCAGCCAGTGCGCGGCCTCCTCGCCGAGAGGAACCATGCGCTCTTTGCCGCCCTTGCCGCGCACGTGAACGAGCTCCTGCTCGAAGTCGACGTCACCCAGATTCAGGTCGACGGCTTCGCGACTGCGGAGGCCGGCCGAGTAGACGAGCTCGCCGAGCGCGCGGTTTCGCAGGCCGAGCGGGCCGTCCTGCTCCAGCCCGGCGAGCGCCGAGTCGACTTCTTCCAACTTCGGAGCCTCGGGCAGCCGCCGTGGCCGCTTCGGCGCGAACGAGGTATCCGGAACCCGCTCGGGGCCGAGCGCGAACCGTACGAGCGCCCGCACCGCGGCGAGCTTCCGCGCGATCGTGGCCGGGGCCAGCTTCGGACGGCGCCGGCCGAGCTCGGCGGCGTACTCCGCGAAGGCGCGAACGTCGAAGTCGTCGAGTCTCAGTCCGCGGCTAGAGAGCCAGCTGCTGAACTGGCGCACGTCGACGCCGTACGCACGGCGCGTCGAATCCGACAGCGCGGGGCTCTCGAGGAACCTTGCAACTCGGTCGTCCACGAAGGCGCGATTCGCGCTCGCGCGACCGAAGCCTCTACGTGGCGTCGCCCGCCACCAGCGAGAAGACGGCGTAGTCGACGCGGCGGCCCTGGCGCGCGTTGAATCCGCTCGCGCGAAGCGTTCCCTCGCGTGTGTACCCGGCCTTCTCGGCGACCCGGAGGGACGCCGTGTTGAGGACATCCGCCCGGAGCTGCACCCGCTGGGCGCCGGCCTCGCGCAAGGCCCAGTCCGAGAGAAGTCTCAGCGCGCGCGTCGTCAGCCCGCGCCCGCGGGCCGGCGCCGCAGTCCAGTAGCCGACCTCGACGTTCGCGAGCTCACGGTCGAGCACTTGCAGCGCGATCGAACCGGCGACGTCGCCGGAGGCGCAATCGACGACCGCGAAGAACACGCCGAGCCCGTCCTTCCAGGCCGACTCGGTCGAGACCACGTACTCGCGCGCGTCGCTCACGCGGTACGGGCTCGGCAGCGCGTGAATCCAGCGGGCGATCTCGACGTCGTCGCATGCCGCGGCGATCGCCGGCACGTCGTCCAGCGTCCACGGTCGCAGCGAAACGATTCGGTCCGAGAGAGGGGGATCAGGGGGCCGCAGCTCCATGGAGCCACGGTACAAGCCGCCTGGAAACCGCAGCATGCGTACGATATGACCCTCGACCCGCGCAAGCCGGGTCTCGTTTTTTGCGCCACCGGAAAGGAGACGCGGCGTGGCAATGACGATCGGAGCCGAGGGGCGAATCGATCTCGGCGAGCACGGAATCGACGCCGACGGCCGCGTACACGTCCATCCCTCGACCTCGGTCCTCTACACGCACACGCTGCGCCGAAACGAGGGCCGGCTCGCAGAAGGCGGCCCGCTCGTCGTCGACACCGGGCGCCACACGGGGCGTTCCCCGAAGGACAAATTCCTCGTCCGGGAGCCCGGGTCGGAGGATCGAGTCTGGTGGGGCACCGTCAACCAGGAGCTGAACGAAGAGCAATTCGAGGGGCTCCGCGACAAGGTCACCTCGTTCCTCGAGCATCAGGACCTCTACGTGATCGATTCGTTCGCAGGCGCTGATCCGGCGCACCGCCTCGGCGTTCGCCTGATCACCTACAGCCCGTGGCATGCGCTCTTCGCGAAGACGCTCTTCATCGAGCCCACCGACGAGGAGCTCGAGGATTTCGAGCCCGGCGCGCTGATCCTCCACGCCCCGGTCGTCGAGGCGGAGACGGAGGAGGACGGCACCCGCAGCGCGACGTTCGTCGTCCTGCACCTGAGCCGCAGCGAGATCGTGATCGGCGGGACCTTCTACGCCGGCGAGATCAAGAAGTCGATCTTCACGCTGATGAACGACCGGCTACCGCTCGAGGGCGTCCTGCCGATGCACTGCTCGGCGAACGTCGGCGAGGAGGACGACGTCGCGATCTTCTTCGGGCTCTCCGGCACCGGGAAGACAACGCTCTCCGCGGATCCGAGCCGCCACCTGATCGGCGACGACGAGCACGGCTGGTCGGACAACGGCGTCTTCAACTTCGAAGGCGGCTGCTACGCGAAGGTGATCCGCCTCTCGCCGGAGGCCGAGCCTGAGATCTACAAGACGACGCAGAGCTTCGGCACCGTCCTCGAGAACGTGATCATCGACGAGCGCGGGGTGCTCGACCTCGACGACGACTCGAAGACCGAGAACACGCGCGCCGCCTACAAGCTCGAGCAGATCGCGAATGCGTTGCCGACCAAGCGTGCGGGCCATCCGAGCTCTGTCGTCTTCCTGACCGCGGACGCATTCGGGATCCTGCCGCCGATCGCGCGCCTCTCACGCGAGCAGGCAAAGTTCTACTTCCTGTCGGGCTTCACGGCGAAGCTCGCAGGCACCGAGATCGGCGTCACCGAGCCGCAGCCGACCTTCTCCGCCTGCTTCGGCGCGCCGTTCCTGACGCAACCGCCTGCTGTCTACGCCCACATGCTCGGCGAGCGGCTCGACCGTCACGGCGCGACGGTCTGGCTCGTCAACACCGGCTGGACGGGCGGTCCCTTCGGCGAGGGCGAGC
The DNA here is from genome assembly GCA_001914705.1 of Actinobacteria bacterium 13_2_20CM_68_14. Lineage (GTDB taxonomy): Bacteria > Actinomycetota > Thermoleophilia > Gaiellales > Gaiellaceae > 13-2-20CM-68-14. The sequence goes on along the minus strand of MNDB01000064.1, from coordinate 2,860 downwards.
GGATGCCGATCGCCGCGACGCGGGCGCTGTTGTACGCAGCGCTGTCCGGCGGGCTCGCGGGCGCCGAGTTCAGAACGGACGAACTCTTCGGCTTCGAGGTTCCGACAGCCGTTCCGGGTGTCGACTCGAGCCTGCTCGACCCGCGCTCGACCTGGCACGACGCCGAGGCGTACGACCGCAAGGCCCGCGAGCTGGCGCAGATGTTCCGCGACAACTTCGAGCAGTTCGTAGCCGACGCGGGGGCCGACGTGGCCGCTGCGGGCCCACGCGTCTGAGAGCGCAAGCGACGCTGTCTCTAGCGTCGCAGACTCGTCCGGACATCTTGCGGCGGGTCGACGGAATGACGACGATCCAATGCTTTGGAAGCGTCCGACGAGCCCGTGATCTACCGCACGGAAGTGCTGGCTATCATCGGTGCGTTGGCAGATCTAATGGTCGAACTGCGTCGGATCCGCGAGCTCTTGGAGGAAAGCGGTGAAGAAGAAGCCGACTAAGAAGGAGCGGAGCGAGCGGGCCCGACTCGAGGCGGAGAATTCGCCGATCGTGCGACAGCTCCGCGAGCTCTACGAACGCGGCATGGCCGAGCTTGCCGAGCGGCGCAGGCTCGATCCTGACGCGCGCTAGTCTCGCCTCAGCTGCAACGAAGCCGCAGCCCAAGCGCTTGCGATAGCGTCCGAGCGAGTGGAAGCGAAGCACGACGTGCTGATCGTCGGTGCCGGCTGCGCGGGAATGCGGGCCGCGATCGAGGCTTTCGATGCAGGCGCCGACGTCGCGCTTCTCTCCAAGATCCACCCTGTTCGGAGTCACTCGGGCGCGGCCGAAGGCGGGATCAACGCGGCGCTCGGCAACGCCTCCGAGGACGACCCCCAGAAGCATGCCTTCGACACCGTCAAGGGCTCTGACTACCTCGGCGACCAGGACGCGGTCGAGGTGCTCTGCAACGAGGCGCCGGACGACGTCTACCAACTCGAGCACTGGGGCGCGGTCTTCTCGCGCACCGAGGACGGACGGATTGCCCAGCGCCCGTTTGGCGCCGCGGGCGAGCCGCGCACGGCTTACGCGGCCGACATCACGGGCCACGTGCTCGTCCACGTCCTCTACGAGCAGGTGATGAAGCGCGACATCCAGACGTACGAGGAGTACTTCGCCTGGCAGCTCGTGATCAACGACGACCGCTGCCAGGGCGTGATCGCCTGGGATCTGCTGAACGGCGGCCTGAAGACGATCGGCGCCAAGACGGTGATCCTCGCAACCGGCGGCGCGGGCCGGCTCTACGTCGGTACCACCAACGCCTACGCCTGCACCGGCGACGGGATGACGATGGCGCTTCGCGCCGGCGTGCCGCTGAAGGACATGGAAATGATGCAGTTCCATCCGACCACGCTGGCGCCGACTGGGATCCTGATCACCGAGGGCACGCGCGGCGAGGGCGCCTACCTGTTGAACTCGGAAGGCGACCGTTTCCTCAAGCGGTACGCGCCGAACGCGATGGAGCTCGCGTCGCGCGACGTCATCTCGCGTGCCGAGCAGACCGAGATCGACGAGGGGCGGGGTGTCGACGGCAACGTCCTGCTCGACATGCGGCACCTCGGCGCCGAGAAGATCATCGAGCGGCTGCACGGAACCCGCGAGCTGGCGATGACCTACGCCGGCGTCGATCCGATCCACGACCCGATCCCCGTGCGGCCGGGCGCCCACTACCACATGGGCGGCGTCGACACCGATCTCGACGGGCGCACCGAGCTCGAGGGCCTCTACGCGGCCGGCGAGTGCGCCTGCGTCTCCGTCCACGGCGCGAACCGCCTTGGCGGCAACGCGCTGATGGAGACGATCACCTACGGGAAGCGAGCCGGTCGCCACGCCGCCGACTGGGCCTTGACGCACACGACGATCGAGGTGCCCGAGTCGGTCGAGGCGGACGCCGAGCGTGACCTCAAGGTCCTGCTCGACCGCACAGACGGAGAGCGGCCGTGGTCGATCCGCAACGAGCTGGCTGAGACGATGCACGAGAACTTCGGCGTCTTCCGCCGTGAAGATCAGATGCGCGAGCAGGGCGAGATCGTCTCGGGCCTGCGCGAGCGCTACGAGCACATCGTCGTCGACGACAAGGGAGACGTGTTCAACAACGACCTCACCCAGGCACTCGAGCTCGGCTTCCTGCTCGAGCTGGCCCAGTGCATGGTCGTCTGCGGACTTGCCCGCAAGGAGAGCCGCGGCGCCCACGCGCGCCCCTACGACTACCCGGACCGCGACGACGAGAACTACCTCAGGCACACGCTCGTTCGCTGGATCGCCGACGCCCCGGTCCTCGACTGGAAGCCGGTGACGATGACCAAGTGGCAGCCGATGGAGCGGACGTACTGATGAATGTCGCGCTCAAGATCTGGCGCTACGACGCAGACAGCGGTGACCGCGAACTTCGTGACTACGAGATCGAGGCGCCCGAGTGGGCTTGCCTGCTCGACGTGCTCGACCTGATCAAGGACCAGCAGGACGGCACGCTGGCCTACCGCAAGAGCTGCCGGATGATGATCTGCGGCTCCTGCGGGATGCGGATGGACGGCCGCGCGGTCCTCGCCTGCAAGGAGCGGATGCTGCCGATCGTCGAGCGCGGCCACGTGCCGGTGATCTCCGCGATGGGGAACATGCCGATCGTCAAGGACCTCGTCGTCGATATGGATCCGTTCTGGAACAAGATCCGGCGGATGAAACCGTGGCTCGAGCCCGGCTACGACGAGGTGCTCGAGCAAGAGCGGATCGTCTCGCAGCAGCAGACGAACGTGATCCAGAAGGAAGCGCTCTGCATCATGTGCGGCTGCTGCGTCTCCGAGTGCAACTCGATGGAGTCGGATCCCGAGTT
>MNDB01000028.1 GCA_001914705.1 Actinobacteria bacterium 13_2_20CM_68_14 | reverse complement strand
GGGACCGAGCCACCAGAGCACCCCGAGGATCGGAACCGCGACGGCCAGGACTGCGCTCTCGATCCGGGACTGGGGCGTCTGCGCGCCGAAGAGGAGCGCCGCCGCGACCAGCGCATAGGCAACGGCGCCTGCGTACCAGCGGCCAAAGCGACGGGCGACCAGGGCGACCAGCACCACGCCGACCAGAGCCCCTGCGATCAGCAGCCAGGCGTGGACGCTGAAGGCGTGCGCGATGTGGCCCGGCCACTTCGAGAAGCGGCTCGGGCCGTTCCGGTTCCAGACCGGCAGCTCCTGGGCATGGATGAAGGCGAGCGCATCGCCGCTTCGGCGCCAGAAGTAGATCTGGACGGCCACGGCCGCAGCGAGAGGGGCTCCCGCGGCGACGGCCCGGGCGCGAGGCCCGCGCGCGACCAGGAGGAGCGGGATCGCGATCAGGAAGCCGGTCGGCCGCGCGACCGCCGCGACCGCGCCGAGCGCCCCGGCCAGGAAGGGTCGCCCGCGCAGGACGAGCGCGGCCGCCCAGGCAGCCGCGGCAAGCGCAAGCACGTCCGGATAGGCGAGCAGCAGCATGAACGAGCCGGGCCAGCAGGCAAGCGCGAGCGCGGCGCGCCGGGCCTGTCCGGATGGGTTCGAGGCGGCGACTCCTAGGAAGGCGAGCCCGCTCGCCGCGATCACGACCGCGAGCGCCGCCGCCCAGTCCGGAATCGAGCCGGACGCCCTCAGGACGAGCGGCCAGAGCGGGAAGAACGCGTAGAACGGCCCGCCGTGGCCGTGCGGATAGCCGAACTCGGCAACGGCGCGGTACCAGCCGAAGTCCCAGGTGAAGAGGGGCCAGAGCGGCCCGCCATAGTGGAGCCAACTGTGGTGCGGATCTGAGATCGCTCCGGCTTCGACGCCGCCGATCACGACCCCGAGGACGGCGGCGAGCCAGATCGCCCAGACGACACCTGCCGCGAGCAAGGCATGTTGCGCGACGGAGGCTGCGATCCGCCCGCGAATGGCCAGCCGCGCCGGGTCCTCCCCCACGGCAGGAACGCGCTGCGCCACGGGGGCGAGGATAGCGCCCAAGCCCGCGACCCCAAGCCAAGTAACAGTCTGTTGCAAAGAACGACACGGCCCGGACAGACACTCGAGGGGCCGGAAAGCCTCTCTCCGGCCCCGAAACCGAGTTAGTAACAGACTGTTACTTGAGGTCGCGCGGGCCTACGCGGCGTCCACTTCGACCGGCTCGGCGCCGGCCTCTTCGCGGCCTAGCTGCTTGTCCCACCAGACGGCTTCGCGGCGCTGGAGCTCCGTCTGCGCTTTGCCGACGTAGGTGGCGAGCTCGGCTTCCTTCTGGGTCAGGTGCGCCTCGAGCTCGGCGAGGGCCGACTCGCGGACCTCGATCTTGTCGGTGCGAAGGTCGATGTCGGCGTCGAGGGCTGCCTGGCGCTGGTCGACCTCCCCCTCCCGCTCGTCGAGCTCGCGGACTCGGTCGCGGATCGCCTCTTCCATCGACGCGAGCCGCTTTTCGCGCCGATCCTGGCGCTTTGCCTGGGAGTCCGTCAGGCCTTCCTGGCTCGTCAAGGCGGACTCGCGGCCCGCGAGCTCGCGCTCGCGCTCCTCGAGTTGCTTGGCTCGCTGCTCGAGGTCGGCGCCGAAGCTCATGTCGCGCTGAGCATGCGCGAGCTCGGCCTTGAGCCTGTTCAGCTCGGCCTCGCGGGCGGACAGCTCGACCTCGCGCTGATCGAGCTCAGCCGAGCGCACCGCCGCCTCGCGGACGACGGCGGTCTTGTCCGTGTAGTCGCGCTCGAGCGACTCGAGATCTCCGCGCAGCCGCTCCTGCTTGAGCAGCAGCTCGGCCTCGCGCTCGCCGAGGGCCTCGTCCTTGGCCGCAACGCGCGCGGCCTCCTTCTTGAGGTCGGCCTCGCGCGAGGAGAACTTGCGCTCGCGCTCCGAGACTTCCTTGTCGCGCGCACGGCACTCGTCCTCGCGCTTCGCGAGCGCCCGCTCGCGGCCTTCGAGCTTGACGATGCCCGCGCGCTCTCGCGCCTCGAGCTCCTGCTCGGCGCGGGAGAGCTTCTGCTCACGGTCGGCGAGAGCCTTCCGCTGCTTCTCGAGCTCGTGCGAGAACTTGGAGCGGTCCCGTTCGAAGCTCTTCAGCTCATTGAGCTTTCGTTCGGCCTGCTCTTGCCGCTCGATCGAGAGCTGCTGCTCGGCCGCGAGCTCGGCCTGGAGCTCGGCGAGCCGGGCGTGCTCGGCCTCAATCGTCTCCCGCTGATCGCGGACTTTGCGCTCGCGCTCCTCGAGCTCTGCCTGGAACTCGGCCAGCTTCGCGTCACGCTCATCGAGCGTGGAGGCGCGGCGAGCCAAGCCCTGGTCGGACTCCATGCCCGCCTCGAAGACCTCCTGCTGCTCGGCGAGCGCCGCCGTCAATGCGGCTTCACGCGCCTGGGCGGCGGCCAGTTCCTTCCGAAGCTCGTCGGTGGCGCCGTCGGAAGTGACGGTGGACGGGCTGGATCGCCGCCTCCGGCTCCTCGCGCCTGCGCTCGAGTTGTGCCCGCAGGCCGGTGCCGAACTCCTTCTTCTTGGTCTCGTTCGTGTCTTTGTCGGGCGCCATTGTCTTCTCCTAGAAGATCTTGGACAGGTTGAGGAACGCGGGGCCGAGGATGACCAGGAACATCGCCGGGAAGATGAACAACACGGTGGGAAAGAGCATCTTGATCGGCGCCTTCATCGCCTTCTCCTCCGCCGCGGCCTGGCGGCGTAGGCGCGTGTCGGTCGCCTGAACTCGCAGGATCCGGCCCAGGGAGATCCCGAGCTGGTCGGCCTGAATGATCGCCCTGCTGAAGCCCGAGACCTCGGGCGTGTCGCACCGCGCGGAGAGCTTCTTCAGCGCGTCCTGGCGAGATTCGTGTGGTCGGTCAGCTTGGAGATCGCGCCGTCGAAGCCGAGGCCGGCCTCGACGCTGACCGCGAGCAGGTCGAGCGCGTCCGGCAGCTGGGCACGGATCAGCTCGCGGCGCTTTCGGGCACGCGCGCCGACCACGAAATCGGGAGCGAGGAAGCCGAGTGCCCCGAGAGCGGCGCCAAGGAAGAGGCCGATGCCCCCGGAAAGTGCGCCGCCGAAGATCATTCCGACCAACCCAGCGCCGATCCCGACGGCCGCCTTCGCTGCGAGGAAGGCGCTCGGTGAGATGGTGCGACCAAGGCCGGCCGCGAGCAGTTTGCCGCGAACGCCGTCGACGCTGGTCTTCGGATGAATCCTCAGCACGAGCTTGGCAAGCCGCTCGACCGCGGGTTCGATCACACGGTCGCGGAACGGCTGATCCCGGGTCCCGAGCGCGGCCCGGAACTTTCCATAGTTGGCGGCGCGTTTCACCGAGACCTCGCGGTCGCGGGCGGGCGCCGTTGCGGCCTCGCCGAAGAGGTAGGCCGCGCCGGCGAGGAAGAGGACTGCGAGCAGGATTAGAAGCACGGGTTCACCCCTTGAAGGAGACGATCTTTTTCAGGACTAGTGACCCGAACGCCATCATCGTCAGACCGACCATGATCAGCATGTGCCCGGTGCGCGTGTTGAAGAGCGGGTCCATGTACGTCCGGTTCAGCACCGTCATCGCGAGCGCGATGAAGAACGGCAGCCCGACCAGGACGTAGGCCGCCATGCGGCCCATTGCGGTTAGCGAGCGGATCTTGCGCGCGAACTGCTGGCGGTCGCGAACGGTGTCGGCGACCATGTCGAACAGGCCGGCCAGCGAGCCGCCCACCTGCCGCTGGATGTTCACGGCCGTGATCACGAAGGAGAAGTTCTTCGAGCCGATGCGGTCGGCCGTCTCCTGCAGCGCTGCCTCCATCGGGCGGCCGAGCTGCGTATCGGTGAGAACGCGCCGGAGCTCCTTGGCGGCGGGATCCTGGCCTTCGTCGACGACGCTCTGGATCCCCTGCTTGAAGCTGTGCCCGGCCTTCAGAGAGGCGGCCATCGTGATCAGCAGGTCGGGCAACTGATCCTCGAAAGCCTGCATCCGCCGCTTCGCCTTCATCCAGACGACCAGGTACGGGACAAAGCCTCCGACCAGGAAACAGGCGAGGATCGGAATCGCGCCTCCGCTAATGATCGCTGCGAACACGGCGAGGACGAACGAGCAGCCGATCAAGAGCCAGGCGAACTCGACCGTGCGCAGGGGCAGGTCGGCCCGCTCGAGCAGAAGCTGCAGGTTCCGCCACTGGCGGCGGTGTGCGAAGGTGCTCTCGGTTACCCGGAACAGGCCGCTGAGCATCGCCAAGCGCTCACGGCCGGTTCGGTGCTTGGCGGCGCGGCCCCGCGAAGGCTCGACGTGAGCTGCAAGGCGCCGTTTCAGCCACGAGCCCCTGAGGGTCGAGGCGGCGAGGATTCCGGCCGCGAGCACAAGCAAGGCTGCGAGCAGTGTGAAGAGCAGGTCGCCGGCCCTTCCGTAGAACGAGTCGGGCAGCAGCGGTGACGGCTTGTCGTTCGTGGCCGAGCCGCTTCCGGGCACGCTCACGCTCGTCGTGTCCGAGCCGAAGCTGCCGACGCTTGCCTTCAACTCGAGCTTGTCGCCCGGGCGAGCCGTCGTCAGATAACGGACACGCCACGTGCGGCGGAGCTCAAGCCCGATTGAACGGTAGATGCCGCTCAAGGTCGTGCTCGTGGCGGCTGCGTGGAAGCTCCCTCCGGTTTCGCGTGCGAGCCGCTCGAGGCCGGACGAGTCGGCACGGGAGCCAAATGCGATCGGGTAGACCACTGCGCCTGCCTTGTGCAGCGACAAAATGGCGTCGCTCTCCGACGCCCTGCTGCCGACATCGTCGCCGTCGGTGAGCAGGACGACAACGCGACCTCCCTGCTGGCTTGCCAGCAGACGGGCAGAAAGATCCACCGCGTCCCACAGCGCCGTGCCGGAGTTCGCTCCGACAGCGAGCGTCCGGAGCGTGTTGTCCGCGTCGATCGTCGAGGTAGAGAACGCACCCTCCTGCGAGGCATGCTGGCCGAAGGTGACCAGCGCGACGCGGTCGCAGGCGGGCTTCGCGGCCACGAACGCGGTTGCCGCTGTCGCGGCCTCAACGAGTGGCTTTCCTGCCATCGAGCGGGAGGTGTCGAGCGCGAGCACGACGTTCTTACAGCGGCCGAGATTGACGGCCTGCAGTCCGACGACCCGCTGTCCGTTCTCGAACAGGCTCGGTTGCGTAGACGAAAACGCGGAGGTGACCACCGTCGTGCGGACTTGTGGATACGCGCCGAAGTCCACACCGTTGAGCCTGACGCCGGCACTTGCCGTGCCCGTCGTCGTGGCGAGCGCAGCCAGGCCGGTTACCAATCCGAGCCGGAAAACGCCTCTCTTTCGGCTCATTGAAAGCTCCCGTACGAGGCGTTCGAGTTGCCGACGTAGCCAGCCAGCTCCTCGTTGAAGAACTGGGGCGGCAAGACGACGCCGTTCGTGGCCATCTTCTCGAGGAAATGCGGCTTCAGGCCGGTGCACTCGAGCGCTCCGAGCAGTCTCCCCGCCGCGGAGCTCGCCTGTTCCTCGTCCGGGGGCTTCGCAACGAAGACGTCCTGGAGCGTGACCACGTCCGACTCCATGCCGAGCACCTCGGAGATGTGCGTGATCCGGCGGGAGCCGTCGACCAGGCGCGTGATCTGGACCAGGAGATCGAAGGCGCTTGCGATCTGCTCGCGGATCGCGCGATGGGGCAGCTCGATGCCCGCCGTCATGACGAGCGTTTCGAGTCGCGAGAGCGCGTCGCGTGGGGAGTTCGCGTGGATCGTCGTCAGCGAGCCCTCATGGCCCGTGTTCATCGCCTGGAGCATGTCGAGCGTCTCGGGGCCTCTGACCTCGCCGACGATGATGCGGTCGGGGCGCATTCGCAGCGAGTTACGCACGAGCTCGCGGATGCGGACCTCACCCTGGCCTTCGATGTTCGGCGGCCGCGACTCGAGCGTGATCACGTGCTGCTGCTGGAGCTGGAGCTCCGCCGCGTCCTCGATCGTCACGATCCGCTCGACGTTCGGGATGTAGGCGGACATCGCATTCAGGGTCGTCGTCTTACCGGTGCCGGTACCGCCCGAGATCAGGATGTTCAGCTTCCCGTTGACGCAGGCGGCGAGGAACTGGGCCGCCTTCGGCGTGATCGACCCGAAGTTGATCAGGTCGTCCATCGTGTACGGGTCGCGCGAGAACTTCCGGATCGTCAGCGTCGGCCCGCGCAGGGCCAAGGGCGGGATGATCGCGTTCACACGCGAGCCGTCAGGGAGGCGGGCGTCGACCATCGGCGAGGACTCGTCGATGCGGCGACCGACGGTGGAGACGATCTTGTCGATGATGCGCATCAGGTGCGCGTCGTCGACGAAGGCCGCTCCAGTGTGCTCGATCTTTCCCGACCGCTCGATGTAGATCGAATCGGGACCGTTGACCATCACCTCGCTGACGGTGTCGTCATGGAGGAACGGCTCGAGCGGGCCGTAGCCGAGGATGTCGTCTGTGATCTCACGCGTGACCTGCCGTCGTTCTTCCCGAGTGAGCGGCGTGCGGTCGAGCGCGAGCTGCTCGGTGACCGCACGGAGCACGCGCTCGGAGAGCTCTTCGTCCGACTGCGTGGTGAAGAGCTGCGGGCCGAGCTTCGCGATGCAGGCGTGGTGGATCTCGGTTTTGAGCTCGGCGTACGGGTCGGCAACGGCGCGGTGCTCCACGATCTGCTCGCCGAGCGCCGCCTGCCCGGGGTGCTCGACCGCGGCGGTCGAGCCGTTGCCGTTGCTCTTGATGCGGTCGGAAAGGCCCATGCTAGGTCCTTGCCAGGGCCGCCAGGAACTTCTTGCGCTCCTTGGCGACGGCCTGGGCCGTGACGAGTGACTTGGCGAGCTCGCGCACGGAGCGCGAGAACTCCGACTTCCCGTCGGCCAGCACGGCCGGGTTGCCCCGGTTGACGGCCAAGGGGACTGCCCGGTCGCTCGGAACCTCGTGGCGGACGCCCATCTCGAGCGCAGCCTCGACCTCCTTGCGCTGCATCCCAACCTTCGAGTTCGCCCGGTTGAGGACGACCTTGATCCGGTCCCGAGGGAACGAGAGCAGCTCGAGCGTCTGCAGCGAGAGCCGGACGTTCTTGATCGTGGGCACGTCCAGGCTCGTCAGCAGCAGCAGCTCGTCGGTGCGGTCGAGGGTCGCCAGCATCGGCCCGTGGAAGAACGGCGAGGTGTCGACGACGATCACGTCATACGACTCGCGCGCAACCTCGAGCAGGCGGGCCAGCTTGGCCTCGGTCACGAGCTCCGCGTCCTCCGGCCGCAACGGCGCGGGCAGAACGTCCAGCCCGCACGCGTGCCGGGTCGTGTAGCCGGCGAGCTTCTCGGAATCGAGCTCTCCGGGAGCTGTAACGAGGTCGTAGATCGTCTTGTCCGGCTCGATCCCCAGCATGATCGCGGCGTCGCCGAACTGGAGATCGAGGTCGAGCAGGAGCGCCCGCTTGCCCCAGTGCTTGGCCAGCGAGGCGGAGATGTTCGTCGAGAGGACCGTCTTGCCGGTGCCGCCCTTGGGCGAGAATACGGTCACCAGGCGGCCCTGGCGCCCACCGCCGCTCGCCTGTTGCTTGCGGCCGCTGTGGCAAGCCTTCCGGATCGCGAAGACGACGTTGTCGGTCAGCTGCGGAAGCAGGATGACGTCGGCGACGTCGGCCTCGAGCGCGTCCTCCAGCAGGCTCGGCGAGCCCCCGGAGGCGAGCAGGATCACCGGCGCCTTGGTGTATTCGCGGATCGCGGCCACGTCGTTGGCCGGCAAAGTCGCGCTGCGCGTCGCATGCAGCACCACCTGCAGGTGACCCCCGGTCAGGCCGGAGGCACCCTCGAGAACGTTGTCGCTCCAACCGACGAGCTCGATCTCGGGGTGCTTGCCCAGTGCCTCGCGGAGGTCCGGGAGGCCGTCGCAGACGCCCGTCACGAAGACCCGGACGCTGTCTCGGCTGGTCTGTTCCATTTCGTTGTTTGTGTTCATCGAGGGCCTCCTACCTGCCGAGCGCGCGGAGCGCCTTACGGCTGAGGCCGTCGCGGAGCACCGTCTTGACGCTGTCGAGGTGGTCGGGACTGTCGGTTGCGTGTGTGATCGGCCTGAGCTCGAGGTGCCAGCCGGGACTCGTCGACGAGTCGGCGTTGGTGAGGACCCACTGGAACTTCTGGGCCTGGCTGTCGGTCATCGCAATCAGCGCGTACGTCGTCTGTCCGGCGCCGCCGGTGATCTTGGCCCCCGGCGCGGGGGTGCTCGGGGCCTGGAGCACCTTCAGGTCGCGCAGGACGACGCGGCTGAACACGTAGTCGGTTCCGCTTGTGCCCACCGTGATCGCGGCGACCAGGTCGACGTGGTCGTTGTCCTTGAGGGTCCCGGCGAGGAGTTGGTTCTGGTCTCCCGCAACCTGGAATGCGCGCAGGTTCCCTCTCAACTGGCCTTCGACGCCGGTCTGGGCGACCGAGGAGAAGCGCTGAGTCGTGATCTGCTCGCCCGCGAACGTCTCCTGCGAGGCGACGAGGCTTTTGATCTCGTCAGGACTCGAGATCGAGCCCGGTACGACGCTCCGCCGAGGCACCTCCGTCGTGGACATCATGCCCACGGCGTCGGAGCCGGCGGTGCCGACCGGGATGTCGTGCTTGGCGACGAGCACCGTCACGTGGTCCTCGCCCCGCTGTACGTGGCGCTTGTAATTCGTCACGTAGAAGCTGGTTAGGAGGGCCGCGATGACTGCCAGCGCGACCGCGATCCCGATATTTCTGACGCGATAAGTCATGTCACCTTGTCTTTCTCTGTTCGAGGACTAACCGATTAGCTGGACTGAACGTGCGCCGAAGTTCGGCGGTTGGCCGGACCCGCCAGTGGACTGCAGACCGCTCCAGATCACTTCGGTGAAATAGCCCGTGATCGAGCCGCTGCTTCCGCGGGCGTCGTAGCTGAGGAGGTGCGTAGACGGGGAAGAGGAGGGTGGTGCCGATCCGCGCGTCGAGCGCGTTGTGCAAATGCGAGTCGTCCCACTTCGCGCCGGGGTCGCTGTAGAACTGGCCGATGTCGAGGTAGCCGTCGTAGCCCTTCAGCATCCAATCCGCGAGGCGCCCGCCGCTCGTTCCGCCTTTGGTTCCGTCGAGGTTCAGCAGGTCGAAGGCGCCCGGCGCGCCGTTTCGGTTGAGCGGAATCGTCGTCAGGTTCTTGCTCGAGCCCTTCTGTCCGAAGCACGGACAACCTGGGGTGCCGAGCAGTTTCGGGTGCGTGTTCTTGACGACGATCGGCGCGACATACTTGGCCGACGAGATCAACGCGGTGCGCGCCGTCGCCTTGGAGCCGACGTTGACCGAGTTGACTCCGAAGAGCTTCGAGAAGATTCCCGGCGCGCTCTTCTTAACGGCCACGTTGATCGTGTCGTCGGTCCCGTAGGAGCTGGAGAACTTGACGCTGTCGAGACCGCCACCGTTCTTGCCCGCGTAGCTCGAGGCGAGGCTGGCGGCCTCACTGGTGTCGTTGGGAAGTGCCTGCGCGCCCGCCAGCGCCGCGGAGTCGGCGGTCGACTGCGTGTCGCGGTCGGCGCGATACCACGATCCGAAGTCGAGGACGAGCGCCGCCATCCCGAGCAGGACGGCCAGAAAAACCACGGTGAGGACCGTTGCCTGTCCTTGGTTGCTTTGTGCGCGTGCGTTCATTCGACTCGCTCCGTTGTCGTACTCGAGAGCTGACCCGACTTCACGGCGAAGCCGAGGAGGCTGATCGAGTAGGGGTAAGAGGCCGTGACGGTGACGTCGGCCCCGGGGTCCCAGGTGGAGCTCGGCGGCGAGACGGAGAGCTTCGAGCTTGTGAGGTCCGAAGCCGAGCTCCGGACGGCGCTCATCACGGCCGAATTTCGATTCGGGTCCTGGCGGCTCACGGCCGCCTTGCGGGCGCCGGCGCGTGTGGCATCCGTCAAAGTGATGTAGTTGTTGAAGACAATCCCGAACTGAATGACGGCGAACAGGATCAATGCGAGGACCGGAAGCACGAGTGCAAACTCGGTCATCGTTTGGCCCTGCTCGTTGCGGATTTGATTTCTCTTCTTCACGGGATCTTTCATCTGTTTCGTTTGGGTTGGGCCCCCCCAATGCGGAGGGGCCCTTTTTCTCTACGGACGTAGCGAGCGACTAGGGGAGAATCGCGGTGACCTGATCGATCGCGCCGGCGATGGCGCCGGAGAGGAAGCCGATCGAGACGACCACGATCAGCGTGATGACGGCAAGAACCACGCCGTACTCGGCCATCGTCTGGCCCTCCTCGCGCTTCTGGAGCGACTCTGCGGCGTCCCTCGCCCAGCTCTGCGCGAATGCAAGGAGCTTCAACATTTAGTTCACCTCCCTTCTGCTGCGGCACGGGCGCCCCAGAGGGCTCGCCCAATTTCGAGCCAAATAAGCGGCACAGAAAAGACTGTCTTGGTGAAGAACGAGCCTAAGAAGCTGGCGGCAATTGTCGGTCACGCTGGAAGTTCCTCCGTTTGTTCGGCGTGGCCGCGCCGCCTTATGGCTCAGATGCAGCGATCATCGTGATCGCCTCGCCGGCGGCGTATCCCTCGGTTTGATGATTGCTTGTCGATCTCCCTACTTCGGGGGAGTGCCGGGTGCTTGCCTTGTCGATAGTCAGGTCAGTCCGTACGGCCCGCGGATCCGAAGTCAGAATCCGCGTCGAAGTGGCGGCCTCGGCGCCCGAAAAACGGAGCGATAGGCAATGCCACGACGGAATTCACTGATCAGCAGGCTGCGCCACGGGCGAGCCTGGGACGAGTGGGACGAGAACGGCGACGGCGAAGTCACGGTCGCGCCGGTTCCGGTCCCCGAGAGCACGAAGCCCCGTTCTCGACGGCGGCGGGCTGCAGTCGCGATGACGTTCTCAGCCCTGTTCGTAGCCGGCGCCGCGTTCTCGGCCACGGCGGGCGACCAGGTTCGCTCGTCGCTCGAGGACTCCGCCGTAAGCGGCCTGGCCTCGACCGACGGGACGACGACGGATGCGACCGCGACCACCTCGACCGACCCGGCGCCCGCAACCGACTCGGGCTCCGGCTCCGACGGCGGCGCACTCGCGCCCGCCACCGGGTCGGGAGACTCCGGCGATTCCTCGCCCTCCCCGGACACGGTCGTTCCGCCGGCCGCCCCGGCGCCGGTCAGCGCCCCGGCGTCCCCGGTCGCCGCGCAGGCCGCCGTACAGAAGGCTGCGACCCGCTCGGGCTCTGTCGCGCGCCTGGCGAAGCCGGCCGTCTCGAAGCAAGGCTCTCGGCGCAAGTACGCCCGCACGATGAGCGTGCGCGCGCGTCAGCATCACTTCCCGGTGCGCAAGCAGAGCTCGCCCCCTCCGGCTCCCGAGCTCGAAGGCGCCTCGGCCGGGGTCGTGTGGCTGAATAGGACGCTCTCGGATCCGACCCCGCCGTCGCTTCGGCTGAAGCCGCGATTCGCGAAGCACCTGCGGACCGTCGCCCAGGCGAGCCACGTCAATTGGGCGCTGATGCTCGGCGTCCTGCGCGCTGAAGGTCACAACGGCGCCGCCCCGGCCGACCTGGACGGGCTTCGCGCAGTTGCCGCCCAGCTGTCGCAGGCCGGCGGAATGAAGGCGAGCCCCTGGGCGGCGATGTTCTCGTTCTCGAGGGACACCACGTTCGCGGATCGCACAGTCGCGCTCTCGCACTACTACCGCGCTGTCGGCCT